>JAXDLH010000238.1:0-21030 GCA_034666705.1 Chloroflexota bacterium
CGTAGCCCTCCGCGGTCAGCGGCGCGCCGGTGGAACCGACACCCCGCAGCTTTGGCAGCTCCGGGACCTGGACGGCAGCCTTGCGGCAGGACAGCAGGAAGGGCGCCGACGTGCCGAAGTACGTGACGCCCGCCTCCTCGGCCAGCCGCCAGAGCGCGCCGAGGTCGGGCCAGCCCGGGTTGCCGTCGAACAGGACGATGGCCGCGCCGACGGCCGGTGCGCTGACCAGGAAGTTCCACATCATCCAGCCGGTCGTGGTGAACCAGAAGAAGCGGTCGTCCGGCGTAATGTCGAGGTGGAGACCATTGGATTTGAGGTGCTCGAGCAGAATGCCGCCATGGCCTTGCACGATCGCCTTGGGCAGGCCGGTGGTGCCCGATGAATAGAGCACCCAGAGCGGATGATCGAACGGCACGGGCTCGAACGTCAGCTCACCGGGCGTCGCGAGCAGCTCGGCCCACGGCAGTACCGCGACGCCGCCGGGAGCGGGGCCGCCCGCACCGAGATACGGCACGAGCACGGTCGTCCGCAACGTCGGCAACTGCCGGCGCAGCTCCGCGAGCGCGTCGCGGCGGTCGTGCGCTCGGCCACCGTAGCGGTAGCCATCCACTGCGATGAGCACGCTGGGCTCAATCTGCTGAAAACGATCGACCACACTCGCCACGCCGAACTCCGGCGAGCAGCACGACCAGATGGCCCCGATACTCGCGGTGGCAAGGAAGGCAATGAGCGCCTCCGCCGTGTTCGGCAAAAAGCCGACGACTCGGTCTCCCCGGCCCACGCCGAGCCGCCGCAGCCCGGCAGCAGCGGCCCCCACCCGCTCGCCAAGCTCCGCATAAGTGAGCGTGACGGCGGGCGCATTCTCGCGCGTGCAGATCAGGGCGAGGTGACCGTCGCGACGACGCAGCGCGTGCTCCGCGTAGTTGAGGGTGACGCCGGGAAACCAGACGGCACCAGGCATGGCGCGATCGGCCAGCACACGTGTATACGGACTCTGGGCGCGAACCTCGAAGAAATCCCAGAGGGAGCCCCAAAACGCCTCGAGGTCGGCGACGGACCACGTCCAGAGATTCTGGTACGTCTCGAACGTGAGCCCGCGCGTCTCGCGCAGCCAGCGCATGTAGCGGGCGAGCGTGGTGGCTGCCTTCCGCGCCTCGGAGGGCTCCCAGAGAAGCACCCCCTCGGTCGCCTCGCGCGGCGGATTCTCGCTCGTCACGGCACGCCCTCGCGAATCGTCATGCCTCCGTCGTCACGCCCTGGCGGGACGCTATCCCCTGCTGTTATCCAGCGCGGGGCAAAGGATTGGTGCCCCGACGCGCTCGGTGCGACACCTCTGGTTCGAAGGCGCAGAAGGACAGAGACGCTTTACCGGCCCCCGATGGGCAACTATACTGCGGCTCAGGTCACGAGGAGCGGCGGGCGCGCCGTTACGGACCGCGGCAGGGGGAACGGTGAAGCTGCTCTTCTTCGATGACTACACACTTGGCGTGCTCAAGGGCGACATGGTGGTCGACGTGTCCGACGCGGTCCACGACGTGCCGCACCTGCAGCCGCAGGATTTGATCCGCGGCGTCATCGAGCGCTGGGCTGAGCTAAAGGGATCGATCGAGCAGGCCGCCGACCGCGGGCAGGGCGTGCCAGCGGCCAAGGTGCGATTTCGGGCACCGCTGCCGCGGCCAAGCACGATTGCCTGCATGGCCGTGAATTACATGGAGAACGGCACGTTGCCAGAACGGCCGCCGATCAATGCGTTCCTCAAGTCGCCGAATGCGGTGATCGGGGACGGCGACACGCTCGTGCTGCCGGACGTTCCCGCGACGATCTTCGACCCCGAGTCAGAGATGGCGTGCGTGATCGGCAAACGCGCGAGCAACGTGCCCGAGGCCGAGGCGATGAGCTACATCTTCGGCTACATGAACTTCATCGATGGGTCAGCGCGCGGCCTGCCACCGAGCGGCAACACGTTCTACCAGATGAAATCCCGCGACACGTTTGCACCCATGGGCCCGTACATCGTTACAGCCGACGAGATGCCCAACGCACAGAACGTGCAGGTGCGCTGCTGGATCAACGGCCGATTGACGCAGGACTACAACACGAGCGACATGGCTCACCACATCGAGCGCTGCGTCTCGTGGGTGAGCAGCATCCACGCGCTCGATCCCGGCGACGTGCTCGCCTTCGGCACCAATCACCGGGGGCTGAGCGCCTACCAGGACGGCGATCAGGTGGAGATCGAGACCAAGGGGCTCGGCCGCTTGCACGTCCGCGTGCGCGACGACCTGAAGCGCACGTGGGGCCGCGAGACGCGGCTGGAACGCGCCGAGCAAGGGCTCAAAGGCCCGGCCCCGCAGCTCACCGGCAAATACGCACCCGAAAAGTAGCAGTCGCCGCCGCGTTAGCCTCGTTGAGCGGACGCGAGGCGCTCACGCCAGCGGTCGATCACCTGTGGGTTTACCACCGACTCAGGCAGTTGGCCGCGCATGATGCGAAGCAATGTGTCGGCGGCCATCTGCTGGCCCGCATGGTGCGATGCGTTGCTGTTGCCGATGCTGTGCGGTGTGATGATCACGCGATTCGGATCGAGCTCGCGCAGGGGGCTGTCCATCGGCAGGGGTTCCGGCGTGTGCGTGTCGAATGCGCCACCGGCGATGCGCCGGTCGTCGATCGCCTTCGCTACTGCCGCCGTATCGATCACCGCGCCGCGCGCCGTATTGATCAGGAATGCGGTCGGCTTCATGAGATTTAGCTCGCGCTCGCCGATCATGTGACGCGTTTCGTCATTCAGCACCACGTGGAGCGACACGAAGTCTGACTCGCGCAGGAGGGTATCGAGGTCGACGTGCTCGACGCCAAGCTCGAGGACGCGATTGCGAGGAATGTACGGGTCGGCGACGAGCACGCGCATGTCCCAGGCGGCGAGCCGCTTCGCCACGGCACCGCCGACGCGGCCGAGCCCCACGATGCCGACCGTCTTCCCCCACATGAGGTCGCCGAGCAGGTCGCCGCGCTTCCACCCACCCTTCTGGATGATGTCCATCTGCTCGACGAGCCGTTTGGATAGCAGCACCATGAAGCCGATCGTGCCCTCCGCCACACCGACGTAGTTTTCGGGCGTCGGCGAGTTGGAGACGAGGATGCCGTGGTCCGTCGCCGCAGCGACGTCGACGTTGTCCACACCGATCGTGGCTTTGATGACGGTGAGGAGATCGGGGCTCGCCTCGGCGACGCGACGCGTGAAGCGCTCACGCGTCGGGATCACGTAAGTATTGACACCCCGGAGGGAGGCTGAGAGCTCATTGTCGTCGTAGACGCCGTCCGGGTAGTCCTCGACGTTGCGGCCGTAGACGATGTCCCAGCCAGCCTGCTCGGCGACCTTGAACTCGTCGGCAATCTTCTGCGGTCCACTCATGAACGCGCGCCACTGACCCGCCATCATCCCCTCCTTCAGCGTCGACTACGGAGCAGATCATACGCCGGCACGATAGGGCCAAGGCGCGAAGAATCAAGACTCGCGTCAGTTTCCTGCGCGGAGCGTGGCGTCGTGCCGGGCGCGCTGCTTTGCACGCTGGATGACCTCGGCGAGGTGCAGCGGGCGTCGCGTCGTGGCCTGGCTAATCTGCTCGCGGCAGCTAAAGCCGTCGGCCACGACCAGCGTGTCGGATGCGGCGGCGCGCACCGCGGGAAGCAGCGCGCGCTCGCCGATCTGCATCGACACGTCGTAGTGCTCGGCCTCGAAGCCAAAGGCGCCCGCCATGCCGCAGCAACCGGCGTCGAGCACCTGCACCTCCAGTCCAAGCCGAGCAAGCGCGGCGGATTCGGACGCGGTGCCGGCGAGCGATTGCTGGTGACAGTGGACGTGGACCAATGCCTTACCCACGAGCTGCGGCAGCGCGACGTCCGGCGCATGCTTCGCGAGGAACTCGCCAAGCAGCACCGCCTGCTCGCTCAGGCGGCGCGCGTCGGCGTCGGCGGGCATGAGGCCCAGCAGTTCGTCGCGGAACACCGCAAGGCAGCTCGGCTCGAGCACGACGACCGTCACGCCCGCCACAAGATAGGGATGGAGCGTGTGGAGCACGTCCCGGAGCATGCGCTTCGCTAGATCGAGCAGGCCGTAGTCGTAGAGCGGTCGGCCGCAACACACGGGTTGCGCCGGCACGACGACTTCGAAGCCGGCGTCCTCCAGCACGTCCAGGGCGGCCCTGGCGGTCTCTGGATGGAAGTAGTTGTTGAACGTATCGGGCCAGAGCACGACGCGGCCACGCGTGGGCGCTTCCTCCCGGCGCGGTCGGCGACGGAGCCAATTGACGAACGGCTCGGCAGCATAGGCTGGCAGGCGGCGCTCCGGCGCAACCCCGGCAATGAGTTTGGCGAGACGACTCAGCACGGGAGTCTGCGTCACGATGTTCACCAACGCTGGCATGCGCGCCGCGAGGCGCGACCAGCGCATGATCATCCCGAGCGCGTAGGCGGCACGCGGTCGGCGCCGACCCTCATAGTAGTGAGCCAGGAACTCAGCTTTGTAGGTCGCCATGTCGACGCTGGCTGGGCAGCCGGTCTTGCACCCCTTGCACGCTAGGCAGAGGTCGAGGGCGTCCTTGACCGCGTCGGAATGCCAGCCGCCACGCACCGGTCCTTGCTGGAGCATCTCGAAGAGCATGCGGGCCCGGCCGCGCGTCGAGTGCTGCTCCTCCAAGGTAACCATGTAGCTCGGGCACATCACGCCGCCGCGCAGCTTGCGGCACTCCCCGATGCCGATGCAGCGCTCCATTGCCATGGCGAAACTGCCCTCATCCTCCACGTAGGCGAAATGCGGGCGCGGCACGAACGCCTCGCGCGCCGCACGACCGGGCAGCAGCCGCAAGTTTTCGTCCAACCGATACGAGTCCACCACCTTGCCGGGGTTCATCCGGCCCTCGGGGTCCCAGATCGTCTTGAACTCGCGGAAGGCGCCGACGAGTTCCTCGCCGAACATGCGCGACAGCAGCTCGCCACGCGCCTGGCCGTCGCCGTGCTCGCCGGAGAGCGAGCCCCCGTACGTCACCACTAGATCGGCGGCCTCTTCGACGAAGCGGCGGAACTGCGCCACTCCCACGTCGCTCTTCAGATCAAAATCGATGCGGGTATGGATGCAGCCCTGCGCGAAGTGGCCGTAGATCCCAGCGCTGTAGTCGTAGCGATCGAACAGGGTCCGCAGCTCTCGCAAGTAGTCGCCAAGCACCTCGGGCGGGACCGCGGTGTCCTCCCAGCCGTCGTAACAATCGCGTTGCCCCGGCATGCGGGCAGCGGCGCGCGGCGCGGACTGGCGGATGAGCCAGGCGGTGCGGGCGAGCTTCGGGTCCTCGAAGACCCGCATGTCCGGCGGGTTGGCAAGCCGAGCGAGCGCCTCCCGCACCTCATGGGCGCGGCCGTCGGCCTCGGCTTTCGTCTCGCCGCCAAACTCGACGAACAGCCACGCCCCGCCTGCGGGCAGCAGTGCGAGGTCGTCGGTGTGCATCCCCTTGCGGCGCATGCCATCGACCAAGCGGTCGTCGAGACCCTCGACGGCGAGCGGCGCATGGGCCATCACGTCGGTCACGCGGTGACCGGCCGCCTCGACATCCGGGTAGCCGAGCACGAGCAGGGAGCGCGCCGGCGGGCTGTACACGAGTCGGGTCGTGGCTTCGAGCACAGTGACGCAGGTGCCCTCGGTGCCGACGAGCGCCCTTGCCACGTGGAAGCCGTTCTCGGGAAGGAGCTGGTCGAGGTTGAATCCGGAAACCCGCCGCTCGAGCTTCGGATAGCGCATGCGAATGGCGTCGGCATAGCGGTCCCGCAGCGTTCGGAGCGCGGCGTAGATCTCGCCGCGCCGCCCGCCCACGCGGATGATCTGTGCCAACTCCTCATCGCTGGTGGCGCTGACCCGCATGCGCAGGCCGTCGTACGTCAGGATCTCAAGCTCCTCGACGTTGTCAACGGTGTTGCCGCCCATCACCGAGTGCACACCGCACGAGTTGTTGCCGATCATCCCCCCGAGGGTGCAGTGATTGTGGGTCGAGGGATCGGGCGCAAAGGTCAAATGGTGGCGCTCGGCGGCGTCGCGCAACTCGTCGAGCACCAGCCCGGGCTGCACCGTCGCGCGCCGGTGCTCGGGGTCAAACTCGAGCAGGCGATTCACATACTTCGAGAAGTCGAGGACGACGGCCACATTGCAGCACTGCCCAGCCAGGCTGGTGCCGCCACCGCGCGGCAGCAGCGGCGCGCCGAACTGGCGCGCGACGGCCACCGCGGCCACCGCATCATCGGCATCGCGCGGAATGACGATGCCAATGGGGACCTGCCGATAGTTTGAGGCGTCGGTCGCGTAGAGCGCGCGGCTGCCATCGTCGAAGCGGACTTCGCCGCGAACTATTCGGCGCAGCTCCGCGGCGAGCGCCTCGGCATCGAGTGATGACGGGTCCAACGACTCACCCCATCCGAGCCCCGACAAGTCTGCGATGAGAGCGAAGCGAGTACTAGCGCGAACGCAGGAAGTCGCACACTATCGAGTTCACGCGTGCGGGTTGATCGCGCTGCACCCAGTGGCCACATTGGTCGAAAACGTGGAACTCGGCGCCGGGAATCCGCTCGGAGAGCAACAGACCCCGCAGCGGCCCACCGCTGTCGCTGCGGCCCCACAGCACCAGCACCGGTAGCTTCAGGGCACGCAGGTCATCATAGATTGGCTTCGGGTGAGGCGCCTGCGAGCGACGCGTGAACGCCTCGTAATTCTCCCCCTCGCTCATCGCCAACATCTCGTCGACCAGCTCGTCGGTGACGGCCTCGGCGTTGGCGAAAGAGTGCAGCAGATTGCCGCGAGCGTTTTCCCGCGACGGCGTATAGCTCGCGCGTCGCTCGGCGCGGCCCTGGATCGCCTCCTCAGAGTCGTTCGGGTTGCGCGGCGAGAGGGTGCCGCTCGCCATAAGAATCAGGTGATCGACCTTCGGGTCGTCGAGAGCGATCGTCGATGCGATGTAGGAGCCATCGGAGTGACCCCACAACGTGTAGCGATCCAGTCCCATCGCCTGAAGAAAGCCCCGGGCATGGGCCACTCGCGGCCCCATCGAGCAATCGTCGACTTTGTCGGTGCGCCCAAACCCGACCTCGTCGATGGCATAGACCGCGTAGCCAGCGTGGGCGAAATAGTCGAGGCTCATTTCCCACATGAGGTGGGCCGAGGCCCCAGGCGCCTGACCGTGAAACATGACGATGGCCGGGCCAGAGCCGCGCTTGACGTAGTAGGTTCTAATCCCGTCCACGTCAACGTACTGGCCATCGTGCACGATTGGCATCCGCTCACCTCCACGCCCGTCAATTTTCAGTGCCGGCTACCAATGCTGAACGCCAAATTGTCATCGTGAGCGAAGCGAAGGAACCGTGACCACAATGTTGGAGCCACGGATCCTTCGCTTCGCTCGGGTGACCCGTTGGTTTCCGGCTGCGCCTCTGGATGACAGATTCCGCGGCCGCAGGTTCCTCGCGGCGCTCCTGAGCACTCGTCAGCAGCGGCCTGAGGCTAGCCCCCGGGATCCTGCTGGCGCCTTGCTGTAGCCGCAGGTCAGTCGACGACGTGGTCCGCCGCGACCTCCCACACGTGGCCCCAGAGTGCGTCGGGCCGCTGCCATCGCTTGATCGGCCGTCCCTCGGCCACGGCGCGCAGCTCACGCGCCCAGATGCCTCGCAGCGCCACGATCGCCAGGTCCGAACGACCGAGCCGTTCCCGCGGCGGCTGGCTGGCGACATCGCCCAGACCGACGAGGTTGTAATAGTCCTGGATATTCGTTAGTTGGTGCTCGGGGTAGCGCTCCGGCGTGAGCTCGCGGCCGTTCACTTTGCCGGCCATGACCGCTTCGGCGACTTCGATCAGGGCCCGGTCATTCCCGCCGACCCGGCGCGCCTGCCGCCGCTGGGCGGCCTCGCCTTTTGACGCGATCACCTCGACCGCAAAACGGGCATGGTGCTGGTCGTCGACTGGCACTCGCCAGCCGCAGGCGTAGTTCCAGACGACCTTATCGCCGCGTGGCGCTCCGCCCCACTCGTGGGCGTTGGGCATCAGGAAGTGACTCGGCGGCCGAACCGCCCCGTCAACCTGCGTCGACACGTCCAGCCCCCAGTCGGTCTCGTGGAAAACGAGCGCCTCGGGGATAGGCCGCCCGAACTGCCAGTGGGCAATGCTCGTGTGGGTCTGGTCCACGGCGTTGTCGAGCTGCGTGAAGTAGTTGCACGGCCAAATCAGGTACTCGACGTCGCGCGTGTACTCAGGGTCCTCATAGTCCGGGAGCCGCGGGAACGCCGGCGGCTCGCCCTCCCCAAGGTATGCGAAGATCAAGCCAAGGTACTCCTGGGTCGGGTAGCTGCGCACGCGCACTGTGTTGCAGAACGGCACCGGCTCGGCGGGCTGGTCGACGCACTGGCCGGTGAGGTCGTACTTCCACCCGTGGTACGAGCAGCGGATCGCGTCGCCCTCGACCCAGCCGGTGACGAGCATCGAGCCGCGATGGGCACAGCGCTGGGCGAGGAGCTGCGCCTGGCCGCTGTCGCCGCGAACCAGCGTAAAGTCCTCGCTCATCATCTTGATCGGGACCGCACTCCCCGTAGCGAGATCCTGCGACCGGTACACCGGCTGCCAGAACATCCGCAGGTAGCGGCCAGCAAGCGTGCCCGGGCCGGTCTTCAGAAAGTCCTGGTAGGTGATCTCGCCCTGCGGCTGGGTGTCAGTGGGGCGCTCGTCCATCGCGACCATTGGGGTTCTCTCCTCTAGCCGGTGATCGTCCACTCGAAGATATTCCACGAATTGGCTGGGTACCAATAGTGCCCTTGCGGCCCTGCGACGGTGCTGCGGACCATCATGATGTCCACCGGGTAGTAGAGCGGCCCCGTGCCGAGCGTTTTCGACATCCCCCCGTGCAGCGCCAGCGTCGCCTGGCGCCATTCGTCGGGACCACGCGCCCCCAGTACCGTCCGCTGCAGCCGATCGATCTCTGGATCCGCGAAGCTGCCCCGGTTCTGGCCAGCAAACTGGTTCTGCGCGGTCGGCAGTTGCGACGAGGTCCAGATGAAGTTCTCAGGGACGATCCGATGATTCGTGAGGCTCACGCCCGTGAAGCTCGTGCGGTACTGGCCGTCCGCCGCACGATTCGGCGGGATCGCCACAATACGGGAATCCATGCCGACGTCTTGCCAATTCCGAGCGATGATCGTGGCATCGTTCTGACTTTCGCCTGTCCCCCAGACTTCGATTGCGAACGGTTGACCAGCGCCGTTGACCAATGGCGACCCTGCCTGCGGACGCCGATAACCAACCTCGGCCATGAGAGCTTCGGCACGCGCCGGGTCGTACGGATACTTGCTGGCGGTCTGATCGACCTCCCGATAGAGGGCATCAGTGGGCAGCAGGAATATGTCGGCGACCCCACCGCCAAGCCCTTCGTTCGTGCGGTCCGCGAGACCCTGGCGATCCGTCGCGTACATCAATGCCTGCCGCACGCGCACGTCGGTGAGCAACGGCTGCACGCTCGGCACGTCGCGGAACTGGAAATCCATATGCTGCAACCGTGAGACCGTCGCTTGCACGGTCCCTGCGCCGGAGCCAACCCATTGATCCTTGGCGCTAAGGGCGTGGCTCGCCGTAAGCCACGGGAGGCCGCTGACGTCCGTCTCGCCAGCGAGGAGGTTCGCCAGGATCGTGTTCCCATCCCCAAAGAAGCGGATGTCGAGGGTGGCGATCTTGGGTGGGCCAAGCACCCAGTCGGTGAACGCCCTGGCGACGACACCGCTGCCAAGGTTCCACTTTTCGAGGCGGAATGGCCCACTGCCAATGTAGCTCGTCGTCCACTCCGGCCCTTGCATGAAATTTGGTTTGTCGGATAGGTACTTCTCCTCGAGGAGGTGGCGCGGCAGCGGGTCGAGCTGCTGATACCACAGCGCATTGGCCGCGTAGTACGGCTGTTTCCAGGATATCTCCAGCGTGCGATCGTCCTTCGCCTCGACACTCGCCATCGAGTTTTCCGGCGTGCGAATGCCCACGGGAACGTCCGGGTCCCGGTAGATCTGAAACGCAAACGCGAAATCGTTGGCGGTGAGCGGGTGGCCGTCGTGCCACTTGGCGTTGTCGCGAATGTGGTACGTCGTGATCATCGTCCCATCGGCGTTGATCACCCAACTCCCGTTGTCCTGGCTCGGGATCTCGCTGGCGAGCTGCGGATGGGCGATGCCCGCGGGGTCGAGGTACGTGAGCGCCGAGTTGAACGTCAACGCCATCTCGGCGAGTGCGGTGGATCCGCCATTGATGAACTTCGGCGCGAGCAGTGGCGGTTCCGCCCCCCATGCGATCCGCAGGGTGCCAGTGGGGCCGGTCGGCGCCGTCGCGGCAGAGCTCGACTGGGCGCCCGGGGCGCCGGGCGCCCCTGGCGCCGCCGGGCTCGGCGCGCAACTGGCGAGCAGGGTACAGAGCAGGCCGCTGAGTGCAAGAGTACGCCAGGCATGGCGATTGTCCACGGGTGTGCCTCAGGTGCGGTAGAGCGCGGCGCCAGGCCGCAGCAGTGTGTCCGGGCCATCATACAGCGGGCCGATGCCCCTGCCAAGCTCGATCGACGTGCGCTCAGGGCCGACCGCCGCGCAGGAACTCACGGACGGTGGCGAGTGAGCGCTGGGGATGGTCACGCTGGGGCCATTGGCTGCTGTGGTCGAAGAGGTGCAACTCGGCGCCGGGTATCTTCTCCAGCAGCATGACACTCCGCTCACCGCCATGGTTGTCGTCGAGCCCCCAGAGCAAAAGCACTGGAATGGTGAGGCGGTGGAGCTCGTCGTAGATTGCGGGCGGGCGGGGCGCACGTTGCCGCGCTTGCAGCGCCTCGAAATTCTTGCCGCTCGTCGCCTCGTACATCACGCGTGCCAGGTCGTCCGTGACCGCGGACGAATCGCCGATCGAGCGGGTGAGCCGCTTGCGCGCCTCCTCGATTGACGGCGTGTATTGCGCCCGCGCTTCCGCACGCTCGCGCCGGGAGTCCTCGGAATCGCTCGGCGCCCCTGGCGAGAGCGTGGCGTTCGCCATGATGATGAGGTGCGACACGCGCGGATCGTCGAGCCCGATTGTCGAGGCGATGTAGCCGCCGTCCGACGCGGTCCAGAACGCCGCCTGATCGAGGCCCATCGCGTCGAGAAACGCGCGTGTGTGGGCGATGCGCGGGCCGATTGAATAGTCAGCCGGATGGTCGCTGCGGCCAAAACCGACCTGATCGAAAGCGTAAACCGTAAAGCCGGCGTCGGCGAGCGGCTCGATCGTGGCGCCCCAGATGAGCTCGACGCAGGAGCCGGGCGATTGGCCGTGGAGCAGCACGACAGCGGGGCCGCGGCCATAACGCACGTAATACGTGCGGTAGCCGCCGACCTCGGTGAATTGGCCTTCGAGGCTCAATGACTCTGTCACCCTCAGGCCACAACCGAAGGATCCGTAGACTCGCCGCCGCGAATCACGGATCCTTCGCTTCGCTGCTTTGGAAATGGATTTCCATGTCGCGGAGGCGCCCCGCCGGGGCATGACGACTCAGGATGGCACGAATGACGGCTTCTCCCACCGCCCGTTTCGCAAAGCTCACGGGGCAAACTCATACCGAGACGGCGCTCGTGTCGCGACCCGCGGCCGAGTAGTTGTTCCAGAGCGTCGGTGGGCGCACCCACTGCCGCTGCGGCTTCCCCTCGGCCAGTGCTTGGAGCTCCTGGGCCCAGATCTTCCGGAGCAGGATGATCCCGACGTCGGACCGCCCGAGGTGTTCGGCGTGCGGCTGACTGGCGATGTCGCCCTGCCCAACTTGCGCGACGTAATCCTGAATATTGACGAGGTCTGGGTAGAGCTCCGGCTTCAGCTCGTGGGGGTCGAGCCGCCCGGCGAGTACGTCTTCCGCGATCTCACTGGCCGGGCGGGTGACCTTGGCGGCCCGCGCCGCCTGCCGCTCGGCATACTCCTTCGCTGCGTCGCCCGTGAGCGGCAGCACGTTGATGCCGAAGCGGTAGTAGTGCTGATCGTCGATAGGCACCCGCCACCCGCGCGCATAGCTCCAGAGATCCTGCCCGCCCGGCCGCGGCGGCGCGCCCCACTCGTGCGCGTTAGGCATGACGAAGTGGCTTGGGCCCTCATAACCCGGCCCCTCCGGGATCGACATCATGCCGTAGGCGGTCTCCTCCGCGGAGAGCTTCGGCACCCCCCGGCCAAAATGCCAGTGGTTGATCGCCGTATGGCACTGGTCCATCGAATTGTCGAGCTGGGTGAAATAGTTGCCCGGCCAGATGAGCACACTCACTTCGTGAACGTACTCCGGGTGCTCGAATTCGGCGAGGCGCGGGAATTCCGGTGCCTCCCCGTCCCCCAGATAGGCGAAGACGAAGCCGAGATATTCGCGCACCGGATAGGCGCGGATCTTGATCCGCTCGCAAAACGGCTCGGGCTCGGCCGGCTGCTCGACGCATTGTCCGTTTCCGTCGTAGACCCAGCCGTGGTAAAAGCAACGCAGATTGTCGCCTTCGACCCAACCCGTGCTCAACTGGGTACCGCGGTGCGCGCAGCGAAAGGCGACGAGGTGGGCATCGCCGGACTCGCCGCGATAGAGCGCGAGATCTTCGCTCATGATCCGGAGCGGGAGGGCGCGTCCGCTTGCCAGGTCCTGGGACCGGTACACCGGCTGCCAGAAGGAGCGCAGGTAGCGGCCTGCAAGGGTGCCGGGTCCGGTCTTCAAGAAATCCTGAAAGGACACACGCGCGGGGCGCCCGTTCTCCTCTCCAATGGCTGTCTCATTGATTGCGACCATACTGGTCCTCCCGTTTCAATGGGTCAGGTGAGTCTCGCGCGCGTTGCCCGACGAGGCGGGCATGCGGGCTTCGAGCTCCCGGAGGATACTCCACACCTTGGATGGCGTGATGGGTATGTCGACGTGACGTACCCCGAGGTGCCAGAGCGCATCCACGACTGCATTGGCGATCGCAACTTGCGCGCCGACGGAGGGCGACTCGCCCGGGCTGATGCGCTCCGCGGCGCCGTCACCATGCGGGGGCCGCGGCTCGGGCTCCCAATCAGGGCTCTCCGGCGCTCGCGGGATCGCGTAACTCAGAAGGGTGCTGCTGAGGTTGCCCCCGAACTCGTCGTACACGACCTCCTCATATAGCGCCGGCGCGAAGCCACTCTGGAGTGGGCCAGCGATCTGGCCCTGCAGAACCAACGGATCGATCTGGTGGCCGATGCCGTGCACGCCGACGAGCCGCCGGATCGTGAGCTCGCCGCTTCCACCGTCCAGGTCGACGACGCAGATGTGGCTGCCAAACGGGTACTGAGCACTCACCCGGCCCACGCTCGCATTCGGGTCGACCAGACGCGCAGCGAGGATGTTGAAGAGCCGGGACGGTCCGCCGACGAGCGCTTCGGTGAAGCTGGCCACTCCGATCCCCATCAACTGGCCCGCGGCGCGCCGCTCGGCTTGCTCCCGGCGCAACTCGGCGTAACCAATCGCATCCATGGCTTTGCGCAACGTCGCGACGTAATCGTCGCTCTCCCAACGGTAACCAAGCGGCGTAACGTACGAGGCCGGTTCGGGCGGAATCATGTTCCGCAAGCGCAGCTCCGCCGGGTCGATCCCGAGGTCATGCGCCAGGATGTCGACGAGGCGCTCGATTGCGAACACGGTGTCGGTCACACGCGCCGTCCGGCGATATGCGACGCCGCCTGGCGCGCGATTGGTGTACACCCCTTCGACCTCGAGCAGCGCGTGCTCCAGGCGGTACGGGCCGCTGGATACGGGCAGCAGCTCGGGCGGGATCCGGTGCGGATTGACGCCCACATCGGCGCTGCCCCGATCGGCGACGGTGCGAATGCGCACGGCTCGCATCCGACCGTCGGCATCGGCGGCGAGCGATCCCATGATCTCATAGCCGCCGGCGAACGATGCCGCCTGCATGTACTCATTGCGCGACTCGATCCATTTGACTGGCCTACCAGTGGCGAGCGAAGCGGCAACCGCGACGAGGTAGCCGGGGTAGGTGAGGATCTTCCCGCCAGCGCCCCCGCCGATGTCAACAGACACGAACCGGATCTTCTCTGGATCGATCCCGACGGTGCTGCCGATGAGGCCCAGCACCACGCGCATCCCCTCTGGCGCGTGCGTCGTGACCCAGATCGTGAGCTCGCCGGTTGCTGAGTCCCAACTGGCTACGCAGCCGCAGCTCTCGATGGCGGAGGTGTGCACGCGCGGAATGTGCATCTGCTGCGCGACGAGTACGGCGGCCTTGGCGAAGTCATCCTCGGTCCCATCGCGGTCGCCCGCCTGCCAGCGCCAGACCAGGTTCGTCCGCTCGGATCGGTCCGGGCGCACGAGCGGTGCGTCCGCGTCGAGCGCCTGCAACGGATCGGCCACGCCAGGCAGTGGGTCGTACTCTACCTCGACCGCCGCCGCCGCGTCCGCCGCCGCATAGCGGTCACTCGCCACGACGCCGACGACCTCCTGGCCCTGGAAGCTGACCTCATCAATCGGCAGCACCGGTCGCCGATCGCCGGCAAGCGTCGGCATCCACGCCAAGCCTTGCCGCGCAAGATCCGACCCCGTGATGACTGCGACGACCCCCGGCAAGCGAAGCGCCGCGGCGGTCTCGATGCCCACAATGCGCGCATGCGGCAACGGACTGCGTACCAATTGAAGGTAGAGCATGCCGGGCAACTCGACGTCGTCGATGAATTGCCCGCGCCCTCGCACGATCAAGCTCGGGTCACCGGACTGCCGGAAGCGCGGCTCGGCCTCAACCATTGGCAGCGCCTTCGCCTGCCGCCCCGGCGGCGCGACGGACCGCGTGGACGATCGCCGAGTAGCCGGTGCAGCGGCAGAGATTGCCGGCGATCGCGTGGCGGATCTCTTCATCGGTCGGATCGTCATTGCGCAGGAGCAGTGCGCGGGCGCTCATCAGCATGCCCGGCGTGCAGTAGCCGCAGTCGAGCGCCTCCTCGTCGAGAAACGCCGCCTGCAGCGGATGAACCCCGCCCTCCCTCGACAACCCCTCGACGGTCAGCACCTGGCAGCTATCGGCCTGCACCGCGAGTACCGTGCATGACTTGACCGCCGCACCGTCGAGCAGGACGGTGCAGGCACCGCAACTGCTCGTGTCGCACCCGATGTGGGTGCCGGTGAGGTGCAACTCGTCGCGAAGCAGATGGACGAGCAGCAGCCGTGGCTCGACCTCAGACTCATGCAGGTCGCCGTTCACCGTAACGCGGATCGTTATATGACCCGGGGCTTGCGGCAGAGCGCTTCGCTCCGCGTCAAGCACCCGAGGCCTGCTCATAGAAGCTGCGCATGCTGGGAATGGTGTGCGTCGCCATCGAGCCGTCGATTGGGCCGCCCGGGTAGTAGTGACAGACGTTCGTATCCCAGTCGTAGAAGCTGTCGCCTCGTCCGAACGCCTGCTTCCACTCCAGTCCGAACATGCCGTGCACGCCGGTCCGCGCGGGAAGCGCCTCTTCCTCCTCGCGATTCGGCACGCGCGACACCCGCGGGTCGAAGTCCCACTCGGGCAATGCCGCCCACATGCGGCGGCACGCGGCGATGAACTCGTCGTCGCGGAGGGTGAAAGCGGTGTGCAGGACTCGCCACTGAGCGTGTCCTGCGGTACGGGTGCCGAGCGACTCGACCTGCTTCAGCACCAGCCGGCCGCCACCCGCGAGCGCGAAGGCTGACGTGTCCCTCGGGACGTCCGCGGAGACGATCGGGTCGACGGTGCACCACCGCTCGTAGAAGTCCGTGGCGCGGGCGAGATCCCGGCACTCAAAGACGGCGCTGCTGATGCGCCCGACGTGCAGCGGTCCCTCCCCGGTCATCGCGCCTTCGGGCAAATGGTCCGGCGCCCAGAACTCCAATTGATTGCCATCGGGGTCTTCCCAGTAGATGGCGATGCCTGGTTGGCCCTCAGCGGAGGTGCGGACCGGGTCGGTGTGCGGCGTCTGAAAATAGTCCAGCCGGCGGAGGTGGTCGTCGATCTCCTCCGGACGGATAAACCAGCCATAGCGGGGCAGCGCCACGCCCAGCCCCTTGGTCCCGGGCAGCGGCTCCGGCTGCACGTATGTGCCGAGGTGGGCACAGGTGCCAACCCAGAGGAACAGCGAATCGGTCCTGGCCCGCTCCTCCGGCTTCAGCGGCGCGCCGTTCGCCCGCCGCGGCTCGGCGCCCATCACGTCGGCATAGAAGCGAACCGAGCGCTCCAGGTCGTTGTTCCCAATGACGTAGTGGTCCACCCAGTACGTCGCACCCGGCCGGTGGTCTTCGGCCATCGCGCACTCCTTTAATTGCCTGTGCAGCGCATGCTATCCGCCACCTCAGGTACTGTCAAACCGCCGCCGAAATGGGCTTGCGGCCCACGAGGCTAGTCATTGCGGTATCCTCTGGACACGCCGGCGGGCTCCTTGCCGTTGCCCGCCCAGATGAGCAGGGGAGGTCCAATGCCGCGTCTCAATTACACGTTTCGCCTGCCGGTCGTGATACTACTCTTGATCGCCGTGGCAGTCGGCTGTGCGGCGCCATCGACCGGGGGGACGGCCACGTCCAGCGCACCCGGCCAGGCACAACCTGCGGCCGCGCCGACCGCCCCCAAGGGCCCTATGGTGCTCGTCCTGCGGGCCGAGCCGCCGCAGCTATCCGACCGTATCGACCGGATGGGCCTCGGCTTTCCCTGGGTCGTGGGACTGGCTGGCACTGACAACCACGATCAGAAACAGCCGATTCTCGCCGTCGAGCTCCCGAGTCAGGATAAGGGGACCTGGGTCGTCAACGCCGACGGCACCATGAAGACGACCTGGGTACTGAAGCCGAACCTGAAATGGCAGGATGGTGAGCCGCTGACCGCCGATGACTTCGTGTTTGCCCACCAGGTCTACACCGACCGCGAGGTGCCGATCACGAACCGGCTGCCCGAGCAGCTCATGAGCCGCGTCCAGGCGGTCGATGATCGCACGATCGAGATCACGTGGCGCGAGCCCTACGTCGACGCAGATGCACTCGTGCTCTCACAGCTTACCCCGATCCCGCGCCACGTCGTCGGCGACGCCTACAACGCAGATAAGGCCGCCTTCGCGACGAGCTCCTTCTGGACCAGCGAGGAGTTCGTCGGCGACGGGCCGTATCGCTGGACGAAGTGGGAGCACGGCGTGGCCCTCGCGGGCAGTGCCAACCCCTACTTCGTGATGGGCAAGCCTAGGATCGAGACGATCGAGATCAAGTGGGTCGCGGACAACAATACGATCGTGGCGGGCTTCCTGGCCGGCACCATCAACTTCTCGGAGTACACGGCCGTCGACGTCGACCAGGCCGTGATCCTGCAAGACCGCTGGAACGTCGATCATGCCGGCCAGGTCTACACCGACACGCTGTTCGGCCTGCGTTACATGGAGTTCCAGCACCGCGACGTCCCGGAATGGCAGCCGGCGCTCAACGACGTACGGGTGCGGCAGGCGCTGATGCACTCGCTCGACCGGCAAAGTCTCACCGACGCCCTGCAACATGGGTACGGCGGCGTCGCCGACACGGCGTACCCGAAGGGCGACCGCCTCTATTCGCGAATGGACGCGGCAATCGCCCACTATCCATACGACCTGCGGCGGGCCGAGCAGCTCTTCAATCAGGCCGGTTGGACAAAGGGCGCCGACGGTATGTTCCGCAACGCGAGCGGTCAGGTGTTTGACATCGAGGTGCGCGAGACCGGCGAGCGTGAGCAAGAAGGCACCATCATCACCGACAACTGGCGGCAGGCTGGGCTCGGCGCCAAGACCTTCGTGATTCCACGGGCTGCGACCACCGACGTCGCCTTCCGCGTGAATTTCCCGGGCGTGGCGCTCTCTGCTTCGACCGAGCCGGTCATCGAGCTGAACGTGACGACCGAGCAAGGCGCTACGGCAGCGAACAAATTCACGGGCAAGAATCGCGGCAACTACTCGAACCCCGAGATCGACCGCCTCTACGGCCTATCCCTGACGACGATCAATCAGGCCCAGCGCGACGACGTGCTAGTCAGTCTGGAGAAGCTGTACACCACGGACGTCGCCTCCGGCACGGTCTTCTACCAGCCGCGCACCGGCATCTCGCGAGGCATCAAAGGCGTGCTTCCGCCCGTGCGTGGTACTCACCTGTGGAACGTCTGGGAATGGACCCAGGAGTAACCTACCGGACGCTATAACCCTCACACGCACGAAGGCCCCGCTCATCCTGAGCCCATCGAAGGACATGAGCGGGGCCTTCTCCATTGGAAACTGGAGGACCAGCGTGACCGACGTATTGACTGAACCACAGACATATGGCTCCGACTGCGGACCCCGCTGGACCGGACTGCGCGAGTGGCTCGCGCTCGTGGATCGTATCGGCGAGCTGCGCGTCGTGCGTGGCGCCGACTCCGAGGCAGACATCGGCAGCGTCACCGAGATGCTCGATCACACCGCTGGCAGCCCCTGCGCGCTCTTCGACGGCATCCCGGGGTTCGACGACGGCTTCCGCGTCGCGGTGAACACCCAGGGGACGATCCGCCGCCAGGCCATCACGCTCGGCCTCGATCCGAGCACGATCACCCACGAGCGGCTCATGGACCACTGGCGCGGATTACTGCGGGGGCACCGGCTGATCCCGCCCCGCATCGTGGAGCACGGCCCCATCCTCGAGAACGTGCTGCGCGGCGAGGACGTGGACCTGACCCGATTTCCGGCGCCGATCTGGCACAAGAAGGATGGCGGCCGCTTCATCGGTACGGCGAGCCTCAACTTGATCCCGGACCCAGAGTCCGATTGGATCAATGCCGGTACCTACCGCAACCAGGTCTTCGATCATAATAGCCTGGGGATCTGGATCTCGCCCGGCAAACATGGGCGGCTGCTCCGCGAGAAGTGGTTCGCGCGTGGCGAGCGCTGCCCGATCGTGGTGTTGGTCGGCCACGACCCGCTGCTCTTCATGGCGGCGAGCGCCGAAGGCATCCTCTTCGGGCAGTCGGAGCTCTCGTGGGTTGGCGGCATCCAGGGCGAGGCGCTCCAGGTGATCCGCGGCGAGGTGACCGGGCTGCCGATTCCCGCCCACGCGGAGATCGCGTTCGAGGGCTATATGGAGCCTGGTGAGTTACGCACCGAGGGCCCGTACGGCGAGTGGATGGGCTACTACGTGAGCGGCTCGCCGCAGACGCCAGTAGTCCACGTGGAGCGCGTGTACCACCGCAACGACCCCATCATCCTCGGCTGCCCCCAGGGGAAGCCGCCGCACGAAGACAACCAGTTTCTCGCCTATCTCAAGTCGGCGCTGGCGTGGGATCAGCTGGAAAAGGCGGGCGTGCCGAACGTGACCGGCGTGTGGATGCCACCGGTCGGCGGCAACCGCCTGATGACGGTCGTATCGATCAAGCAATCGTATCCGGGTCACGCACGTCAAGCGGCGCTGATCGCCTCGCAGTGCGCCGCGGCGGTCTACATGGGCCGCTACGTGGTCGTCGTAGACGAAGACATCGACATCGCCAACATGGACGACGTGCTGTGGGCGATGACGACGCGCGTCGACCCCGTGCGCGACATCGAGATCATCACCGGGGCGTACAGCGGCCCGCTCGACGCCGCGCTGCCACCCGGGGACCGCGCCACGAGCTCGCGCGCCATCATCGACGCCACCCGGCCGTACGCCTGGAAGGACCAGTTCGCCGAGGTCATCGTGACACGCGAGGATGCGCGGCATACCCGCGAGCTCTGGGATTGGATCATGGCTCCACCCGGGGCGGAGGGCCCGGAGCGGCCAGGCGTTGGCTTCGGCAACTTGCGCCCCGGCGACCGTTAGACCGCGGCATTTCATAGTCCCACTCACCGCAAAGTACGAGTACAATCGGCCCGAGTCCGCGGACGCGCGGCGAAGAGGAGGCGACGGATGATTGAGGTGGCGGACGACCTGCGATTGAAGGTGGCGACCGCGTGCCGGATTCTCGGCATGCTTGGCCTGGTCCGCGAATCGACTGGTCACGTCAGCGCGCGCATCCCCGGCACCGACGAGATGTGGATTCGCTGCCGGGGCGGTGACGAGCTCGGCATCGAATTCACGGGGCTGCACAACGTCCGGCGCGTGAACTTCGACGGCGACGGCCCCGGCATGGACACCCAGCATGCCAAGCCGAACGAAACCGCGATTCACGGCGAGATCTACCGCTCGCGGCCCGAGGTGATGGCGGTGGTGCACGCACACCCGCCATATGCACTGTTCTGCGGAATCACCGAGCTGAAGTTCATCCCGGTCTTCAATGCCTACGACCCCTCAGCGCTGCAGATCATCCTCAATGGCGTTCCGGTGTTCCCACGGTCGATCACGGTCACCAACCGCCAGCTCGGCCAGCAGATGGTGGAGTGCATGGGGGACCGCGACGTGCTGCTCATGCGTGGGCATGGCACCGTGGTGACCGGCAGCTCGGTGGAGGCGGCGACCACGCAGGCGATCCGTTTCGACAACGTGGCCCGCATCATGTGGGAGCTCGCCCGCTCCGGACTCAAGGCGCGCGAGCTTTCGCCGGAAGACATGCCGCAACCGCGCAGCGGCCCGCGGGAGCGAGCCACCGGTGGCTGGGCCGCCATCGACGGCGCCGAGACGTGGACGTGGAAACATTATGTGAAGCTGCTCCAGGTCAACAACGTCGGCCTACCGGACGATCTAGGCTGACGAGACGTTGCCGAGTCGACGTTACCGCTCCATGAAAGGGGGATCGGTGCTGAAGCTACTTGGAACCGCACGAGCTCGGACACTCACGGGGCTCATCCTGGCACTCCTCGCCGCAGCGAGCTGCGCGCCGACACAGCCAACGCCGGGGCCCCGTGGCGACGCCCCGGCCCAGGCGGCAGCTCCGGTATCGGCCCCGAAGACGCTCACTATCGCGATGAATCGCGAGCCAACCGGCTTCGGGCCGCACCAGGCCACGGATACAAACCTCTATCCGCTCTTCCTCGCCACGCTCATCAAGTACCGCGTCTGGGACAATAACTTC
>JAXDLH010000239.1:0-12161 GCA_034666705.1 Chloroflexota bacterium
CCGGATCGGCGTTGAACGACTGGTGGGTGGCCAGGTTCGGGATCGCTACCACGTCCTGGGTGTCCCAATCCCACCGCACGCCGTCGATCTCGTCGTAGCCGCTGCCCTCGATGATGAAGTGCGCCTCATCGCCCAGGTGCCGGTGCTTGCCTGAGCGGCCGCCGGGCGGCAGCTCCATGAGGTAGGACTCGAAGAGCTTCATGCCCACCTGCAGCTCGGGCTGCGCCGGGTGGAGGAACCACAGCGTCTTGCCGTTGCGGGTGTACTCCCACGTCCGCGTCCGCTGCTGGATGACCTGGGGCACGTTCTGCCGCCAGTAGCACTCTTCCTGGAACTGCCGGACGAAGTACTCGTAACTGTCGTTGGCTTCGTGGCTGGGCGTCGGCGGCTGGTCAAACGTGCGCGCCGCCAACGCTTCCCTTTCCTCGGGGCGATTGCGGAAGACGAACTCGACGTCGCCGCGCCGGTACCCGACGAGGTCGCCGTTGGCGTCGTAGAGCGCCTTCCCGTCTTCCGGCATCTCCCAGCTCTCGTGCATCTCCATCTGCTCGCCGCCCCCGCCGCCGACGACGAATGGCCCGTGGCCGGCCTGGCAGTAGACGAGGATCGCCGGTCCCTCGTCGCAGAAGTGCTGGTGCATGCAGTAGGGTGGCACGATCATCAGGTCGCCGGCTTCCCAGTCGTGCCGCCGGCCATCGTGAACCTCATGGCCCTTGCCCTCGTGGATATAGAACGGCACCTCCGCGATGTGGCGGTGATTTGCGTTCTTATGTCCAGTCGGAATGATCTGCATCATCACGCGCAAGGTGCCCATGAGCGCGTTCCACGGTTTGCGCTCAGCCGTGGGCAGGTCGTAGGTCGTGAAGACCTTGTGGTACGCCGAGCGCGACTGCTCCCACGGGACTGAGTCGAACTTCACCACCCGCGGCCGCTCCGCGAGCAGCTTGATGCGCAGGGCGCGGTCGCGTCCTCGAATCTCGTCCCATTCGTGGTCTCTGATGCGCGCCTCCTGTTCCGGGGTGCGCTCACGGACTCGCTGACGCGACTGCATGGCGGGGTCTCCTTGGGATGATCTCGCACGCTGGCGACGCGCCCACTCTACGAGCAACATCCGGCGGTGTCAATCGCAACGCGTCGCCTTCATCGCGACTGGCGAGACGACCAAGGGCGTGCCCCTTGCAGTCCACCCGCTTCCGGTCAACAATAGCGGAGCCGTCCCGGATGCTTCCCCGAGGGACTGGCTGCAGAATGTCTCGATGGAGTTCAGGTGACCGAGACGCACAACGCCGCGCACGCGCCCGATGCGGACCACGAGCACGACCATGGGCAGGGCCATACGCACGCGCACGAGATCGGGGCGCCGCTGACTGCGACCGTCGACCCACAGCCGAGCGACTACCGCGAGTCGACGATGTGCGCGGCTTACCTGACGCACGACGCAATGGCGGGCCTCGGCGTTGAGGTTGGCGACGTGGTGCGCGTCTCGACGAAGCGCGGTTGCAAGGCGCTGGCGCGAATCGTGGGCGAGCATCCGGGCCCCGGCCACCAGCATGGCGTGATTCGTTTCGACCGCTTCACCCGGCAGACCCTCAAGGCCTACCCACACGAAGAGGTGACGATCGAGCGGGTCGAGTTGGATACCACTCCTGAGGTCACATTGATCCCAGCCGTAGACATCTCGATGCTCCACCTGCCGAACCTGGTGCCGGATATCAAGAAACTTCTGGCGCAGAGCGAGACGCCGGTGCGCGAGGGGATGCTGCTCTACGTGCATCTTCCCGAGATGGGCGCCGGCATCACCTACGACGTGCACAGCGTGCATGGCCAGGAAGGGCTCGTCACCGACAAGACGGGCGTGTACATGATGTTCGAGCATGACCACGACCACGGGCCCGGTAGCCATCAGCACGCCGATGGCACCGGGGGCCACTCCGAAGCGGTCGTGGACACGACGTTCGAGGATGTCGGCGGCCTGAACGAGCAGATCCGCGGCATCCGCGAGTTCGTCGAGCTGCCACTGATCTTCCCCCAGGTCTACCGCCAACTCGGCATCAGCGCGCCGCGCGGCATCATCTTCTTCGGGGCGCCCGGCACAGGGAAGACGCTCCTCGCCCGCAGCGTGGCGAACGAGATCAACGCCGAGTTCTTCTACATCAACGGCCCCGAGGTGGTCGGCACGTTCAGCGGCCAGACCGAGGAGAACCTGCGGCGCATCTTCGGCGAGGCGGCGTTCAAAACGCCCTCGATCATCTTCGTCGACGAGCTCGATGCGATTGCGCCTGCCCGCCGCACCGCCAGCACGCTCTCGGACTCGCGCGCGGTCACGCAGCTCCTCTCGCTGATGGACGGCCTGAAGCGCGCCGAGGGCGTAATGGTGATCGGCACGACGAACCGCATCGAGGCGATCGACCCGGCGCTGCGCCGCGCCGGCCGCTTCGATCGCGAGATCTACTTCCCCTCGCCGACGGCCAGCGCGCGCGAGGAGATCCTGCGCGTGCAGACGCGCGAGATGCCGTTGACCGACGACGCGCTGGAGGCGCTGCCCGATATCTCCCGCCAGGCGTACGGTTACGTTGGCGCGGACCTGATGGAGCTAGCGCGCGAGGCAGGCCTGAGCGCCCTGCGCCGCGCCACCGGCCAGTTCATCGACCATCCATCCGTCGCTGCGGCGGCTCGCTCTGCCGACCTCGTCGTGACGGCCGAGGATTTCTTCAGCGCGCTGCGGCGCATGCGGCCAGCCTCGCTGCGTGAGTCGGTGCTCTCATACCCGACCGTCACGCTGGACGACGTCGGCGGCCTCGCCGACGCGAAGCGCCGCCTGCGCGAGCTGATCCAGCGGCCACTGCAGCACCCAGAGCTGTTCGGACGGCTCGGCCTCTCGACGAACCTGGGGGTGCTCCTCTACGGGCCTCCCGGCACCGGCAAGACGCTGCTGGCGCGCGCCGTCGCCCGCGAGACGGGCACGAACTTCATCGCCGTGCAGGGCCCGGAGCTGTTCAGCCAGTGGTTCGGCGAGAGCGAGGAGGCCGTGCGCGACCTCTTCAACCTCGCGCGCCGGGTGTCGCCATGCATCGTCTTCTTCGATCAGCTCGACGCGGTAGCACCGAGCCGCAGTGAGATGGAGAACGAGGGGACCCGCGCCCCGCAGCGCATCGTGAACCAACTCCTCACCGAGCTGGACGAGATGGACCGAGCCAGCCAGGTCATCGTGATCGGCGCGACGAACCGGTTGGATGCCGTGGATCCCGCAATCCTGCGGCCGGGGCGCTTCGGCGTGCACCTGCGGATCGATCTTCCCACCGAGGCCGAGCGGGCAGAGATTCTGCGCGTGCACCTGCGGAACGCGGCGCTGGCAGCGGGCACGGAGCTCAGCGCCCTCGCCCAGACGCTCGCCGCGCAAACGCCAGGCTTCTCAGGCGCAGACCTCACCTTCCTCTGCCAGGCCGCCAAGCTGCATGCCCTGGAGGAAGCCGGTTTCACCGGCGAGCCGCGCCTGACACTCGCCGACTTCGAGGCCGCCCTCCCAACCCTCAGCATCGCCGCAGCCGCAGCACACGCTGGGACCTGAGCAAGCTCCGTTAGGCCAGCAGCCGACCGTGGTGAGAGGCTATCTCTGACCACGGTCGGCTAAGTCACACGATGTCCAGCTCTGCAATCACTCCGGCAAGGTTTTCGGCCAGGAGCATTGGGACGTTTAGTCGCAACCCTGGAAAGGTCCTGCTCTCGATAGCACCGCGCTCGTCGGGCTCGACTCGCACATACGTGCCGCCGCTGAGTCGAAACCAATCGACTATTCCATCGCGAACGCGCCAGACGACATACTCCAGAACACCGTTGCGTTGGTACGCTTCTCGCTTTTCGTGCAAGTCATATGATGCGGAGCTGGCTGCGATCTCGATGACGAGCTGGGGTGCCCCCTCGATATATCCGTCAGTCGAGACGTGCGGACCCCCCGGTCCTTCACGCCACATGCAGGCGTCTGGCTGCACTTCAGTCTCAGCATCGAGGAACACGGTCAGGTTATCGCCGACGTGCAGGTCTGAGTGACGTACCCGGTACGCAATGAGCCAGCCGATGAGGGCGGCGTGAGGCTCACCATAAATGACCGAAACCGGGGACGCCACGTAGGCTATTCCTTTTACGAGCTCCGCTTTCTTGATGTCGGGCCGTGCACAATAGGTGTGGTGGAACTCTGCGCGGGAGAGATGATCACCGGATTCGAGCACCGGTTTGGCGATTGTGGCCACGGGCGTCACGTCTCCGCAAATTCTTATCGTCCTCAGTGTACCGTGCTGCGGTTACAGCCCCATTTCGGGCTTGATGAATGTGTACTCCCCGCGGTGCTTGACCCAGCCTCGCTCCCAGACGCCGGTGTCGTCCGGAATCTCTGGCCTGGGCAGGCGGGGCATCGGCGTGGGGATCGGCATCCCGTAGACCTTGGCCACCGTGCCACCGACGATCTTCGCCCGGCTCTCGGGGCTGACGTTGCCGAGCGTGAGCTCGATCACGTCGTCCGAGAACGGCCAGACGCCGCCCGGGTGCGGGTAGTCGTTCGACCACATGAAGTTGTTCGCGCCCCACTGCTGGAGCAAGAAGCCGCCGACGCCGTCCTGCGTGAAGGTCGCATAGATCTGGCGATTGAAGTAGTCGCTGGGCTTGAGCGGAGTGAGCGGCTCCGACCGGCGGGCAAACTTGCGGTCGAGATCCTCGAGCCAGAAGGGGATCCAACCAACCTCATACTCGGCGATCACCATCTTCAGGCGCGGATGCCGCTCGAAGACGCCCGAGAGGATGAGCTCCGAGAGCGCCTGCATCGCCACCATCTTGTGCCCGTACGACTGACGAGCCACGGTGGCCATGCGGTCCTCGTGGCTGCGGTCCGTGTAGAAGCCGAAGCCAGTGTTGATGTGCATGCTGATCGGCATGTCGAGCTCTTCAGCCGCCGACCAGAAGCGCTCGTAATGATCCGTCGTGAAACCGAGCCCGGGCGGCGGGATGATCCAGATCGTCGCGCCGCGCAGCCCCGCCTGCTTGGCCCGCGCGAGCTCCGCGGTCGCGTAGTCCATGTTCCAGAGGCCAATGTGTGCCTGGCCCCAGAGCCGCTCGCTCGCTTCAGAGCAGAACTCGATCATGAAGTCGTTGTAGACGCGGTCGCAGGCCTGCGCCAGCTCCGGATCTTCGCCGCACTGCACGTAGATGTCTTTCGCAAGGGTTGGAAAGAGCACCTCGGCCGCGATGCCATCGGCCGCCATGTCTTTCAGTCGTTGCACGGGGTCCCAGCCGCCCGAGACGGCGTGGTTGCCACGCCCGAGCTGGATGCGCGGGAAGCGCGGCCCACGATCGCGATACTTCGCGGGCAGGTTCCTTTCCCACAGGTCGGGCTTCTCGGCCACGTGCGAATCGGCAGAGACGCGGATCTCGGCGCCGGCGGCTTCAGTCAAAGCATTTACTCCCTCGTCCCGATCAGCGGGCGTTGTGTTTCCACGCCGAATCTAATGCGCCGGGCCGCGCATGTCAATCGCGATTCCTGGTCAGAACCTAAAAGCAGTGCTGTTGGGTGGGATTCGATGTAATCGTCCTCATCCGCGGAGTATGCGGACAAAGTCGCTGAGCAATTAAGGCGGACATAATCGCCGAGCAGCCACAACGGCGCCGAACGGGTCTTGACGACAGGACCTGCTACTGATATAGACAGTGCGCACGAGCAGCCTTGACTCAACAGATATCTGGCGACTGCAATTACCGTCCCTCGCGGCTCTCAGCATAGGAGGTAAGGATGACCAGGTTTACCGGCGGCCGGCTGTCGCGTCGCCGCTTTATCAGGACGTCAGCCGCCGCAGCCGCCGGGCTCGCGGCGTATGGGTGCAGCGCCCCGGCGAGTACGCCTCCATCGCAGGGCAACGCGCCCGCCTCGGCGCCAGTGTCCCCAGATCGTTCGGCCGCGGCTACGGTGCACATGGCAGCCTTCGGTGCGCCGTTCACCATGACGAACACGGCGAACATCAGTGGCGACGTCGGCGGCGACCTGCAGCCGGTGGTCCACTCCTCGCTCAGCATCATCGACCACGACTCGCGGGTTCAGCCGATGCTCGCCGAGCGCTTGCCGTCTGTCGACGACGGCACGTGGGTCATCAACCCGGACGGAAGCATGCGCTTGACGTGGCAGCTCCGCCGCAACGCCAAGTGGCACGACGGCCGTCCATTCACGGCGAAAGACGTGCTGTTTAGCTGGGAGTTCGCTGAGGACCGGGCGATCCCCATCAACCGGACCGCGGTGCAGGATGGCGTGCGCTCAATCGACACACCGGATGACTACACCGTCGTCATGCATTGGAAGGGCAGCAACAACCTGGCCCACGTGGTGACGCGAACCGATCTGCAGATCTACCCCGACCATATCGTCCGCCCACTATGGGAAGCAGGCAACGTCGATGCGATGCTCGCGCACCCATACTTCCACGAAGAGTTTGTTGGTCTCGGGCCGTATCGCATCGACCGCTGGGGCTCCGATGGCACGATCACGTTCAAGCGATTCGAGGATTTCTTCCTCGGTACGCCAAAAATCGGCACGATCGTGCATCACACGGTCGCGAGTGGCCAGGGTGTGCTGACTGCACTGCTCGCGGGCACGATCCACCGCACGTCGCGCAACGGCCTGAGCTTCGAGGACGGCCTGATCGCGAAGGATCAGTGGGAGGCGAAGGGCGAGGGCACCGTCTACTTCGTGCCGGTGGGTTGTCGGCGGCTGCTGCTGCCACCGGACAGCCAGCCGCTCTTCAGCGACGTGCGCGTGCGCCGCGCGCTTCTCATGGCGATCGACCGCGAGCAGCTCATCAATACACTCGTCTCGGGTCAAGCGCAGGTGGCCAACATCCCGATCTCACCGAATGAGCCGGGCTTCGCGGTCGCGGATGCCGCAGCCACGAAGTACGCGTTCGACCCCCGCGGCGCCATTGCCCTTATGGAGCAAGCTGGCTGGCGGCGCGGCACGGATGGAGTGCTCGCGAATGCGGCCGGCGAGCGGTTCGAGCTTCCCTTCCGCGTGCCGGCCGGGGACGGCGAGCAGGTCCAACTGCAGAGCGCTGTGGCCGGCTTCTGGAGCGAGATCGGCGTGCGCGTCCGCGTGGACAACGCCGCGGATGCGCAGTTGCGCGACCGCCAAGAGCGGGAGACGTTCCCCGGAGTCGGGATGGTGGATTCCGGCCCGACGGTCGCCACCCTTTCCCGGCGCTGGCACTCCAAGCAGGTCCCCAATGCGGCGAATCGGTACGTCGGGGACAACGTCGCCCACTGGAACAACCCGCAAGCCGATAGCATCCTGGAGCAGTTGGACAACACGTTTCGCCCGGTGGACAGCGAGCGGCTGCTCGTGGACTTCGCGAAGCTCTACAGCGAGGAGATGCCGGCGCTCACGCTCTACTACACGCCGGAGGCCACCGCCGCGCATAAGTTCCTGCAAGGGGCCCGGCCGCGGCCATCTGGCAGCGGGCAGAACACGTGGAACTGGAGCTGTTACATGTGGGAGTGGACCGGGCCGTGACCGGCGCCTGAGGACTCATCTCGACCGGGGGCGCGTCAATCGCGGTGTTGGGCTGCGCCCGCGATGACCTCCCAGCACTCGAAGTCAGGCTCGCGAAATCCAGCGACGATCCGCTCATCCAGCGTGCTGAAGCAGACCCAGCCGGGTGTCGGGGCCGGGACATTCGATTCCGCGACCGGGCGCACGAATGCGCCCACGATGATCGGCTCGGATCGCCCGCGGAGGTGCACCCGCACGCGCGGGATGATCGGGGCCCGGTACTGTTCGTAAACCCAGCCGAGCACGATCGCCAGCGGGACCACGGTGATGACCTCGTCGTCGTCGCCGTTGATGCAAACCACGTCGTCCACTTCGCCGTGGAACTTCGACGGGAATGCCCGCACGCCGGCGGGCACTTCGATTGGGTACCGCTCGTCGCGGACGTACATGCGGATCACGTGGGGTGCTCGCCCGCGAAATCCTCGATCTCCCGGTGGCGATGCGCCACGCGCGGCACGCCGGGCCGCAGCAAGCGGCAGGTATCGACGCCCACAGCGTTAGCGGCGTCGAGCTCTGCCACGACATCCGAGTAGAAACGAATCTCAGTCGGAGCCACCGCCATCGCCGCGGCGATCCGCTCGTACGACGCGGCCTCGGTTTTGGCACCGACGCGCGTATCGAAGTGCTGCTCGACGAGGTAGGATACGTCGCCGGCGGTGGAGTGCTCCAGCAAAAGTTGCTGCGCCTGCACCGAGCCCGAGGAGTAAATGGCGAGCCGCAGGCCGGCCGCCCGGGCGCGCTCCCAGTACGGAACGACGTCGGCGTAGAGGTGGCCATGATGGGCGCCGTCGCGGTACCCCGCGGCCCAAACCATGCCCTGCAGCTCCTTCAGCTCCGGGTGTTTGCGGTCCTCGTCGATCCAGCGCTGCAGGGTGGCGCCGATCGCCGCAACGTCAGTATCCCCAACGCCCAACTCGCCGGCCAGACGGTCGAGGATCGGCCGGACCTCCGGGTCGGCGGCGTGTTCGCTCAGGTAGGCAGGGATCGCGCGGCGGGCGTACGGATACAGCTCGTCCTTCACGAAAGCGAGCGAGGTGATAGTCCCCTCGATGTCAAAGAGGCGCCACTGCACTCACGCGCCAGCCGCGGCGCCCGCTGGCTCGCCATAGGCCGGGTTGTAGCTCGCGTCTATGCCGGAGCCCGTGTAGTTCGCCACCCAGCCAGCGGGGTCGGTGAAGAGCCGGATGCACTTCACGTACGCGATGGGACCGAAATCGAACCAGTGCTTGGTGTTCGCCGGCACGGCGATCAGGTCGCCCTTCTCGCAGGTCACACGAAAGACCGGCGCATCCTCCTGGTGGAACCAGAAGAGTCCCGAGCCCTCGACGAAGTAGCGGACCTCGTCTTCGCTGTGCGTATGCTCGGTCAGAAACTTCTGACGCACCTGGTCCAGGTTGGCTGTAGTCGGCAGTACGCTGATCACGTCGCACGCCTGATAACCTTGTTCGCGCTTCAGGCGGTCGACGTCCGCTCCATACGCGTGCAGCACGTCATCCGGCGTCGCGTCCTCGGCGAGCGGCGCTGAGGACGTCCATCGCTCGAAGCGGATGCCACGACCGCGCAGGTAGGCAGCAATCTCGTCCCAATCGCGAATCTCGGTGCCCTGGTCAGGAATGGTGAGCAGTGCCATTGAACCCCTCCATGCGGAGCGCTAACTCGAACAGGAACTCGAACACCTCGACGTGCCGCTGCGCATCGCCGAGCGTTTCACCCCAGGTGTACAGACCGTGCCCGGCAATGAGAAAGCCATGGCGCGAACGGCCGGCGAGCTCGCGGCGGAGCATGGCCGAGAAGCGCTCCATGTCCTGATCGTTCGGGAAGATTGGCACCTCGATGCTGGTGTCGTGGGTGGTGACGCCGCTTAGCCCCTTGAGCAGCTCGAGGCCGGAGAACGCCGCCATCTCCGACTGGCTGCGCAGGACAGAGAAAGCCGTGGCCATAACCGAATGGGTGTGCAGCACAGCCCCGGGCTCAAAGAGATCGTAGATCGCAGTGTGGATCAGCGTCTCGGCTGAGCTCCTCGCGCCCTCGGGCCACACGTGGCGCCCCTGCCGGTCGACGATCATCACGTCGGCCGCGGTAAACGCCGCCTTGTCGACGCCCGACCGCGAGATCGCCAGGAGCTCGAAGCCGGGGATGCGGGCGGAGAAGTTGGAGCTGGTAGCCGGCGTCCACCCTTTACCGTTCAGGAAACGGACGACGTCCACGAGCTGATCGGCGACAGCTCCGAAGGCTAGCGAGTGGGCGGCTGGCGGCGCAGTGATCAACATGGGCGCTATTGTAGCGAACCAGCGTCCGCTCGCCGCCCACGGCCCACTAATACAACGCGGCGGAAGTTGGTCACGAGTTTGCCGGTAGGGCGGGGGCTCGTCCCCCGCCGCGAGCCTTGCTGGGGCCAGCACCGGCGGTGGGGGACGAGCCTGGACGAGCCCCCGCCCTACCGGACGTGCAACCGACGGCAATCAACGAGAAACATGCGCCCAGCTGGACTAGTGACCCTTCGACACGCTCAGGATTGGGGGAAGTGGATCTGGCGCACTCGGGAAATCAGATCGGGGAGGATCGCCGGTTTCGCACCCAGGTCTCCACCTGCTCGCGGGGGTGCTCGATCAACGAGCGCCGCTGCTGCTGGAGCTTGCGGCGGAGCGTCTTCTTCGCCCCTTCTTTCCCCATCTCGGGCACCACGGTGCGCTCCAGCCACGATTGCTCGAACTCCTCGACCGTCTGACCGGGGAAGGTCAGCACGATCCGGTAGAGATCCTCGATGAAATGGGCATCCGGCCCACCCAGTGCGACGAGGTCGTGCCGGTCGCCGATCTGGCGCAACTGCGGCAGCGATTCCGGCGAGGTGAAGTAGGGGGTGAGCAGCTCGTAGCCGAAGATCTCGAGCGAGGCCGCCGCGCGCGCCATACGGCGCCGGCCCATCCCGACGACCGGTGCGTCGACGTGTGGAATCACGACGTAGCAGCCGAGCTCGTTCAGTTGCTCCACCGCCTTGCGGAGGGCGAGGAACTTCTTGGGGACCACCGCGGGGAAGGGCGGGTGCATCTTGAAGGCGAGCACGTGGGTGAACCCGAAGGTGGTGAGCTCGACGCCCCAGATCGGCTGGACGCGGGAGCCGGGGTGCTTGGCCTTCCATGCCACCGCGGCCGCATAGGAGCGGCAATCGTCGTGGTCGGTGATGCCGAGAATGTCGATGTCGCTATGCTGCTCGACCTCGTCGAGCAGGTCGTCGACGGTCGACATGCCGTCGCTAAAGGTCGAATGCAAATGCAGGATCGCGCGTCCCACAACGTCTCCAGCGGTGCCCCGAGCACATCAAACTATAGTCGGCCCGTGCGGCTCGCGCGCGATAGATATATGCGCTCGTAACCGCACCGTGATTATGACGTTACGTCCAGTCGACTCGATGATACCCCTGGCACACCGTGGGCGAGTATGTTACCTTCGCCACACATGCGATCCGCATGCTCGAACCGGGCCATTGGCCGGCAGGCGCTATGCTACAATATCGCGTGCTAACGGCTCGGGAAAATCCTGCGCCAGTGGAGACAAAATGGCGAACGAGCAAAAGAGTGAAAACGTCGGCAGTTCGGTTCAGACCGGCGGGCTGCGCTCGTTCACGCCGACGCAGTTGTTTTTCCTCACGCGCCTTTCGTGGCTCATTCGCCAGCGCCGTGAGCTCGTCAACACGCTCGACGAGACGGACTGGCGTCTCAAGCTCCTGAACAAAGCCCTCTATTCGACGTTTCTCGACTGTGTGGAAGAGGGCGTGGGCGACGAGGCTCGTAGTCTCCTCGCCCAGCAAAACCAGCACGCGAACTGATCTCCCCGCAATCCATTAGCCTTCGGCGGCAGCCTGCTCGTTCCGCAGCAGTGCAATCCGCCAACTCTCTCCCCATGTTCGCTCGCGCAATGAGAGCCCATCGATGACGACTGATTTCGCGCTGCTCACGACGCGGCTGGCCGAAGCGTGGGCATTTCGCGCTGCCGTCGCGATTCTCATCGTGCTTGCCATGTGGCGGGTCGCGGCGTGGGCGCGCACGTCATTCGAGCGGGCCACCACGCGGACGCAGGCGGACGCCAACGTCCGGCTGCTCGCCGGGCGGCTCATCTTCGGCACCGTCATCGTCCTGGGTATCGTCTGGGCACTCGACCTGGTCGGACTCGACCGGCCCGGCATCGTGGCGACGTTCGGCGCCGCAGGCCTCGCGCTCTCGCTCGCCGCGCAAGACATCCTGAAGAGCTTCTTCGCCGGCCTCTATCTGCTGTTCGAGCGGCCCTTCCTCATTGGCGACGAGATTCAGGTCAAGGACTACATCGGCGTCGTCGAAGAGGTCGGCTTCCGCGCCACGACGATGCGCACGAGCGACAACGTCCGGCTGGTTGTGCCTAACGCCATCATCTTCTCCGAAGTAGTGAGCAATCGGGCTCAGCGCATCCCGCCCGTCGAGCCCACGCCGCTTCGGAGCGAGGATGTGCGGTCGGAGGAGGTGAGACGGCCGGGCTCCGCAGACTAGTACAACGCGGCGGCAGTTGGTCACCAGTTTGCCGGTAGGGCGGGGGGGGGGGCCCCCCCCCC
>JAXDLH010000240.1:0-3301 GCA_034666705.1 Chloroflexota bacterium
ATGCCCTCGATGAGGAGGCCGTCGCCGGGGAGGGCGACGAGATGCGCGCCGACGATCCGGCCGCAGGGCCTGCACGCGGCCCCGGAGCGACGTGGTGAGCCGCGAGGTCGCGCCCGCAACACCGTCAACCGGAGCGACCCGCTTCCGCGGTGACCCCGAGGCCTTCGACGCGGCCGAGGACAGACTGCGCGAGGAGCCCGCAACGATGCCAGTCCGAGCTGCGAAGTGACGAGAGATCTCCCGGAGACGCGTACGGCCCCTTCCCCGGGAACGCCCACTCTCCCTTCAGTCGCTCGCAATGGCATCCGTGGTCGAGATAAGAGCTCAAGCGGGTGGCTCGCGAGGCTGGCCGAGTGGCTGGGGCCGCGAGCGGGGTTGCAGGCCGGTCTGCTGGCGGTGACCGGGTTGGCCCTGGCGCTCCGGCTGTGGGGCATCTGGGCGCTCGGCGACCTCGACTTCGACGAGCAGGCAAGCTCGTTCATCGCGTCGATGCCGCCGGCCGAGATGCTGCGCTACCTGCTTGGCGCGCCGTTCGAGCACCCGCCCTTCTACTACCTGCTGCTCCACGGTTGGATCACGCTCGTCGGGAACGGCGAGACGGCGCTGCGCCTCTCGTCGGCAATCGTCGGCACGCTGGTTGTGCCGCTCGTCGGCGCAGTGGTCGCGCGCAGTGCGGGCCCCAGGGCAGGGCTCGTGGCGGCGCTGGCCCTGGCGGTCTCGCCGCTGCACGTCTTCTACAGCCGCGACGCGCGCATGTATCCGCTGCTGTCGCTGGAGATGGCACTCGTCCTGCTCGGCGCAACGTATGCATCTGGGGGAGCACGCCGGGCGCGTTTCGCGAGCGCCGCCGGCACGCTCGGCGCGCTGGCGGCGCTCGCGACGCACTACTACGCCGTGCTCGGAATCTGCGGCGCGCTCGCCGGGATAGTGCGCCGTCGACGGGGCGGACCGGCGGTGTCCCCCAGCCAGTCCAAAGAAGGCGTGGGACGCACGGGCGTGCTCCTGCTGGTGGGTGCTGGGCTCCTGGCGTGCATCGCCGCGGTCGTGTGGTTCCAGGCGGCGAGCGGCTTGCGTACGAGCCTCACGGTAGCGTCGCCACGGGCGGTGTCTCCTCTGGTTCTCGCCCAGGCTGTGGTCGAGTCGCTGGGAGCACTGCTCGCCGGCCCGCTCGGCGGCCCATGGCTCGCCGGCCTCGGGGGCCTGCTCATGCTGGCCGCGATTGCGCAGGCGGTACGGAGCGGCGGGCCCAGCAGGCGGGTTGCGCTTGGCGGTTTCCTCAGCGCCGCGCTCGGAGTGCCGCTGTTGATCATCCTTGGCCGTGAGTTCGCCCCGCGATTCGAGATGGTCGCGGCTTCGTTCGGGGTCGCGGTGCTGGGATTGGCGAGTCAACGCCTCGGGCGGCGCGCACTGGTTGGGGCGGTCGGGATATACGGACTCATCGCGGTCGTGGGCCTCGTGCCCATGTACGGCGGGTTCACGCGCAGCGACTACGGGCACGCGATGGCCGCGCTGCGCGCCCAGGTGCGGCCAGACGACGCCATCGTACTCAACGGGCCATGGCAGGACCTGCTCTACCAGCGCTACGGCTGGGGGCTGCCGCCGCGGGCGATCATCGCTTCGACGGTTCCCCTCGACCCGCCCGAATCGATCGGCTGGCTCGCACGGCTGGCGGGCGAACATCCTCGCCTGTGGGTCGTCGACTCGGCAAGCGATGCCGCCGACCCACAGGGCGTCGTGGCCGCGTGGCTCGACCGCAATGCGTATCCGCGGCCGGTGATCTCGTTCGAGAAAGCACTGCTGCGGCCCTATCTGACCGATGCCCCCGGCTCACCGCCACTGGTGGCGAAGCCCGTCGCACTGGACAGCCTCGACGTGCGCGTCAATGCCGTGGCGCTGGACCACTGGGTGCTCGTGCCAGGCGACGAGGCGCGGCTCCGAATTGACGCTCAGCCGACGGGCCCGCGTGCGGCCACGGATGTCGTCGCCCGTTTGATTGCGCCAGATGGCACCGAGGTGTGGCACTGGGACGGCCCCCTTGCCTCGCTCAATGGGTCGCTCGCGTACCGGGCCGCGGTCCTGGTTCCGACGGCCGCCGCGCCCGGGAGCTACGTGCTCCAGGTCGTGGCGTACCGGGCGCAGGATGATGGCGCTGGCCACCGCCGCATCGATGCGGTAGATACGCCGGCCAACGTCGCTACCTTGCTCGTCGAGGGGCAGCGCCCATCCTGACGACGATGCCTACACCTCGGTCACGATCGGCAGCACCATAGGTCGCCGATGGGTGTGGTGGTAGAGGAACCCCTCGAGGACCTCGCGTGTCTTGGCCACCAGCACGCCGTGCTCTCGCGGATCGTGCAGCCGGCCGAGCGCCCGCAGTATGCGCTGCCGCGCCTCCTCGTATAAGCTCTCGACATTCTCCTCGTCGTTGAAGAGACCACGGGCAATGAAGTCGGGCCCGGCCACGATGCGCCCCGTCTCGCCATCGATCGCGAGGGTCACCACCAGCACGCCTTCGGCCGCCAGGCGATGACGGTCGCGCAGCACCGCGTGCGTGACCCCGAGCGTCAGGCCGTCGACCATCACCGCGCCGGCGGGCACCTGGCCAACCTTCTTGACGCCGGATTCGCGGAACTCCACGACGTCGCCAATCTCGGTGAGGACGACGTGGTCCTCCGGGATGCCCATCTCGTGCGCCAGCCGCTTGAACTCGATGAGGTTGCGATACTCGCCATGCAGCGGCACGCAATACTGGGGGCGGACGAAGCCGAGCATGTCGCGAATCTCTTCTTTGCTGCCGTGGCCTGAGACGTGGATGAACTCGGTATCCGTACCCCGGCGCCGCGTGACGACCTCGGCGCCGCGCCGATACAGGTTGTTGATCGTGCGGGCGATTGTGGCCTCATTCCCCGGAATTGGACTGGCGGAGAAGATTACGGTGTCGCCTTGCTGGATCTTCACGTCCCGGTGGTCGTCGACGGCGATGCGTGCCAGGGCGGAAGCTGGCTCACCCTGACTGCCGGTGGTGAGCAGCACCGTCTCCTTCGCGGCCAGCGATTTCACGTCGCGGATATCGACCATCACGTCATGCACTTCCGGCATGTAGCCCATCTCGTGGGCCACCTCGACGTTGCGCACCAGGCTGCGGCCGGCGATCGCGACCTTGCGGCCGATGGTATTCGCCGCAGCCATGACCTGGCGCAAGCGGGTGATGTTCGAGGCGAACGTCGTGACGATGATGCGGCCTTTCGCCCGGCCCATCACGTTCGAGAGCACCTCGCCAACGACCATCTCGGAGCCGGTG
>JAXDLH010000241.1:0-7509 GCA_034666705.1 Chloroflexota bacterium
GGCTCATGGTGAAGTCCAACATCAACAGTTGGGCCGATCTGAAGGGCAAGACCATCATGGTCGGCGGCCCCAAAGACAACACGGTGTACTTCACGCGGGTGATGACGCGCCCGAACGGCGTGAGCGACGGCGACTACGACTTCCAATACGCCGGCGCGAGCAGCGCCCGTTACGCCGCGCTCAAGGCTGGGGCCGTCGATGGCGCAATGCTCACCAACCCGTTCGATACCCTGGCCGAGTCAGAGGGATTTCACCGCCTGGATACGCTCATTCCGAAATATCTCACGCCCGAGAACTACTCCGGTGGCGGCGTAGTCGCCCAGAAGGACTGGGCCGATAACCACCCCGATGAGATCGCCCGGTACATCCGCGCCACGTGGAAGGCGATTCAGTGGAGCTATGACCCGGCGAACAAAGAGGAGCTCTTCCAGATGGTTGGCCCCAAGGCCAACATCCCCCGTGAGCAGTTCGAGGAGCTCTACAAGCTGAGCATGGTCGACCAGTCATGGTCGACGGACGGCGTGATGTCCGACTCCGGCGTGACGGGTGTCGTCAATTCGCTCGTGGAGCTGGGCTTTCTCCAGCAGCCGGTGCCACCACCCACCAAGTTCTACGACGCCAAATTCGTGCAGATGGCGCAGCAACAGGTCGCCACCCGCTGACGCACCCCGTCAGGACCCAGTAACCAGACACCTGGAAGGAGCAACCATGACGCAAGTGGCATACCAGGGAGCGATCACCTCAACGGTCAGGTTCGGCGACCGGGTCGACGGTTTTCTCGCCATTCCCGAGCAGGGCACCGGGCCATTCGGTGCGGTGATCCTCGGGCACGAGCGCTACGGCCTTGTGCAGCACACGCTCGATCTCACCGCAAAGTTCGCGCGCTACGGCTACGTTGCGATCGCCCCGGACATGTTCTCGCGGTGGGGAGGCGACAAGGCCGCCCTGAACCGAGGCGACATCTCGGTGCCGCTTTCGGACGACGACCTTCGTTCGTACATGAGCGACAGCCTCGACTATTTGCTCGATCACCCACAGGTCAAGCCCGACCGCATCGCGGCGATGGGCGTCTGCCAGAGCGGGTCATATCCGCTGCAGCTCAACAGCGTACGGCCGGAGATCGCCGCCAACATCGTGATGTACGGCGGGGCGCAGAAGGGAGAGTGGCAGCTAAGCGAGCGACGCAGCGAGCCGTATGAGGACGCGCTCAGCCGCCTTACCGCCCCGATCCTGGGCATCTTCGGGGAGAAGGACTTCATCATCTCCGTCGAGGACGTGTTCCACCTGGCCACGGTGCTCATGGAGAAGCGCAAGAGCTTCGACATCACGATCTTCCCCGACATGCCGCACGGCTGGCTGAACGACACCATGCCTGGCCGCTACCGGCCGAAGGAGGCCGAGGCGGCGTGGAATCTCGTGATTCGGTTCCTCGAGCGACTCGATGCTGGCGAGCTCGCATCGGACCGCGTGTTCTGGAAGCTGCAGTCGGAAATCTCGCCGGACTATGACTTCACGAAGAACGTTCGACTGGCGTAGGTGAAGAAAGATGAGCGCTGACGTTACCACCGCCCGACTCGCCGCGCCGAGCACCACGTTCTCGCCGTTACCCTTACTGCGGCGGGCGATCAACGCCAATCGGTCGCTGCTGACGTCTGTGGGGTCGCTCGGCTTCGGGTTTCTCTTGTGGGAGATCGCCGCCGACCTCATCGTCCGCGACAAGCTCTTCCTGGTCGCACCATCCGCGGTCGTCGTCCGCATCGCGCAGCTCCTGGGCACCGGCGAGCTGCAACACCATATCGTCGCGAGCGGGCTGGAGTTCGTGATCGGCTTCGTCATCGCCGCCTTCGTGGGCGTCGGGGTCGGGCTGCTCATGGGGACGTGCAAGCCCGCGCGCATCGCGCTCACGCCATGGGTGGCGGCAATCTACTCGACCCCGCTGATTGCACTCTCCCCACTGCTCATCCTCTGGTTCGGCATTGGGATCACCTCCAAGGTGGTGGTCGTATTCGCCGTATCCGTGTTTCCGGTGCTGGTCAACACCCAGACTGGCATCGAGGGGGCAGATGAGCGGCTGCTGGAGATGGCGCGGGCGTTCGGCGCCAACACGCGCCAGACCTTCACCAAGGTACTGCTGCCCGCGGCCGTGCCATTCATCGTGGCGGGGCTGCGGCTCGGCGTCGGGCGCGGGCTCGTCGGCGTGGTGGCCGCGGAGTTGTTCGGCGCCCGCGAGGGGCTCGGCTTCCTCATCACCGCGGCGAGCCAGGTGTTCGACATGGGCGCGCTCTTCGGTGCGGTGGTGATCCTCGCGCTCGCCGGCGTGCTGAGCACGGCAGCCATCCGCGCCCTCGAGCAGCGCATCGCACCGTGGCGCGGGGCCTGAGCCCGAGTCGAGACAGCCCAAGTCCAAACAAGGAGAGCACCATGGCAATTGCCCAGCTCATCCCGGGCAGCGCCGCCGCCCCGATGACCACTCCGAAGGTTGAGGCATCGCACCTCACCAAGTGGTTCACCAATCCACAAGCCGGCCACGACATCGAGGTGCTGCGCGACGTGAGCGTGTCGGTCGCGCCCGGGGAGTTTCTCTCCATCGTCGGGCCGAGCGGCTGCGGGAAGACCACATTGCTGCGGATCTTCGCCGGCCTGATCCCGGTGAGCTCCGGGGCAGTGCTCTACGATGGCGCGCCAGTATCCGGCCCGTCGAGCAAGATGGGGTTCGTGTTCCAATCCGACAATCTGCTGCCGTGGCGCCGCATCCACGATAACGTGGCCTTCGGTCCCGAGCTGCGCGGCGAACGCCGGGACAGCATGGAGCCGCGGATCCAGAGCCTGTTGCGGCTCGTGGGGCTGAGCGGGTTCGAGCGCTACTACCCGCACCAGCTTTCAGGCGGCATGCGGCAACGCGTAAACCTCGCCCGCGCGCTGGCGATCCAACCGGACGTGCTCCTGATGGATGAGCCGTTCGCGGCGCTCGACGCCCAGACGCGCGAGATCATGCAGGACGAGCTGCTGCGCATCTGGCAGGAGACCGGGAATACCGTCATCTTTATCACCCACCAGATCGACGAGGCGATCTTCCTCGCCGACCGGATCATGGTGCTCGGCGCACGGCCGGGGCGGATACGTGAGGTCATCCCAGTCGACCTACCGCGGCCTCGCTCCCTCGAGATGAAGCGGCATCCCGAATTCACGCGGCTTGCCGACCACGTGTGGTCGAGCATCGAGCAAGAGGTACGGGAGTCGATTCGCGGCGAGCAAGAGGTCGTCGCGAGCGCTCACCAGCGGGCGCTCGCTCACCTGGACGAGGATTGAGACGAGGCTGGCTGACGGAACGGCCCTCCTGGTGACACCAGGAGGGCCGTTCCGTCAGCCAGTGAAGCGAGCGTTAGGCGGCGCCGACGAGCTCCCGGGCGGCCGCGGGCGCTGCGGCCTTGTGTTCCACCTCCCATTTGCGCAGGTAGTCGATCGCGCTGGAGAGCGAGATGACGTCCGCGTACTTCTGGTTCAGGTCGAACAGATTCATCGCATGCGCCGTCTGATGGCGGTCGAAGACGCACTCCTCGACCACCTGCATACGGAACCGGTTCGTGCAGCCCTCGACCACCGAGGCGCGGACGCAGCCGCTCGTGCTCTCGCCCGCAACGATCAGCGTATCGACGTCGAGGTACCGCAGTTGTCCGACAAGGGGCGTCCCCCAGAAGGCGCTCGGCGCGGCCTTCTTCAGCACGGTCTCTCCGGGCCGCGGGGTCAACTCCGTCACGATGTCGAAGCGGCGGCGGGCGCGGTCGATCGCCGCCGGGTCGGTCGGCTCCTGCATTGGATAGTCGCGGTGCGCCGCCTCGCCCCAGCCCGGCATGCCGGCGTCACCAAGGCCGGTGATGTGGATGATCGGGATACCGATCTCGCGCGAGACGGCGAGCAACTCCTGGATATGCGGCAGCGCGTTCCAGGCCGGCATGCCGCAATACCCCGACCACGTCTTGATCCCCTCGAGCAGCGGCAGCGGCTCGTCGCCAAAGACGCCGCGATAGAGATCGATCATGAGGAATGCGGGGCGGGTACCGAAGTTGACGGTTTTGTGGTTACCCCTCGCCAGATGCGCCTTGTCCTCCTCGGTCAAGAACCTGTCCCAAACTCGCTCTGCCATAGTGGCTCCTCCTGGGGTGTCAGCGGTCATTACATCGTTCCGCTGCCAAAAATGTATGACATGCAGCACAGATGATCACTATGTAGAGTGCATAGGATTATCTAGCAAGAGATAGCGAAAAAAGACGAACAGCGCACGCTAACGATAGCATCATGCGCAAGCATTGCGATGGCTAAAGGTTCGCCGGCACCTGTCGGTGCGGCGGCCCGTATCGTCCGCCAGCCTGTACTATGGTAGGCGCCATCGCAGCCGCACGCCCGAGCCGCACCTCTGCGCCCTGGAGACCACTGTGTCGAAACAGATCGTCAGCACATCGAACGCCCCCGCCGCCATTGGCCCCTACTCCCAGGCAGTGATCGCTGGGTCGACCCTCTACACCTCCGGGCAGATCGCCCTGGATCCCGTGACCGGCCAACTCGTCGACGGCGATGTCCGCGCGCAAGCGGCGCAGGTGATGCGCAACGTGCAGGCCGTCGTCGAGGCCGCCGGCTACGCGATGAGCGACGTCGTGAAGACGACGATTTTCCTCGCCAGTATGGATGACTTCGCCACCGTGAACGAGATCTATGGGGCGGCGTTCAGCGGCGAGCCGCCCGCCCGCTCGACGGTGCAGGCGGCCCAACTGCCCCGTGGCGCGCTCGTGGAGATCGACGCCATCGCGGCGAAGTAGGCGTGCGCTCGCCCCGCCAGCCGCCCTGGGCCGCGCTGCGTCACCGCAACTTCGCGCTCCTTGCCAGCGGCCAGTTCTCGAGCCAGGTCGGGAGCTGGATGCAGCAGATCGTCATCTCCTGGCAGATCTATAACCTGACCGACTCGGCCCTCAGCGTCGGCCTCGTGGGTCTCTTCCGGGCGATCCCGGTCATCGCGTTCTCACTGATCGGCGGCACGCTCGCGGACGCGATGGATCGCCGCCGCCTGTTGCTGATCACGCAGGTATCGACGCTGCTCCTCGCCCTTACGCTCGCCACGCTCACGACGACCGGTCTCATCACCGAATGGCTGATCTACGGCATCGCCTTCCTCGCATCGACCGCGTCGTCGTTCGACCAGCCAGCGCGGCAGGCGATCATTCCCACGATCCTGCCGCCGCAGTACATCAACAATGCCGTGAACGTCAATTTGATTACCCGTCACACGGGCGCGATCATCGGGCCCACCATTGGCGGGTTCGTGATCGACTGGTACGGCGTGCCCGAAGCGTACTGGGTCGTCGTCGCGCTGGATGTGGTCCAGATCGGCACGATCGTCGCGATGCGCATCCCGCCCTTACCGGGCGGCGAGAAGCGGCAAGGCGCAGGAGTGCGCGCCATCATCGAAGGGATGCGTTTCGCGTGGGCGACGCCGATTGTGCTGGTGGTGCTCAGCGAGGATTTCGTCAACACGTTCTTCGGCAACACGCGCAGCGCCTACCCAACCTTCGCGCGCGACGTGTTCCTGGCGGGCCCCGAGGGGCTCGGGATCCTCGCGGCCGCCCCCTCGGTCGGCGCGCTGCTCGGCATAGCGGGGGCGCTCTATGTGGGCGACGTGCGCCGCAAGGGACTGGGCATGATCCTGTGCAGCCTTGGCTTCGGCCTCTCGATCATCGTGTTCGGCCTCGGCCCGACGATCTGGATCAGCGCCCTCGGCCTGGCCGGCTACGGCTTCGTCGACGCGATCGCCGACAGCATGAACTACACGCTGATGATCACCGAGACGCCGAACGAGCTGCAGGGGCGGGTGGCAAGCCTGGCGTTCATGATGTTCGCAGCGGGGCCGAGCCTCGGCCAGTTGCAGGTCGGCTTCCTGATCAGCGTCGTCGGCCCGCGCCAGGCGCTCACGTTCGGGGGCAGCATGATCATGCTCGTCGCGCTGATGCTGCTGATCTTCGCCCGGCCGCTGGTCCGCTATGGCAAAGTGCCGAAGCCCGCTGCCGGGTAGCACCCAGTTACCATGGCTCGTCGCAGTCGTAGTTGCGGATACCGACAATGCCTCGATGCAGAGTGGCGGCCCCGCTGGGGGCCTTTTTTACTCTGGATCGGGATCCGGATCCAGCTCGAGACCAAAGATGACCACGTCGCGACGCCCCTCGGGCATATGGGCGATGCGCGGCATGAGCCCCCAGCGCGCGAAGCCCTCCCCGTCGAGCAGGCGCAGGCTCGCCGTGTTATGGGCAAAGACCACCGCGAGAATCGTCCGGATGCCCAACGCCGGCGCCGCCTGCACCGCATAGCGTAGAAGGAACCGGCCGACACCCCGGCGCTGCCAATCCGGGTGCACGTACAGGCTGGCCTCCACGGTAGGAATATAGGCGGCTCGCCCGTAAAACGTCGAAAGGCTCATCCACCCGACCACGTCGGCCCCATTCACGGCCACCCACAACGGGTGACGACTCGGCTCATGCGCTGCAAACCAGGCTTCGCGATCGGCCATCGTGACCGGCACGAGGTCGGTCGTCGCGCTGTGTCCCGGAATCGAAGCGTTGTAGATGGCAACGATGGCCGGCAGGTCAGTCGGCTGGACCAATCGAACCTGCAGGGCGCGCTCGTGCACCTCCCGCTCGCTACCTCCTGCGTGGCTCATTCGCCTGCCAGTTCGGTGCCATCGGGTACCGCCCTCGCACGCAGGCCGCGAAGCAGCGTCGGCGCCGCACCGGTGGCGAGCTGCACGAGCCGACGGCGCGACGTGAGACGGAAACTCTGGCGCAGCCCACGCAACTCCGCGCGAATCAATCCCCCGGACGGCGGCATGTCGCTGCCCTGCAGAACGGACCTCGGATGGCTGGAGTCATGCGCCGGCCCGCCATCTACAGCGGTGGCCCTCTTCCCTGCCCCCGGTTCTAGCCCCTGCTCGGGCTCGACTCCTACGGCGAGCAACGCTGCGAGGATCGGCAAGCCAAGGGCACGGCTTCGCCTGAGCACCTCCAACACGTGCTGGTGGTAGCCAACGTCATGCCCGATCGCCCGCTCCGCCGATTGCACCACCTCGACCACGAGCTCCGGGGTCAGGCCACCCTCGTGTGCCGCCACGCCAATCAACAGCAGCCTGATCGTCGCCACCCGCACGACCAGCAGCGCGAAATCATCGAACACACCACGCTCGTGACCGTAAGGGAACGGGCTGCCGTAAAGCTGATTGCGCACGAAATTGTCCATGACGGAGGGATGCGCGCGCATGAACGGATCGTACGCATCGCGGCGTGCAGTGAGATACAACACCACCGATCCACTGCCGACGATGCCCGTGCGGCGCAACTGCAGCGCGGCGAACAGACGGTCGACGGTGCGCCGGTATCGCTCGCTCCCCACTGCGTCGACCCTGGCCTGGTGCTCGACGAGCTACTCGCGCAGCAGCTGGAGCGTAAAGCGCGTCGCTAGGGCGTCCGCCGC
>JAXDLH010000242.1:0-7274 GCA_034666705.1 Chloroflexota bacterium
CCCCCCTCCCTACCGATCCGAGCCTGGTGTACTGCACCCATTATCTAGCTGCAAGCGCGACACGCGCCGAAGGTCGTTACTGTGCGGGTGCGATAATACGGCGAATGTGGAGCTCAATTGGTAACCAGCCAGTCTGTCGCGTGAGTGCGGGATGACCCGCTCGCGGCATACGGACCCGCCCCGAATTCGCGGCCCGCGCCGGTTGCGCAACCCGTACGCGTCACGTGGTGCCGACGATGTCGCGGATCGCCGAACGCTCGGTCAGGACCTGAAGGCGGTTGGCTGGTTGGCCGGTACTGCGGTGAAACCTGCTGCGATGGCCGGTCCCGCGGCGCAAGTCCGAATTCGCGTGTCCCGGCCGCGGCCGGGATTTCACCATCCGGTAGAGGGGTCCGAGGTACGGCGAACCCTCGAGGCGCTGGGTGGTCAGTTTACTTATGGAGTGCGCTCCGTTGAGTTGCTGCCCGGTCATGCCGGTCCGGGCGGTCGCCGACTGCGCTGCGGAGAGCTGCGCGTTCCCGGGCGGATCGTGCTCTACGACCAGCCATGCTCGCCGTGGATGCTGGCAGGTGCACTGCGACCAGCGGACGCCGCGCGACTCGCGCGAGCAGGCGCCACGATTGACGCGGATCCAGACGCACGGTACACGCGCGTTGAGTGGCCAGCCACGACGCTGCGCGATTTTCTCCTCTACGACGTGCTGCTCCACGAAGTTGCCCATCATACGCTTCAGCAATACGCGGGCAAGCGCACCGCACGGCTCGCCCGCACCCACGATCACGAGGCCCGCGCCGCACAGCTCGCCGCGACCTTGCGCCGGTTGCTCCTCGACGAGGGCGTGTGACCGCTCACCTCACCTTGATCGCCGATCATGTCGAGAACCCGGCCAACACGCGTACCCTCTGCCACGCTGCAGCCATGTTCAATGCCGCCTGCGCCCTGTACGGCGCCGCCTGTCCTGACGAGACTCCCGCGGTGCCGTCGATCGTCCGCGAGGAGCTGGCTGCGTACCGGCCCCTCGTCGCATGCGACAATTCTCCGGGGGCAGCGGAGCTCTATGGCTATCGATTGCCGGCGGGTTCGCGGCCTGCGATCGTCGTCGGCAACGAGCGGCGTGGGGTTTCGCCTGAGGTGCGCCGCCTTACGACCGCCGTCGTCGAGATCCCGATGGTGTCCCGCCGAGTCAATACGCTGAACGTCGCCGCGGCGGGCGCCGTGGTGTTGTACTACCTCAGTCGGCCGCCGGGGAGCCGGCTGCAGCGCCGCGCATCGCCAGACCGGCGGCGGCCCGAGCTGCTGCTCCTCGGCGCCGCCGACCACGTCGAGCTGGGAAGCGCGATCCGCTCGGCCGGCGCACTCGGCTGGCGGTCGCTCTTCGTCGAAGATCGCGCGGGGGTGTGGTTCGGAGCGAGCCACGCCGTGCAGACGGAAGGGCGAGCGGCGGCACGGCGGGCGAAGAACCCGATCAAGCTCGTGCCGGCGGCAGCGACCCAGCGATATGGCTTTGAAGAGGTGGTCGTGATCACGACTGGCACACATGGCACACCGCTCCACCACGCCCACCTCGCCGGCGGCGACCGTCAGCTGGTCGTCATTCCGGACGAGTCGTCCGTCAACGGAGAGCTGGAGGATTGGGAGCGCCTGGGCCGCCACGTGCGGCTCGTGCGCCTGGATTTGCCCACGACGGCGTTCGTGTATCACTACCGGCTGTTGGCCACGATTACGCTCGCCGAGGTGGCGCGACAGGTTGGCCAGCGGCTCACCGCGCCTGGCGGGGGGCGTGGCGGACTGCGCTACGCCAGCGAGCTGACCGTCACCGGAGTGTTACCTGGCGAGACAGTGTTTCTCGACGAATTGAGCGGATATTGATGCGACAGTCAGTCGGGCGTGAAGCGGACGTCGACTCGGCCGGCAATGTGGCGCTCGGCAAGGTGCTGCGCGCCGCGATGGTCGCCGGCATCGTCGCCGGCCTGATGGCCGCGCTGTTCCACTTCCTGGTGACGCAGCCGCTGATCGACCAGGCGATCGCCGTGGCCGAATCACGCGGCGTGGTGCTCGATCCTGAGGAGATTCGCACCGCCTCGGGCTCGAATCTCATGATCGGTCTGCTCACGTTCGCTGCCACCTGGGCGCTCATCTACGGCATTGGCTTCGCCATGCTGCAGCGCCTGTTGCCTGTGATGGCGCCGTGGAAGCGAGGCCTCTATCTGGCGGCCCTGGCCTTCTGGGCCGTAGAGGCCCTCCCATTCCTCAAGTGCCCACCCTTGCCACCCGGTATCGGCGACGATTTCACCCTCGACCAGCAGGCAGCGATCCGCCTCGCGTCGCTCCTGCTGATCATGATGGGCAGCGCCGTCGCCGTGATATTCTCGCGGCTGGTCGCCGTGCGGCGGGGACCCGGCGCCGTGAGCTTGCTCGGCGGCATCGTCGTCCTGGCGATCTACAGCGCCCTCATCTTCGTGCTCCTGCCGAGTGTCCCCGACCCGGGGGACACGCCGCTGCAGGTGGTAGCGCCGTTCCGGTTCGCGACGCTCGGCGGCCTCGCGCTGTTCTGGCTGTTGCTCGGCGGCGGCTTTGCGATCCAGCTCCGCGGCCTCGCCGCGAGCTCGCAGGAGCGCGCCGTTGCTGGCGACCCTTCACGGCCATTGACCTGAGCCGCCATTTTCGCTACGATGTGGCCAATCCGCGCGCAGGGCGCCGGAGCACAATTGAATAGCGCGGCGGAGAGCCAGGGAAAACCGGTGCAAGGCCGGTGCTGTGCCGCAGCGGTAGGGTCACCCGCTTTGGGGATCGCGAGCTCGCTTCGTGTGGAATTTCCATTCACGAGCGGCCGGCGAGACCGACCGGGTTGACTGAGCCCGAACACCTGCCTCCACCGAGCCAAACGTCCTCCGCACCAGGGGGCAACGGCCACCTTTTGCCCGCTCACCCTGGTCCGCTGGACGGCCAGGGTTTTTGTTTGCCCACAAGTGAGAGGGAGGCGGACCGATGGAGCAGTTCCCGAACCTGGCGCCGATCGGCATGGATGGTCCGATGCTCGACCTGGAGACGGCACCGCGCCGCCGTTTCGGCCTGATCGCCGCCGGCGTGCTCGGCTTGATGGCGCTGTACGTCGTCGGGCTCGACACGGGCCTGCTGCTCAGCGTCGTGCAGGGCCGAATTGCCGTGGACCCGATGTTGATCCATGAGCTGATCCACGACGCACGCCACATTGCTGCGTTCCCGTGCCACTGAGCCGGCCGGGATGCCGCTGAGCTTCGGGCAAGTCCTCAAAGGCGCGCTGCTCGCTGGCCTTCTGGCTGCAATCGTCGTCGCCGCGTTCCAATTCGTGGCCACCGAGCCGCTGATGGAGCAGGCGATCAACCTCGAGACGCAGCGTCACCTCGCCGACGGCTCGTATGAGCCGCCGCTGCTGAGTCGCGACGCCCAGCGCGCCGGCTTGTTCATCGGTTTCCTGATCTACGGCGGCAGTTGGGCGCTGCTGTTCGCGGCCGTCTTTACGATCGGGCAGCGGTGGCTGCCTGGCAGCAGCGCGGCGGCCCGCGGCGCGTGGCTCGCAGCGCTCTGCTTCTGGGCGCTCGCCCTCCTGCCAGCGCTGCGCTATCCGGCGAACCCGCCGGGCGTAGGCGACCCTGACACGATCAACACCCGGCAAGCGCTCTTTCTTGCAGTGCTAGCCATCGGCATTGTTGGCAGCATCGTCACGCTGGCGCTCAACCAGGTTCTGATCCGCCGAGGCGCTACGCCGCGCCGTCGTCTGCTCGTGGGCGGCGGTATGATTGTCGTATGCACGGCGCTCGTGCTCATCGCGATGCCGCCGACCGTGGACATGGTCGGTACGCCCGCGGATCTGATCATGCGCTTCCGCGCGTTCTCGCTCGGTGGGCTCGCGTTGTTCTGGCTGGTGCTCGGCTCCGGCTTCGCGCTCTTTGTGCGCCGTGCTCAGGCCGCCGCGTCGCTCGCGCCGCCCCGCAGCAGCGTCTCCGTCTCCCGCTCGTAGACCGCGCGCACCCGCTCGGCTTCAGCCTCGTCGATTGACGTGCCACGGCGTACGTGCCAGGCCGCAAGGACGTCCTGAAACTCCGCATTTGGCTTCGTGTCGAGCGTGCTATGGACGACGTCGCGGATGTCCGAGTCGCTGTCGGGACTCACCGTCTCGAGCTCTACGCCCTCGAGCTTCACCATCCCGGGGCTCTGCACTTCGGCATCACCGGTCACCGGCGTTCCGGTGGGGACCAGGGACTCACCTGTCGGTGTATCAGCCAACTCTTGACCCACGTCTGCAGCTCCGCGCTCGACGATGGCTTCGTGTATCACCTCAGCCTCGAGCAGGAGCGTCACGTCTTCGGCCGGGGGCAGCGCCGCGGTCGGGGAGGCGAGCACCACGTCCAGGGGGCCGTCGGCCCGGGGTGCACCAGCGGCCGTCGCAGGCCACGCTTCCCATTCGCGCCGGAGATCTGGCGGGTACTGCGATGGCGCAGCCTGGTGCTCTGACCAGGCGTGCTGGGCAGCGGGCCCTGCGAGTATTCGGCGCAGGGCAAATCCTGCCACGCCGATCGCGCCCAGCAGTGGAAGCACATGCCAGGGTGCAAACCGATAGCCTGGCTTGCTGAATCGTCGTTCGATGTCGTGCTTGATCTGCATCGTCTGCTCCAGAAGCCAATCTGCGTCTCCCGAGGTCCGCGAAGGACGAGCGGAACCGGAGAAGCACGGCGGCACAACGTCCGCTCCTTGCATTATGGCCGGTGGCGGCAGCCGATGAGCCGCCGGACGGAGCCGTCACGCCGGACAGTCCTCTGACAAGTAGCCCGCCGGGGCGCTGGGGCTCATCAGATGCACACGCTGCGATCTGCAGTCCAACCCCGTCCACTCGCTTGGGACTACGTTGCCGCTTGGCAGGCCATAGCACGGCGAGGCTGCCGGCGTCGCTTCGGGGGTCGAAGGAGCGGCTTGCGGGCTTTACCCGCTCTTGCCAGCGCGCATTGCGAGGACGCCCACGATGGTGAGCGCGACGATTGCGACCCATAGGCGGATCGTGGCACCGAGCGCCTCACCCCCGCCTCCCTGGACCGCCATGATGCTGAGCCCAATGGCCGCGAGCACCACGAGCCCGAGCAGAACCTGGAACCGCGTCACGCACGCCTCCCCACCCGTTGTGGCTCCCGGGGAACCCGGACGGGCACAGCATCATAGCCCGTTGCGTGGCCCCGGCGTCTTCGCCACGCTGGCGTGGAGGGCGAGTGTTGGGGCCATCTCGGCTCGGTCACATCTGCGCCACCGGCGACCCCGGTGCCCCGGCCGGAGCCCTATCATCCACGACAGAACATACGTCCGTCGAGGGGCCCGTGCCGCGCGTCGTCTTCACGCCAAACCTTGCGAAGCACGTCAATTGTCCGCCGCAGGAGGTGCCAGGCGATACGGTGCGCGCGGTGCTCGACCACGTGTTCTCGGAGAACCCGGTGCTGCGGGGCTACGTCCTCGACGACCAGGCGCGGCTGCGTCACCACGTGGTGGTATTCGTCGGCGGCGAGCAGGTGCTCGACCGTACCGGGCTCAGCGACCCCGTCCCGGAGCGAGCCGAGGTCTACGTCATGCAGGCTCTTTCCGGAGGCTGACCCACATAAGGCTCGAGGGAGGGCGCATGGCTGACCGTCTGCTCGTTGGAACCAAGAAGGGACTTTTCACGATCGAGCGTGCCGCGGAGGGGCGGTGGAGTGTCGCGAGTGTCGGGTTCCTCGGCGAGCCCGTCTCCATGACGCTCCGGGACCCCCGCGATGGCTATACCTACTGCGCGTTGAACCTGGGTCACTTTGGCACCAAGCTGCACCGCTCGGCCGACGGTGGCGCGACCTGGGAAGAGGTCGCGGTGCCGGTGTACCCGGGGGAGGTCCCAGTCACAGAGAATGAGACGACGAACGGGAACGGCGCCGTCGACTCGCTGAAGCAGATCTGGTCACTCGAAGCAGCCGGCCCGGAGCATGCTGGAGCCCTCTGGGCCGGTACGATCCCCGGTGGTCTCTTCCGCTCGGACGACCGTGGCTCATCCTGGAATCTGATCACGACGCTGTGGGACCTGCCGGAGCGCAAGCAGTGGTTTGGCGGTGGCGCCGACGCTCCCGGGATCCACTCGATCTGCGTCGACCCGCGCAACAGCGATCACGTTACGCTGGGCGTCTCGTGCGGCGGCGTGTGGGAGACCGGCGACGGCGCCCAAACGTGGGCGGTGCGCGCCACGGGGATGTTCGCCGAGTACATGCCGCCGGAGATGCGCTTCAATCCGAACATCCAGGATCCGCACCGGGTCGTGCAATGCCCGTCGGCGCCCGAGGCGCTGTGGGCGCAGCACCACAACGGCGTGTTCCGCTCGACCGACGGTGCCGCTTCGTGGCAGGAGGTGCCGGACGTCCAGCCGTCCGTCTTCGGCTTCGCGGTGGCCGTCCATCCGTCCGATCCGGATACGGCGTGGTTCGTGCCCGCTGTGAAGGACGTCAGCCGCGTGCCGGTTGACGGCAAGGTCGTCGTCGTGGCGCGCACCCGCAACGGTGGCAAGAGCTTCGACACCCTGCGCCGCGGGCTTCCTCAAGAGCACGCCTACGACCTGGTCTACCGGCACTCGCTGGATATCGACGGCTCCGGCGATCGTCTGGCCTTCGGCTCGACCACCGGCTCGCTCTGGGTCACCGAGGACCAGGGCGACTCGTGGCAGGCGATCTCCGAGCACCTGCCGCCGATCTTCTGCGTCCGCTTCGCCTGAAGCGTGCGAGCGCGGGCCCTCATTCGGAAGGACTGCCCGGAAGGATCGCCGAGCCAGCCGCGCACCCGTAGGGACAGGCCTCCCCCCCGCAGCCTCCCCCCCGCAGCCTTCGCCCCGCTCATCCTGAGCTTGTCGAAGGACCCGCGGCCCGCAGCGGAGCGCAGGGCCGCAACTGTTGGCGCGGTCGGGTGGCTTCAATAGACAGGGTTGGGGGGCAAGCCCGGCCCGTGGGGCCAACGGTTGGTTTCCGCGCTCGCCGCGCGGCGGATCCTTCGACAAGCTCAGGATGAGCGGGGCGACGGGAGCGGGGCGACGGATGAGGGGGACGCCTGTCCCCTGCGAGCCGGAGTGGGCGAGCCGGGGCGGGCCCCTAAACCACAGCCACGATGAAACCGGCATTGATGCAGGCATGATTTACGAGTGAAGGCTTGCGGTGTTCACCTTGGCTTGAGTTTAGTACAACGCGACGGAAGTTGGTCACCAGTTTGCCGGTAGGGCGGGGGGGGGGGGGCCCCCCCCC
>JAXDLH010000243.1:0-3752 GCA_034666705.1 Chloroflexota bacterium
ACATGCCGCCTGGCGCGATGGAGTCCAACAATCCGCTCGGCGTCGGCCGCGTCTCGCACGTCGTGCTGGAGTCGCGCGACCTGAATCGCACCGAGGAGCTCATCAGCCGCTTCTGCGCGATCGACGCGATCCACAATGCGGACGTCGACAAAGATACGCTCCCGTTCCGCCTCGAAGGCGGCGGGCGGATGATCTTCAAGCGCGTCGACCAGCTCGACGAGCGCACCGGCACGCACAATAAGTGGACCGGCCAGCACGCGGCCCTGCTGATCCGCAACGAGGAGTTCTTCGACAGCCACCTGAAGCTGTGGGACGCACTGCCGGAATCGGAGCTCAAGCGGTTCTCAACCGAGCCGTTGCCGGACGAGACGAACCTGCCGCCCCGCACGGAGCTGCACGGTCCCATCGCCCTCGGCGAGCACGCCGGCAGCTTCCAGCGCGGCACCACGTTCTACGACTGGGACACCAACACGTTCCACTTCAGCGGAGGTATTGGCCTCGACGGCAGCATGGCTAACTACCGCATCGGCCACGACGACCAGAACTTTCCCAAGGAGCTGCTGGCTCAGGCCCAGGGATAGCTGCGCCGCCCGTGCGTGGCAACACCCTGGGCTCGCTGGCGGTGTCTCCAGCACGCCCAGGGCGCTGGCTACCATGGAGTGGATGGCTGAGGTCGAGCCGGGCGGGCAATCCGCAGGCAATCTATGATCCGTGAAGGGGAGGGTGAGCGCGTCGACTCGCCCGCCTCGCCAGCGTAACCTGCACGACCGGAGGCTCTTGTTGCTGTCTACGGGTCGCAGCTCTTTCGTGGGTCTTATCACAGTCCTGGTCATGGCGCTCGGTGCGTGTGCACCGCAGACCGGTCCCGCCCAATCCGGAACGGGCGGCAGCGCCGGCAACACGCGCGCCGCCAATGCGCCTGGCACGAAGATCCTCCGGATGGGTATCCAACGGGAGGCCGAGAGCTTCCTGCGACCAGGGACCACCGGTCAGTCGATCGTCTTCAACATTGCCGACGACGAGCTCACGGCACCAGACGACCAGGGCCGCATCCTGGCGCACCTGGCGGCAAAAATCCCTTCCACTGAGGACGGCAGCATCCGATTCTCGTCTGATGGTGCGATGGAGGTCGTTTGGACGCTGCGCCCGAATCTGACGTGGCAGGACGGCGTGCCGCTCACGGCTGACGACTTTTTGCTGAGCTGGGATTATCTCCAGCAGCCCGAGGGGCTCATCAAAAAGATTCGCTGGGCGATCTATGCGGATAGCGTCTCCGCCGCGGACGACCACACGCTGTTGGTTCACTTCCCGCAGCCGTACGCCTTCGCAACCCGGAGCTGGGGTACTGGCACAGCGCTGCTGCGGGCCATGCCGCGCCACCTCCTCAGCGATCTCTATGCGAAGGGTGACTGGGACGCGTTCAACAACAGTCCCTACTGGACCGATCAGTTCATCGGCCTCGGGCCCTACAAGCTCGACCGCTGGCTTCGCGGCACGCGGATGGAGTTCGTCCGCTTCGACAACTATGCGCTCGGTCGCCCGCCGCTCGATCGTCTGACGTTGAGCTTCTTCCCGGATTTGAACGCGCTCATCGCGAATATCCTAACTGGCGACGTCGACGTGTGCCTCGATTGCAAGTTCAGCGGCGCGCAGGACCTCGATCTCCAGAAGCGCTTCGAGGGCACGGGGAATCAGGTGCAGATTGGCACTGACGGCATGCAGGCGTTTGCCGAGGCGCAGTTCCACCCTGGTATCGAGGTGCATCCCGCCGCACTCAAGGACCCCGCAGTGCGGCGGGCGCTCTATCGTGCCATCGATCGGCAGGCGATTGTCGACGCGATCAGTCTCGGGCTCAGTCCTGCCGCCGATAGCTGGATCCTGCCGTGGGACCAGCGTCGGCAGAACCCGGCGTTCAACGCGGCCATCATTCAGTACCCGTACGATCCGGCGCAGGCGGAGCGCGATCTGGCCGACCTGGGCTGGCGCCGAGGCGCCGACGGTATGTTGCAGAATGGCGCAGGCGAGCGGTTCGAGTACGACCTGCTGACCTACCCGGATGCATTCGCCGATAACTTGCTCTCGGTCATGACGGAGCAGCAGAAGCGGATTGGCGTGGCCGTCAACCCGAAGATCAATACTCCCCAACAGATGAATGACCGGGAGTATCTCTCGACCTTCCACGGTCTCGGCATCGCCCAGAACACCTCTGAGACTATGCTGCAATCGCGCTTCTCGACCCTGCAGGTGACGAGGCCGGAGAATCGCTACTCGGCGAACAACCGTGGTGGGTACACCAACCCACGGCTCGACGCGCTCTATGAACGAGTCGCGGCGACGATCGACGAGCAGCAGCAGAACGCGATCATTGCAGAGATCGTCCGCATTGGCAATACCGAGCTGCCCGTGCTGCCCCTCTTCTGGGGCACCTCGGTAAACGTCATGTCCGCCAAAGTGCGCGGCTTCACGACTCCGACCGGCCTCGGCGGCGGCACTCGCGTCCCCACCGACTGGGACGTAGCAAGCTAACGCCTCCCGCCCGGGAGATAGCCTTCTCCGCCGACCGTATCGCGCATGAGGGGGAGGGAAGTATCGACCCCTCCTCATGACTCCCCCTTCCTGCGCCGGGGTGGGGGGTTAGGTCCTCACGCATCTCATCCCCAGGGACCAAGGTACGGCTCACCCTCGTACGTGTCGGAGAGTGGCTCGACCCGATCCGGCCAGTTGTTCACGTCGATCACGCGCCGCTGCGCCGCGGGGCGCGGGCGGCCATCCCACCCCACTTGCTCCATGTAGTAGTAGATCTGAATGGCATGGCCATCCGGATCGAACGCGTGCGCCACATAGTCCATGCCCGGGTGGAGGGCAGGATCGGTGTGCTGCACGACGCGGACGCCGTTGTCACGCAGAAACTGGACGGCATCGCGCAGTTGCCGATAGTTCGCGAGCTGGACGCCGAACGATGCCGTGGTCGAGTGCGAGCTGAAGCCGAGCGTCTCGCGCAACGCGATTGGGTAGAGCGCAACCGAGTGGTGCTCCGTGTTGGCGCGCAAGAAGACGCAGCGCTGTCCCTGATAGACCGTCTCCTCGGTCACCGCAAAGCCGAGCGTGTCGCGGTAAAACGCGGTGGCCGCGTCGAGATCCTGCACGAAGGTGCCGACGGGCCCGATGCGCACAATTTTGAACGGCCGCGGCAGCAGAATACCGTCCACGTCGAAGGTAGCGGGCAGCGGGTCGACGTAGCGGTAGCCGGTGTGGAAGTCCACGCCGGCCTGCATGGCTTGCTGGACTTCCTGAAACTCTGAGATCTGCGGCAGCGATGGCGTCTCGGCGAACCGTCGATCGTGCATTGGCAGCGGCTTGCTGAACCCCTCCCAACCGACCTGCTCGATGCCGTAATACAGCTCGTTGGTGTGGCCGTCCGGGTCGTACATGTAGGTGTGCCAGTTGGAGCCCGGCATGTCCCGCCCGGATCGTTGCATCTCGGTGCCACGCTCTCTGAGCCAGTTCGTGGCGTTGATGACTTCGCTCAGGCTGCCGAGCTGCCAGGTGATCTGATTGACGGTGACGCCCTCCGCGAAGCGCCGGTTGCCACCGCCTAGCGCGTCGCGGACGCGCTTCGGGAAGAGCACGAGGGCGTGGTGGTCGCCGCCGTAGCGCGTGAAGTAGCCGCGTGTGTCGCCGAGCCCTTCGAGAATCGATTTGTCCTCGACGCGGCGGGCGAAGTCCAGTTCATCCGAGATGCGGAAACCGAG
>JAXDLH010000244.1:0-8975 GCA_034666705.1 Chloroflexota bacterium
TTCGTAATGACGCAGCCCCAGCCGGTTCGGCGCGGCTGCCGCCGGGAAGTCTGTTCAAGGGCTGGTAAGCTGCGTGATATCCTCGCAGCCGGGGCAGAGCGCTTCGAGTGCCAAAGGGATCACGGGCGGCACGCGGCGGCCGGTCTCGCGGAGCAGCGCCCGAACAACCGGCAGTGGGAACCCCACGACGTTGAGATAGCAGCCCTCGATCTGCTCCACGGGGTGGAAGCCGGGATGTTGGATCGCGTAGCTGCCAGCCTTGTCGAACGGGTCGCCGGTCGCGACGTACGCGGCAATCTCTTCGTCCGTGTACCGCCGCATCCGGACCTTCGTGGTCACGGTAGCAGTGACGACCTCCGGTTCGGGCAATCCCGTGGCTGGACAGGCCACGGCCACCCCTGTAATCACGTCGTGGGTTCGAGCGCGTAGTCTGCGGAGCATCGTCTCCGCCTCCGCCGCGTCCGCGGGTTTACCCAGTGCCTCGCCGTCGAGCGCCACGACGGTGTCTGCCGCGACGACAATGCGGTCGGGGAACCGACCAATGGCAGTCCTCGCTTTTAATCCCGCCAGGCGCCCGGCGAGCACCTCTGGCGCCTCGCCGGGCAGCGGAGTCTCGTCCACGTCGACATCAATCGCTTCGAATGGAATGTCTATAAGTCCCATGATCTGCCGCCGGCGCGGCGACGCGCTCGCGAGAATCAGTGGCTCGCGGTCACGCTTGAAGGCGTTGCTCATCCGGGCCACGTGAGCGTGGTTACGGTCTCGATGTGACCGGTCTGCGGGAACATGTCCAGCGGCTCGACGCCGTCAATGTGGTAGCCGCCATCCTGGAGAAAGCGCAGGTCCCGCGCGAGCGTCGCGGGGTCGCAGGAGACGTAGACCACGCGGCGCGGGTGTCGATCGAGCATTGCCTGCGTGACCGGCGGCGCGCAGCCAACGCGCGCTGGATCGATCACCAGGCCGTCGACGGTGCCGGCGTCGAGCTCGGCAAGGATGTGCTCCGTCTTGGCGGCAATAAAACGCGTGTTGGAGAGATCCTCCGCATTGCGCTCGGCATTCTTTACTGCTGCCGACGACTCTTCGATCCCAATCACCGTCCGCACGTGCGGCGCGATGAGCGTAGAAAACGTTCCGACCCCACAATAGGCATCCACGACCAGGTCGTCGGGCTGCGGCTCGAGCCGGTCGAGGACGAGTAGCGCCAGGATATCGGCGATGGAGAACGGGCCGGATCGCTCGGGGGCGAACCGCTGGCCAATCGAAGCGGGGACGTCACGCGCTTCGCGTCTGGTGTTCACCTGGAAGAAGGCCGCCGGGGAGACGAAGAATGCGCGATCGAGCACGGCTTCGGTGAGGCCAGCCTGACCGCTCTCCACTTCAGAAACCATTGGGAGCTTTGGGGTGATGAGGAGGTCGCCCGTGTTCGCCCCGTAGCGCACGGCGATCTGGTGGGCCTTCAGGCCCGCGCAGCGGCGCTGCACGCGGGCGAGCACCTCGTTGATCGCCGGGTGGGCAATGGCGCAGAGATCGATTGGCAACAGGCGGTGACTCTGCCGATAGGTGTACCCGACGTCGCCATACTTGCGGCCAAGTGTGAAGCGGACGTGGTTGCGATATCCCCATGGGTCTATCATGCCGATGGCCGGGGCAACCAACTCCTCGGCGTTGGCGATGCCGCCAATGCGGTGCAACTGGTCGACCACCACGTGCCGCTTCAGCTCCAGTTGGGTCTGATAGCTTGCATGCTGGAACTGGCAGCCGCCACAGACGCCGAAGTGCGGGCAGCGGGGCTCGATGCGGCCAGGGGCAGCCTCCAAGACTTCGAACAGCTCCGCGGTCGCGTAGTCGCGCTTGGCGTGCAACAACCGTGCTTGAACCCGCTCGCCGGGCAAGCCGAACGGCACGAAGATGACCTGCCCGTCGTGGCGGGCGATTGCGTCGCCGCCGAATACGACGTCGGTCAGGTTGAGCTCGAGCGGGTCGTTTGGGTCCTCGATGGCGGGAGTGAACGGCTTCATAATTCTCCGAATGCGGAGCGCACTGCCGAGCATTCAGTGCTCCGTGCATGTACTTCCGCTAATGATGCCAGCCAGACGGGTGCGAGTGCTGCGGCTCTCGCCGGGATTGGCGTATACTCGCCCTCGCAGCCAACTGTCCGGAGGCGGCATGCGGAGCCAGGCAATTCCCATGGCGGCATATCGCCGCCAGACCTACCTGACGCAGCTTTTCGCGCTCCTCTTGATCGCTTCCTTAAACGTCCTCAGTGCTACGCCTCTGCTCCGCCAGGGAATCACGTGGCCGCTGCTCTGGCCGCAAGTCGAATCACCCGCGGCGCCAGCTCCGCTCGTCCGCCCAGCGCTCAGCGCAGAGCCGGCGATCATCGAAGCGCCAGCTCCTGCCGCCATTGACGAATCAGCACGCGCCGCCGCCGTGCCGATTCCGCCGATCGCCGCCGGCTCCGCCTCCATTGGTGGGATTGGCGATGCGGCGCTGACCAACATCCAGATCGCGATCTCGTTCCTGGATGGCTCGGTGATCGAGCCAGGCGATGAATTGTCGTTCGACGACGTTGCCCATACCTGGGACTACCATGAGGATCCGATCTATCTAATGGGAACGGCCACATCAGTCTATGGTGTGATTGACATGCGCGGAGGCGGGGTCTGCTGGGTGTCCACGGCGCTCTGGCGCGCGGCCCTGGCCGCGGGTATCCGCACCGACTTGCGCGACGAGCATTATGGGCTCGTCAATGCACTCGGGCCGGGCGTGGATGCCACGAACACTCTCGTGATTCGCAATGATTCAGACCAATCGATCACCGTGCGTGCCTGGCTCGACGACGAAGCGGTAATGGTCGCGCTCTTCACCGACGAGCCGCTCGATCGCACGGCGACGATTCGAGGCCCAGAGTCGCTCGGCCGGGGCCAGTACATCGTGTATCAAGACGTCGACTGGGCGGATGGCCGGAGCATGACCTCGAGCTTCTACAGCCGCTACTACTGGTAGCTTGTACCGTTGCGTCGCGCGAACGACGTGAACGCCAGGGCGATCATTCGCGACAGCCGCTACTTACTAAACCAAAGCCACGATGAAACCTGCATTGATGTAGGCGTGATTCACGAGTGAAGACCTGCGGTTTTCACCTTGGCTTGAGTTTAGTAGCTTGTACCGTTGCGTTCGTAGGCAACAGCCGAGAGTCCTACGGCCGCAGCCGCCCTCGTGCCCGGCCGATTCCCAACAGTGGGTCATCCTGAGGCCGCAGCCGAAGGATCCGTGCCCACAACCTCGAGGCCACGGATCCTGCGCATAGCTGGCACAGTTCGGGGGTCAGGACTCGGAGACGAGCCGTCTCCGGGTCCTGACCCCCGCCGGATCACATCGAGGGCGCGTCGCTCGGCGGCTCGTTCAGCCCGGTGGCCTGATTGTTGCGTTGGTGGAGATCAGAGATCTCCGGGTTGGCCGGGCGGCGCATATCCTCCTGGAAGGCGCGCAGCACCGGCGGCTCGCCATCCCCGCTGAGGCCCAGGTCTTCCCACCGGCTGCTGACCTGGTTGTACATCGCGCGGGTCAGCACGGTGCGCTGGCTGAAGATCGGCAGATACTTGTGCTCGCGGCACGCGTTCACCAGCACCTTCGAGCCCCAGGGCCGCTCCTCGGGCGGGTTCTTGGTCGGGTCGAGCCAGGTCGACCAGGTCTGGCGCAGGATGTCCAGGTCGTGCTCGGGGTCGCAGCGGGTGGTCATCGCCCACATCACCTGGTCCCAGTCGGTCGGATCGACATCCTCATCCACTGTGATGATCCACTTGGTGTAGTACGCGCCCCCCGGCACCTGGGCGGCGAGCGCGGCAACCTGGGCGGCATGGCCCGCGTAGCGTTGCTCGAGAGAGATAATCGTGGCCCCGAAACCACCGGCGGCCGCCGGGTGGCAGTAGACGCCCTTGATCCCGGGGACTCCGAGCTTCTCGAGATCATCCCAGATGCGGGCCGAGCGGGCGATGGCGAAGAACCCGTTCTGCTCGCAGGAGGGCCAGTCGGCCATGAGCGCATTGGTGAAGATCGGGTCCCGCCGCATATGCAGCGCGGTCACCGTGACGAGCGGGCAGGTGCCCTCCGGCCGGCCGTAGTAGCCCGTGAACTCTCCGAACGGACCCTCGCGGCGCGTGGCGTGGAGGCCGATGTGCCCTTCCATAACCACCTCAGCGCGAGCCGGGAGCATGAGGTCGGTGGTAGCGCCTTTGACGACTTCGATCGCATGGCCGCGGATGCCACCGGCGAACTCGTACTCCGAGACGTTCTTGGGGAACCCCATCGCCCCCACGATCATGAACAGCGGATCCATGCCCCAGCAGGCCGCTACGTCGATGCCGCGTTCCTGCTCCCAGGCGCGGGTGATGTCCAGCCGCGCGTGCTTGCCCGGGGAGAGGTAGAGACCGACCTCCCGCGGGCCCTGGACCATCATCCGGTAGGTGCCGATGTTGAGGATCCCGGTGTCCGGATCGCGGGTGATCACCGCATCGGAGGTGCCGATGTAGCGGCCGATGTCCTGGCCTGGCTGGCCCTCGCCATCGAGCGGCCAGTGCTTGGGCGCCGGCAGCTTGGTGAGGTCGATCTCATTCCCGCGCAGCACGATCTCGTTGACGGGCGCGTCCTGCGCCTCGACCTCCTTCGGCGCCAGCCGCCGGCCGAGCCGCTCGCGGGCTTCCTGGATGAGGTCCAGGGTCGGGCGGCCCGGCTCCATCCCGAGGGTGAGGGCGATGCGCTGGTTGGAGCTGCCCAGGATGTTCCAGAGCGAGCGCCAGGCGCCGGGGTGACCCTTGATCGTCTCGAAAAGCAGGGCCGGGCTGCCGATGCGCTTGCCCACCATGTAGGTGATCGCACCCATCTCCTCGATCGGGTCGACTTCCGCGGTGACGCGGCGCAGATCGCCCAGCGCCTCCACGCGCTCCAGCCAATCGCGCAGGTCGTGAATGTCGGACGCTCGCAGCGCCGGGCGCGTCTCAGTAAGCAATGGGCTCCTCCAGAGAGTGGGTGACCGTCCTGGGCAGAATATTCATGGGCAACAACCGTACAGGGTGTGCACATTCTACCTGTCGGTCGCAGGATGGCACCATCATTATGCGTCGCGGGGGCCGCTTAGCCGCCGCCGACCATGTGGATGATCTCCAGCGTGTCGCCCTCCCGCAGGGCCAACTCACCGTATTGCTCCCGGCGAATGATGTCGCCATTGTGCTCGACGGCGATCAGCACCGGGTTGACGTTGTGCAGCTCGAGAAACTGGAGGAGCGTCAGCGGGCCGTCTACTTCGCGGTGCTTGCCGTTTACGGTAAGGTCCATGCCCTGGTTCACCCTCCTGCGCCCCGCGCCGCGTCCCACGCGTGCTGCACGGCCTCTCGCAGCCTCCCAGCGGCGGCGTAGGGATCGTCGGCGCTGAGCACCGCGCTGATCACTGCGACACCTGCGGCGCCCGCGCGAATCACGTCTCCCGCGGTGTCGCTATCGATCCCCCCGATCGCGACGAGCGGTACAGCAAAAGGCGCAGCGCGCTCGATTGCGCGCAGTCCGATCGCCGTACCGCCGGGGTGAGAGCGGCTTAGGAAAATTGTCCCAAGCTGGAAATAGTCGAGATCCTCGGCGGCGGCCGCGGCAACCTCCGCCGCGCTGTGGACGGACCGGCCGACGAGCCGCATCTCGCCCACGATCACGCGCGCTCCGGCAGTGGGCAACCCATCCGCCGGCAGATGCACGCCGCCGGCGCCCGCGGCGAACGCCACATCTGCTCGGCCGTTCACCACGACCTGCGCCCGGTCGCCGACACGCGCCAGGAGCTGGACGGTCAACTCCAGGAGCTCCCGAGTCGGCAGGTCCTTCTCTCGCACCTGGACGAGCGTCACGCCGCCCGCCACGGCGCGATCCACCGCGTCCGCGAGCGACGTATTGTGGCAACGGGTGCGGTCGGTGACCAGGCAAAGGACCGGCCAAGGTGCACGCGGGTTACGTTCCACTCCGTGCTCGCCAGGGCTACCGCAGCACGCCCTCGAGCGGGCTGCTGGCAGATGCGTAGGACTTCTTCGGGATGCGGCCGGCTAGGTATGCCTTCCGCCCGGCGCGCACGCCCTCGGCGATCGCCGCACCCATGAGCGCGGGATCCTGGGCGAGCGCGACCGCCGTATTCACCAGGCAAGCATCGGCGCCGACCTCCATCGCGAGCGCCGCGTCCGACGGGGCGCCGATTCCGGCGTCGACGACGACCGGTACGCGCGCCTGCTCCACGATGACCCGAATCGCCTCGAGGTTGACCAGCCCCTGGCCGGAGCCGATCGGCGAAGCAAGCGGCATGACCGTGGCGCAGCCTACGTCCTCCAGGCGGCGAGCCAGGAGCGGGTCAGCGTTGATGTAGGGGAGCACCGTAAAGCCTTCTGCCACGAGCCGCTTCGCCGCGTCCAGGGTCTCGATCGGGTCCGGCAGCAGGTATTTCGGGTCCGGGATCACCTCGAGCTTCACCCAGTCCGAGAGTCCCATGGCGCGCGCCAACCGCGCGACGCGCAGTGCCTCGTCGGCGGTCTGGCAGCCCGCGGTATTCGGCAAGATGCGGTAGTGCTTCCAGTCGAGATAGTCGAGAATGGTCTTCTTGCTGGGATCGTCGAGATCGAGGCGGCGCAGCGACACCGTGATCATCTCGACCTCAGCAGCCTCCATTGCCGCGACCATCTCTCCCATGGTTCGATACTTGCCGGTACCGAGGATCAGTCGCGAGCGGAGCGGTTGTCCTGCAATGACCAGCTCGTCGGCCCGTGCTGGCGCGATCGTTTCCATGAGCGCACTCTCCGGCGTGTAATACAGCGACGCCCCGATCCGCCATGCGCGGGTCGGGGCGGTCGATGCCTGCCGGTGCGGTCAGGCCGCAACCGCTTTCCCTACGCTGGCATAACCCAGATCAGGTTCAAAGGGTCGACGCGCCCGCGTCTCTCAGCCCGCCCCGGTACGCCGGAGCGGGGCTCCCCTAAGCGGTGCCACTTCGCAGATTATCAGGTGCGGGCCCGCAGGTGTCAACGCAGGTCGTCAGACGACGTTGACCGTGCCGTGCATCGTGGGGTGGATGGCGCAGTGATAGGCGAACTGGCCACGCGTATTGAACGTCGCCGTCGCCGAGCTGCCGGACGCGATCCGTCCCGCATCAAAGGTGCCGCCATCCGACGTCGCGGTGTGCGTCGTCGCGTCGCGATTGGTCCAGCGCACCGTGCCGCCGGCAGCGACCGTAATGCTCGCAGGCTGGAATGAGAAATTCGAGATGTCGACCGAGACGTTGGAGGGGGCGCTGGGTACAGGCTGCGCAGCCGGCGGCTGCGGCACCGCGGTGGCGGGAATCGACGGCGGTGCCTGGGTGGGCAGCGCGACCGCGGTCGGCGCGGGGCTGATCGCTGTGGTGATGCCTGCATTGTCGGCGCTCGCATCCGTAACCGTGATGCTGCCAGTCATGTCGTCGTGCACGAGACACCGGTACGCGTAGGTGCCGGGCGTCGTGAACGTGAGGGAGAACTGCTCGCCGGAGTCGACCAGACCAGAGTCGAATATGCCGTCCAGTGAAGTTACCGTGTGCAGCTCGAATCCATCATTCTCCCAGACGACCATGGTTCCGGACGCGACGGTTGCATCCGAGGGGTCGAAGAAGTTGTCGCCAATTGAGATCATCTGGGTTGGCTGATCGCCCTCCTGCGCGAGCGCGACGATTGGGGCCACCGTCCCGATGGGGATAAGCAAGGCAACAACGCACGCGATGGCAAGGGCTCGGCAGCGCATCATTGGTCCTCCGCATTGGCGCTTCTCAGCAAGGCCGGTGGGCACGCGCGGCTTAAGTGGTTCGACGAGCCGCATACGTGCATGCAGAGGATACGTGAATGTCCCGGTTCTGGATCAATCGGCAGACGACGGGTCTGGTTCGCTATCGCCGACGGTGATCTCGCCGATCATCCAGTCGTGGGCGAGGCAGTAGTAGAAGTACACGCCTGGCTGATCGAACGTGAACGCATATCGGCCCCGGGGCTGGATCTCGCCGTTCAATACGCCATCGTCGCTCGTAATCGTGTGCAGCTCGGGATCGTCGTTCACCCAGGTGACCGTCGTTCCCACAGACACTGACGGGTACGCTGGATCGTAGCTGCTGTCGCGAACGGCGATCGCGAGGGTTTGCGGTGCAACAATATCCGTCGGGGTTACCGTCTGCGCGCGGGCAGGACCGACGGGCAGCACGGCGAGAAAGGCGCTCAGTGCAAGCAGCCGGGCGAGGCGTTGGGTCACGGCAACCTCCCAGGGTGAGCTCTTCGAACTCGAGCCGCTACCGGATCAACGCTCGTTTAGGAAGGAGGGGTTCATTCGCTTCGGCGATGGACGCCCTCAGGTGCGCAGGGCCGGTCGGCCAATGCGCCAATTCCCAGCTTGGCGAAGGCGCACAGGCGAAAAGCCGCCTACGCTCTGCTCCGCCGGCGTTCGCTCACTGCACGATGATGATGCCCCGATTGGTGATGTGGAAGCGGCAGAAATAGTTGTACTGGCCGGGCTCCGTGAACGTATAGGTGAATGTATCGCCGCCGTTGAGCGTGCCGGAATCGAAATAGCCGGCGAGACTGCTGACGGTGTGTTGCGCTTTCCCTTGGTGCTCCCACGTCACCGTCGTTCCGAGCGGTACGGTCAGGAAGTTCGGTGTGTAGAAATTGTCCCGGATGAAGACGCGCGAGCTGTCGCTCGCAGGACCGGGTGCAGGGCCGCTGACGGCCGGGCTGGCGTGATCATGGGGCTCACCGATGTGCACCATCGTGTGCATGCCGCCGAGCCAGACCCCATTATTCGTGTTCGCCGCCTCGAAATGGTCGTGGAATGGGAAGTCGCCGGCCTGATCGGCGGTGAAGAGCAGGTCGTAGGCGTCGCCAGGATCGATGAGGAGGGTGTCCTTCATCGGGGCTCCAACCCACGGACGGCCA
>JAXDLH010000245.1:0-3935 GCA_034666705.1 Chloroflexota bacterium
CCCCGCGTCGCCTCAGGCGACGCGGGGCCCTCGCTCGCTCTCATCATGGCAAAATTGCAAAGGAAACTGACGTCTAACGTCGATCAGTCCAGGCCGGCGAGACCGCGCCGGCGAGGTTCGCCGTTCAGATAGACGCGGTCCAGCGGCACCACGCGGAACAGAACCCATACGTCAGACTCGACCTGGCCGCGGATTGCGCTCGTTACCTGACGCGCCAGCTCACGTCCGTGGCGTGCTAGTTGTTCTTCGGAGCTCAGCTCGATCCAGATCTCCGCGCCGGGGTAGTCGGATTCCGCCTCGACCCGGCGGACTACCACATCCTCGGGACGAGCATTCATGACCGAAGCGATGCGCTCCTCGATGGTTGAGAGCGTTTCGGCGAAGGTGGATGCGGGTCCGTAGAACTCAGCAAAAATCATGCCTTGCTACGCCTCACGGCTCGATCGCAGCTCGCGAATGGCGTTCATGGCTGCGGCATGGCTCACGATCGTTGCCTCATCGGCATGCCGGTCGAACCGGCTCGCTCTCCAGTCACGCATCCTGCGCGCCTCCAATGGTGGGTCGCCCCAGTGTACTGTACCGCGGCGGCCAAACGTCCTTCGCGGCACATTGGCAGGGGCGGCGCCGGGGATTCAGCGCCGCAGAGCGTCCGCCACACGGAACGGGTCACTTGATACGACGCTCGAAGCGTACAGCTCCATCGCGCCGAAGTCTGCCGTCTTATTCATTGGCGATCCGCGGTCCACGATGCGCACGAGGTGCGGGAAGCCCGACCAATCCTCCGACGTCGGCGCCAGGGGTGGCAGATACATCGCGAGATTGAAGCTCGTCACTCCCATCTGGTGCACGAAGCGCTCGAGCGCGTAGGCCATGGCCTCGGTCAGGTCGGCTGACATGCTCGGGGCGACGAGCAGAAGCTCTTTCTCCTTGATGGGTGTCAGACTGCTCAGCATGGCGGTGTCGCCGAGGTCGCTGACCAGGCCAAGCGTCCGATGTGCCGCGACGAGATCCTCGAAGTAGTTGGCGCCAAATTCCATCTGATATGCCCGCGCCTGCCGGCGGAGTGCTTCAACTTTCGCGTAGTGCATTCCCCGCGTGGAGGCAACCTGCGTATGGCCGTGCAGAATCGAAGCGCCACTCTTCCAGAGGCAGTTCCACATAAAAAAGAAGTATCGCGCCTCCGGATCGCACTCGAGCGCGCGTCGCCCCCAGCTCAGGCCGACCTCGACCGCATCGGTGATTGACTCGCGGCTGAAGACGAGCGGGTTGTGCTCGTCAAAGATGACGACGCCGTGAAACGCATCGTACTTTGCGATGTTGCTCGCCGTGATGCAGTGATCGCCATGGATGCGGCCGAAGATGTCCTCGGGGGTGCCGTCGAGCGGATGGCAGAATGGGTCCCCGACTCCGCTCATGATCTGTGCCTCGAGATCCTCAGTGTGCACGGATTCGAAGGGACGCGAGGCGCGCAGCTCGTTGAAGAGCGTGCCTTCCATGGTGACGAGGTTCGTCGTCTTAACGATGACCTGACGCTCCACGGCTTCGACTGAGCCGAACAGCTTGGTGATCCAGTCAACCATCGCGTCCGGCGCGACGAGCGAGCCGACGGACTGGCTCACGTGAATCAGCCGGTCGAAGCGGGCGCGCTCGGCGGCCGGCAGCGCATCGACGAGCGCCGGCAGGTTCGCAATCGAATAGTCGAGGCCCTGAAGATTCGGTTCCAGTTGGGTCATCCGCGAGTTCCTTTCAAGATCCGGTCACGATTCAAGATCGGGTCACGATCGAGGTGATTGGCGTTGGGCGCCCACGGCGTCCAGGCCATCCCGCGCACCGGAAAGGTTCGGGTCGATGGCCAGGGCGCCCTGAAATTCGGCCTCGGCCTGGTCCAGCAGGCCGTTGCGCAGGTAAGTCCAGCCCAGGACGTGGTGGTACGCGCCAAGACGGGCGGGGCTTTTCTCCAGTTGGACGGCCCGCGCGAGCGGCTCCTGGGCGTGCGCATAGTCGCCGAGAAAATAGTAGGCAGTGCCGAGTTGGCCAGGTGGAGTTGCATACTCACCGTCCAGCGCTCCGGCCTGCTCGAAGTAGGGAATCGCGTCCCGGTAGTCGTCCTGTTGCATATAGACCAGGCCAATACTCGCGATCGGGCGTGCGTCCGCGGGCGCTAGCTGGGCTGCGGTGCGGAATTCATCGAGCGCCTCGGAGAAGCGCTGCTGCGCGCGGTACACATTGCCCAGCGCGAGGTGCAGATGCGCATAGCGCGGGGCCGCGGCGAGCGCGTCGACGTACGCCGCGGCGGCCTCGTCGTATTGGCCTTGCGTCTCCAGCAGATAGGCGCGAACTCGCAGCGGCTCGATGCCCTCGGGCGCGAGCTCGAGCGCGCGATCCACCTCGGTTTGCGCGGGGGCCAGTTGGTAGCGATCGGCGTAGACCTCGGCGAGGGTGGCGTGCGCATCGGGAAGCTTCGGGTCGAGGTCGACCGCCCGCCGCGCCGCCGGACCGGCGCCATCCAGGTCGCCCGACCAGTCCAGCGCCTGGGCGAGCGCCGTGTAGGCGGCTGCCTCACGCGGGCCAATCGACACGGCGCGCCGCGCATGCACGATCGCCTCGGGAAAGCGGTACTGATAGGTAAGGCTGCGCGCGAGACCGACTTCGGCGGCGACGAGCGATGGATCCGCGGCGGCTGCCTGCGCGAACGCCTCCTGCGCCCCCGACCAATCGCCGGTCTCGAGCCGATCGTCGCCGACGGTGAGGAGCGAGGGGGGTGCCGATGCGGTGTCGGCCGTTACGGCGGCGGGCAGCGGACGTGAGAACAAGAGGTACGCGCCAGCAGTCGCACCGACGGCACCGATGAGAATTGCGCCGAGGGCCGCGGGCCCGGTGCCGCCGCCCCGCCTATGCGGATCCAAGAGGTATCCGAGAGGCTGCAGGCAGGAGGATGCTGTAGCGTGGTGATCCGGCCAGATGGCCGGCCAGCTCATGGTCGGCGGTATGCAGGGAGAGCCTCCTCGGCTCGCTCGCTTGGTATGGTGCCACCGAGTACTGAAGCATAGTACGGTCCTGGCACCGCCCGAAAAGTATACGGATTCGAAAACGTAGCAGAAACGTGACACATTCCACCGTCTCCGCGGAGGAGGCGCGTGCGATGCACCTGTGCCTCCGGCTCCGTTTCTTATGCAGAGCGTCGCCCTGACCGGGGGGCGCACCTTCTCGGAGGCTTGCCTGCTGGCAGCTCATCCACACCGTCGGCTGACAATTTTGGCAGGCTTGCAAAACGAATGTCCGTTCCCTATACTCTCGAAGGCAACGCTGGAACGCGCGTCCGATCGCTCGGCAGGTGCACCAGCGCTTTCGTCGCGACCTGTGCATACGGGATGGTGGCGCGGGGCAACAGACCTGCGTAGGGCGTCCTGACTGCTGGCTTGACAGCAGGACGGGCAACTCGGTACCATACCCCATGTGCGCGAGGCGCACGGCACCTTAACAATCGAAGAGTGGTGAGGAGAGAAACAGACCCTCGCAAATGATGGTCGCTTCGGCGGCTTGATTTCGATGGAGAGTTTGATCCTGGCTCAGGACAAACGCTGGCGGCGTGCCTAAAACATGCAAGTCGTACGGTCCTTCGGGACAGTGGCGGACGGCTGAGTAACACGTAGGTAACCTACCCAGGAGTGGGGAATAACCCTCCGAAAGGAGGGCTAATACCGCATACGATCGCATGCTCACGGGTGTGCGCGGAAAGTCGAAAGGCGCTCTTGGAGGGGCCTGCGTCCGATTAGCTAGTTGGTGAGGTAAAAGCCCACCAAGGCGACGATCGGTAGCTGGTCTGAGAGGATGATCAGCCAGACTGGGACTGTGACACGGCCCAGACTCCTACGGGAGGCAGCAGTTAGGAATCTTGGGCAATGGGCGAAAGCCTGACCCAGCAACGCCGCGTG
>JAXDLH010000246.1:0-14587 GCA_034666705.1 Chloroflexota bacterium
ATTACCATCGGCACGCAGGCCGAGTAAGCCCCGATGGCGACAGTCATGCTGACGAGCCCGCTGCCGAGCGTCCGGCAGGGCCTCACCGCAATGCTCGCCGCGTATGGCCACACGGTGGCACACGTCGAAGACGCGCCGGCGGACGCGGTCTGGGTCGTCGATCTGACCAACCCGCGCGAGCTCGACGAGCTCCTGGCCCGCGCCGACCCCGCGGGCCCGCCCGCCGTGGTGGCGCTCGCCGACGACGCGCGGCTTGCCCACCGCCTCGTCAGCGCCGGACTACGCGGCTGGGCATGCCTCCCGCGCGACGTCGACGCCCGCGACCTCGATCTCGCCGTGCGCGCGGCCGATGCCGGCTTCGCGCTCCTCGAAGCCCAGCGCCTGATCGCCGGCTTCCAACCGCCGGCTATGGAGCTTCCGGAGAACATCCTGACGCCGCGCGAGGTCGAGGTGCTGCAGCTCGTGGCCCGCGGCCTGCCGAACAAGGGAATCGCCCGCATGCTCGGCATGAGCGAGAACACGGCCAAGTTCCACGTAGCAGCGTTGTGTGCGAAGCTCGGCGCCGCGAACCGCGCCGAGGCCGTCCGGATCGGCGCCCGCTTCGGCCTGGTGGTGCTCTGAGGCTGCCTCGTAATCCGGCTGTGTCGCGCCGGCGCCGTTGCGGGCTGGTAAAGTAAGGGCGGCCTGAACCAGCGGCGCTCCCGTCCCGGTGCCCCGCGCCTCGCTGAGGGTCGGCCCACTCTGACCGACGAGGCACGATGGTGGTACGACCCTTGCGCGCCCTTGGTCCGCTGCTGACGCTCGCCCTCGTGCTGCAGACGGTCCTCATGCCCGGCCTCGCCGCCGCGCAGTCCGCTCCGGTCGGGTCGGCGCAATTTGCCGATCTGCTCGACGAATCCGAGGATCAGGCATGCAATCCCGTCCTCACGGTCGACGTTCCCACGGCCGGCGCCACGGTGAGCGGCACGGCGACGATCCGGGGTTGGGTGCTCGACCTGGCGCAGCCGACCGGCAGCGGCGTCGACATGGTGCACGTGTATATGGACGGCGAGGCCGGCAACGGCGGCACGGGTCTTGGCGTGGCCCAGGTTGGCATCGCGCGCCCGGACGTCGACGCCGCGTTCGGGCGGAGCCCGAGCCGCGCGGGCTGGCAGCTCGCCTGGAGCGTCGGGAGTACCACCGCCGGCCCCCACACCCTGTACGTCTACGCGCACACCGCCTGTGGCTGGAGCTTCGCGACGGTGCCCATAGTCGTGCTTGCCCCGAGCGTGCGGATCTCGGTGGACAGCCCGCCGGCGAACGCCACCGCGAACGTCAACCAGATCCTCTTCGTGAGCGGCTGGGCGGCCGATCCCGCGGCCTCGATTGGCACCGGGGTCGATGCGGTGCACGTGTACCTCGATGGCCAGGCCGGCGCCGGGGGCGTGGGCCTCGGCGTGGCGACGTACGGCACCGCGCGACCGGACGTAGCGGCGGCGCTCGGTCGACCCGCGTGGGCCAATAGTGGCTTCACTTTCCCCTGGCGGGTGACGAACGTGGCGCCAGGCCCGCACACGCTGTACGTCTACGCCCACTCCCGCACGGGCGACTGGCAATTCCAGACGGTGCCGATCACGATTCTGGCCGCGATCGGCGTGCCGGTCACGCCCCCGATCGGTGTCCCACCCGTCGTCACTCCAATACCAATCGTGCCGCCGACGCCGGTCGTCACGCCGACGCCCCTCCCCGGGCCCCCCGGCGCGTCTGGCTACCCCAGAGGCTCAACCGGCTACACCATCTCATTCCCGCAGTGCGGCAACCCGTATCCAGCGCTGCCCTACGCGTTCGGCATCCTCGGGGTCGAGGGCGGCCGCTCGTTCACGCAGAATGCATGCTTGGCGAGCCAGTACGCCTGGGCACGCGCCGCTGGTGGCGCGCCATCGGTCTACATCAACACGGGATACCCCGCCGGCTCGACGGCTACGAACGGCGCCACCGGCCCCGCAGGCAACTGCACGCCAACGGACGAGGCATGCCAGGCCTACAACTACGGTTACAACAACGCGATCTACGCGGTGAGTTACGCGCGCGCGCAAGGCGTCAACGCGACGGTATGGTGGCTCGATGTGGAGACCGAGAACTCGTGGTCGGACACCACGACGCTGAACGCGCGCGCGATCCAGGGCGGAATCGACGGCCTGCACGCCCAGGGCCTGACCGTGGGGATCTACTCCACGTCGTACCAGTGGGGCCTCATCGCCGGCAGCTTCAACCCTGGAGTCCCCGTCTGGACCGTAGGCCCACAGACTCCAACCGGTGCCGCCGCGACCTGCACGCCAAGCGCCGCATTCGGCGGCGGCCCCGTGGCGCTCGTCTCCTACTTCACCGGCACCTTCGATGCCGTCTACGCCTGCTGAGCGTCCTCATCGATTCGCACCCTCGCCGCCACCGAGCAACTCCTTGGCAGGGAATTTGCAGACGGAAGCGTCTATTCAACGAGATGCGCGGGCGCGGTGTCGAGTTTCACTGCCCGCTCGGATTGCAGCACGGTCGCCGCGACGACGATGGCCGCGACCAACAGGGCAGCGCTGATGCCGAACGCGAAGTGGTAGCCGCCAGCCAGGGCGGCCACGAGCGGCTCACCATCCGCAATGAGGCGTGCGGTCTGCGACGTCGCCAGCGTAGCCAGCACCGCCAGCCCGAGCGCGCCGCCCACCTGCGCCGTTGTATTCACCAGCCCAGAGGCGAGGCCCGCGTTGCGTGCGGTCGCGCCCGACATGGCGAGTGTCATCAGCGCCGGAAACGACAGACCGGCGCCGATCCCGACCAGCAGCATCGCCGGCAGAACGTCGCGGACGTACTGGCTATCCACCGGGGCTCGCATAAAGAGGACGAGCCCCGCCAGCATCAGCATGAGGCAGGGCAGCAGCACCGCGCGTGCGCCGAAGCGCGTAAGCAGGCGCGCGGCGAGATCGATCGAGAGAAACCCGATGGACACCGCCACCGGCAGGAACGCGAACCCGATCTGCAGCGCATCGTAGCCGACCACCCGCTGCAAAAACAGGGTGCCGAGAAAGAAGAACCCAAAAATCCCCGCGATCATCAGCATCTGGACGAGGTTCGCGCCCGAGACGTTCCGTGAGCGAAAGATGCTGAGCGGGAGTAGCGGATTCCGCGCGCTCGCCTGGCGAACGATGAATGCCACGAACAGGACAACGGCGACGATGCCGAGCCCGAGCGTGCCGGGCGAGCCCCAGCCGTGGTCGGCGGCCTGGCCGACAATCGTGTAGACGCCGAGCATCAACGAGGCGGTCACGAGGAACGCGCCCACGACGTCGGCACCGGCGCCGAGCCCGATCCCGCGCTCGGATTCGAGCAGGCGGGCAGCCAGCACCAGGGCCACGATCCCGATCGGCAGGTTGACGAAGAAGATCCAGTGCCAATTGATCGCCTGCGTGAGCACGCCGCCCGCGAGCAAGCCGATGGAGCCGCCCGCGGCGGCCACGAAGCTGAACACCCCGATCGCCCGGGCCTGCTCCCGCGGGTCCGGGAACATCGCCACGATCATGCCCAGGATCAGGGCCGAGCTCATCGCCCCGCCGACCCCCTGGAGGAACCGCGCGGCGATCAGCATCTCCTGGCTGACCGACACGCCACACAGCAGCGAGGCAGTCGTGAACAGGGCCAGGCCGGTCAGCAGGATGCGTTTGCGGCCGATCAGATCGCCGAGCCGCCCCGCGAGCAGCAGCAAACCACCAAAGGCGATCAGGTATGCGTTCACCACCCAGGCCAGGCTCGATTGCGAGAAGCCGAGGTCGCGCTGAATCGAGGGCAGCGCCACGTTCACGACGGTCTGGTCGAGCACGATCATCAGCATCCCGGCGCAGAGCACGACGAGCGCGATCCACCGCGAGGTGCCGGTCGACGGGGCAGTCTGATTCATAGAGAAAGCCTTCCTGCTTGGGAAAGTGTCGGACCTATAGTTCAACGCTGCGGGTCCCGGATGTCTTCCGGGCGCGGCCCTCGTCCAATCATCGGCGCCTTCTTCGGGCCGCTTGATGACAAAGCAGCTTCTCCGCGCAATGCGCCTCTCCGCCGACGAGGTCACTCCGCAGCTCACGCCGACCCCCGCATGAGGCTCATCTCGGGTCGCCGCGCCAGCGCAAAGAAGAGGCTGCCGACCGCCGTGACGCAGGCGACGACCACGAACGCCAGCCGATAGTTCCCTAACTGGTCGGCCATCGCCGCCACCAGCAACGGCCCGACCACGATGCCCGAGGTGGTGATCACACCGGCGAACCCCTCGATCGTCGCGAAGGACCGCCGCCCGAAGTAATCCGCGCGGATCGCCATCATCAACGGCCCGCGGATCCCCCACGCCGCGCCGTGCAGCACGGCGAACCCGAAGATCAGCAGCGGGCTCGTCGCCACCACGAGCATGAGCAAGGCCAGCGTATGCGCGCCCATGCACACCCCCGCGATCAGTCGCTTGTCGATGTGGTCGCCGATGAACCCGACGGCGATCTGCCCGACGAACGAGAACGCCGTCACCAACGCCGCGACGACGCCCGCCTCCTCGAGCGACATCCCCGCCTGCTCTACCAGGAACGGGATGAGGTGGACGGTGAGCGCGGAGATCGCGACCAGGGCAAAGGTGTGGCCGAGCGACAGGAGCCAGAACGCCGGCGTGACCATGGCCGCCCGCGCTGAGAAACCGACCGGCCCAGATCGGGCCATCGGCGGCGTCCCGGGCTCGGGGCCCGTAGGCTGCGGCGCGGCCCGCGCTCCGTCCGGCAGCAGTCCCGAGCCCTCGGGGCTTTGGCGCAACAGTTGCGCCATCGGGAGACCGACGACCAGGAAGAGCAGGCCAGAGATCATCGCCGTCATTCGCCAGCCGAGCATCTCCAGCGACCACACTACGGCCGGCACGAGCAGCCCGCCAATGCTGCCGCCGGCGGCCGCGAGCGACATTGCCTTCGCCCGCCGGCGCTCGAACCAGTTCACGATCACGATGTTGACGCTGAAAAAGCCGCCCAGCGCGATGCCCGTCGCGATCAGCTGCGACGCCGCGTAGAAGCCAAGGAGCGAATCGATGCGACTGGTGGCGAGGAACCCGAGAGCGGTGATCACCAGCCCAACGCGGATGACGCCCCGTCCGCCGAAGCGATTGATCAGCCAGCCCTGGACCGGCGCGAGGATCCCATTCTCGACCCGGGTGAGCGAGTAGGCCCCGGAGATGAGGGTCTTACTCCAGCCAAAGTCCTGCTGGAAGTGGAGCAGGTAGGCACCGTATGAATTGAGGAAGAGCGCGTTGCCGAGCGCCTGGAGCACCATGGCAGCCGCGACGATCCACCACCCATAGAACATCTGTGGCACGCGGCGCTGGATGGCGGCAAGCGCGCGGGACGTACACAAACCTCCAGCCACGCCAGCCTAAACTCAAGCCGAGGTGAAAACCGCAAGCCTTCACTCGTACATCATGCCTGCATCAATGCCGGTTTCATCGTGGCTGTGGTTTAGGATCGGGACCGCCACGCGGGAGTCGTGCAGCCCGGGCGGAGCCTGCAGCCAGGATACACCGGATCTCTGGGCCGCAAGACCGGACGACGATTCCTCAGCCGGCGGGAGCCGACCTCCAGCGGCGCACGGGAGCGTACCACTTGGCATCGCTGCGACAGTCAGCAGACGCTCCCGTGCTAACTTCGTCGTTAGTCCGCGTCCTCCTCGTAGCCCCACTGGTAGTTGCGGTCGCGGTAGGCCTCGTCGACCATCAGCGAATGCAGGCCGCGCTTCTCCAGCTCGCGCTCGAACGTCTCGCGCACGATCGGGTCCTCGTCGGGGTACTCGATCTGGTCGCGCTGCACATCTTCGACGCGCTCGGTGTTCCCGGACGCGCCGCGGGGCGAGTGGAAGGCGAGGTAGCGCGCAGCCTCGCCGCCGAGGTTGAAGTGCTGGTGGAACCACCGGTTCGGCGGCACGAACACGCTGCCTTCGTGCCACGGTACAAAGACCTTCTCCTTGCCCTCGGGCCACATATAGGAGAAACCCTCGCCGCTCGGGATCACGATCAGCGTGCCGGGGCCGTGGCGATGCGCCTTCTTGTAGGTCTGCGACGGGAACACGGACATGTGGTTCCACAGCGGCGAGCCGGGGTACTGGATCCACACCACGTGGCCGCCGGCACCACGCTCGCGGAACGGCGTGATGCGGTCCCACGCGCGCATGTCGGGGAAGAAGTTGCCGACCCAGAACATGCTGCGGCCGCCATTGCGCTCGGAGGGCACGACCTTCGCCTCGGAGTAGAAGTCGGTGCCGTCGGCGTCGCTGAGGCGGTTGTCGCTCGTGAAGTGGGCGCTGAAGAAGAACTCCGGGTCGGGCAGCAGCGACGTCGCCAGCGGCAGCGAGTTGTAGTGGAGGAGGCGCGCCGGCTGGTCGCCCTGGGTGCTGCTGAGCTGGTACTCGTGGTGACGCGGGAGCATGAAGAGGCTGTGCTTCTGCCACTCGAACGTCTTCGCCGCGCCGCTATCACTGGTGATCGTCGTCAGGCCGCGCCCGTCGGCGACGTAGACCAGCTCGTCGAGCGCCATGCGCATGGGCGCCGTCGAGCCGCCCGCGGGGATCTCGGAGACGCGTACCTCGCTGATCCCCTCCTGGCCGGCGAGCAGCAGAATGGCGGCGTTGCACTTCCGCTCCTCCCACCAGCCCAGCTCCAGCTTGCGGATGTCGTCGATGAAGTAGCCGGAGTAGGTCGGCAGCCCGAGTGAGTGCACCCACTCCTCATAGACCGACTTGCGGTCCCACACGCGCCGCACGCCAGCGGCCTGGAAATTGGCTTGTTCGGTTGCGGTTTCCGTCACAATCTCCCCCATCGCGCCCGCGGCGACGCATCAGCCAATTCTACGCCCGGAATCGACCGCGAGACGCCGCTAGAGCGCAGCATCTGCCGAGGTGCAGGTGCTCGATACCCTGCGCGGCGAACCGCGGCCATGGAAGTGCGGAGTGGCGAGTGCGGAGTGCAGAATGGGTGCGGGGCCACGCCGTCCCCGTTACTCCGCACTTCGCGTTCCGCACTGTAGTACAGTCGTGTGGGCGGCGATTCGGCCGCACACCCATCGCCAGGAGAGCTTGATGGAGACTCCGCAGCGGCTGACCGAGGATTGGCGCGACGATCGGTACGTGGCCGAGTGGATCACGCGACAGGAGCGCCGTCCGGAGCGCCGCCGGCGCGACTTCACGCTGATTCGTGCGCACATCCCTTACACGCCGGAGCAGCCGTTTCGGTACCTGAACGTCGGCGCGGGCCCCGGCCCGCTCGACGCGATGCTGTTGGCTCATTTTCCGCAGGCCCAGGCCACGCTGACCGACGGCTCGGCACTCATGTTGGAGCGCGCCCGCGAGGAGCTCGGCGAGGCCGCCGATCGGGCGCGCTACGTGCAGGCGGACTTTGCCCAGCCGGACTGGACGCAGGCCGTCGAAGGCCCATTTGACGTGGTCGTGTCGACTATCGCGATCCACAACCTGTTCGACGGCACCCGCATCCGCGCCGTATACCGCGCCATCTACGATTTGCTGGCGAATGACGGGGTCTTTCTGAACCTCGACTACGTGCGGCTCACGAACCCCGCACTGCGGCCGCTCGGGCGCTGGGCGCAGCGGGACCCGGATCTCGGGTTTTACGGCGGCGGCGGGGAAAGCCCGCTGCCGGGGACGCTCGAGGAACAGGTGGGCTGGCTGCGGGAAGCCGGCTTCTCCCCGGCCGACAGCCTCTGGCGGGAGTATGGCATCGCGCTGCTCTGCGGCGTCAAAGGCCGCCTGCCCCAGTTGGAGAGTCCCGGCTAGCGAACGAGCGGCCCTTCCCAGGCCGGGCCAGTGTGGCTGATTGATCCCCCAAGGGCGGAGTGAAGAGGGAGCTCCCGGAGCTGAAACCGTTCAGCGCGCCGGGAGCTCCCTCTTCACTCCATCCCTGCTTTGGAAATAGATTTCCATGCCGCGGTGGCGCCCCGGCGGGGCATGACGACTCAGGATGAGGTGGTTTCGGCTACCTGTCAGAGTGAACCCGGCACCACCACCGAAACTCGAATGTCGTGGGCGCGCGTGCCGAGCCGGTAGCCGCCATTGGGCCCGATTGCCACCGTGTCGCCCCAGTTCACGCCGTGCTTGCGGTCCGCCGTAGCCACCCGCGGCTTGAGGATGAACACGTTACGCTCCTGTAATTGCAGGTTCAGCGACCGCGATGACGCCTTCGGATTCGTCACGAGCGGCCGGTCGTCGCCCTGGCCACGGCCATGCATCGCCAGGCCCGCCGTGCAGCCTGCCAATGGCCCGCTCGCTGGCGACGCCTCACGCACGGCCTGCTCGGTCGCCTTGAACAGCTCACCCACCGTTACGCCAGGCCGGAGTGCCTCCAGCACGCCATTGAACACCTCGCGCTGGATCTTGATCAGGTCGTGGTAGATCGGCTCGCATTGGCCAACCCACACCGGCTGCACGCACTGCGCCCGATAGCCCTGCCACGACGCTTCCAGCTCATCCTCGATGCGGTCGCCCAGCGCGAGCGTGCGATGGCTCGGACGGCTGAGGGTGCGATGGCTCTCGGGACCGGAAACCCAGTTGTAGTGCACCGGTAGCTCGGAGCCGCGCTTGATCATGGCGTAGATCGCCTCGGCCCACACTTCGTAGTCCTTGGCGCCCGGCTGCGCCGCCGCGACCTTGGCCTCGATCGCGTGCTCGATCAGCTCGGTGCTCTTCGTCAGGCAGGCCACCTCTTCGTCGCTCTTCACCGAGCGCACCTCTTGCATCTGCGAGGTGCAGTCGACGAACGTCGCGTCCGGAAACGTCTCGAGCAGCTTCTTCATTTGCAGGTAGAGAATCGTGCCCTCGGGCGTGCGGTTGCCCGGGCCCATGCCGCTCACGCCGATGCGGCCCCGCTCGGCGCCCAGCTCCTTGATCCGATCGATGACCACGTCGCCGTACTCGCGGGCAGTATCGCGTACGTCGGTCACCCAGTCCTGGGTGGTGAGCCAGCGGTGGGTGCCGTCCTTCGCCGCCACGGTGACGTCGCCAGTAAGCGGAAAGATGCAGGCGATGTCGCTGTCGCCGCCGCCGCCGACGTGGGACAGGTAGCGCGCGTCGGCCTGAAAGTCGGTCGAGTGCCCGGTATTGTTCGGGGCGACGACCACGTCGAGGCTCTCCTGGGCCATCATCGCGCGCACGCGCGCCCAGCGGGCATCGCGCTCGGCGATCGAGAAATGCGGATAGGGGAACGTAGCCATGCGGGACCTCCATCGAATCGTGAATCAGCCGAAGGTACCACGCAGAGCCGACCCAGTCAAATCGCGTTTGATCGGCGGGGGGTGCAGAGGTACGATTCGCCTGGGGGATAGGCGACCACATTCGGGGAGAGCCTGTCGAACCACCCGTACGGATCCAGTCAGCAGGAGGTGTCGCCATGGCCGTCGCCGATCGGGCCGCCCCCCACCGCGTGCCCGTCGATCAGGGCTTCGCCGAGACGCTCGCCGCCTACGGCGTGGAGTTCGTCTTTGGGATGAAGGTCTTTCAGGAGCTGGATACGAGCACCATCCAGCCGATTGTGATCCACTTCGAGGGCACGGCATCGCTCATGGCCTATGGCTACGCGCGGATCAGCGGCAAGCCCGGTATCGTCGCCATCAACAAGCCGGGCAACCCGAACGTGCTGATGGGCATGCACGAGGCGTGGCAGTCGTCGGTGCCGCTCATCGTGCACGTCGACGGGATGGCGCCCGCCCAGATCGGCAAACACGCGACCTACGAGCACGACACGGCGGGGGTGGTGCGCGTCTTCTCGAAGGCGATCGTCGACGCCTGGGCGCCGGCGACCTACCCCGAGCAGCTACGCAAGGCGTTCCGCGTGGCCACCACGGGTCGCCCTGGACCGGTGGTGTTCCACCAGCACGCCGGCGAGCGCTTCGAACGGCACGCCGGTGAGGTCGAAGTATTCGCCGAACCCCAGTACATGCGGTATCCGGCGCACCGCACGCCGCCGGAGCCGGAGGCAATCGAGCGTGCCGTCGAGGCGCTGCTGCACGCCGAGCGGCCCGGCATCGTCGCGGGCGGCGGCATCTACCTGTCGCGCGCCTGGGATGAGCTGCGCGCCCTCGCCGACCTGCTCGATTGCCCGGTGGCAACCACGATCTCCGGTAAGGGCGCGTTCGACGAGCACGACCCGCGGTCGGTCGGGAGCACCGGCGACATTCAGGGCGGCCGCTATGGCCGCGGCCGGGTCGCGGCGCAGGTGATCAAGGAGTGCGACACGGTGCTGCTGGTCGGCACCCGCACGAACCAGATGGCCACCAACTCGTGGACCCTGCCCGACCCCAGCTCGACGCTCATCCATCTCGACATCGATCCCGAGAACATCGGCCGCAACTATCGGCCGGAGGTTGAGCTGCTCGCCGATGCGAAAGTTGGGCTGCAAGCGCTGACCGCCGCACTCGTGGCCGCCGGGTACCAGCCACGCCCGTCGCGCTCGAACGAGATCCGCCAACTGCTCGACACGTGGTCCGAGGATTCGAGCCTGTTCATGGGCTCGACCCAGGTGCCGATCCACCCGGGCCGCCTGGTGCACGAGGTCAGCAAGGTCGTCGGCGCCAACACGATCCTCGTATCGGACGGCTCGAGCCCCTTCATGTGGGCGAGCAGCCACATCCTGGTGGACGCCGGCCCCACCTTCATCAGTCCGCGCGGCACGGGCGCGATTGGCACCGGCCTGCCGATGGCGATGGGCGCCAAGCTCGCCGCGCCAGCCAGGGACGTGATCTGCTTCGAGGGCGACGGCGGCATCACGTGCGGCATCCTCTCCGAGCTGGAGACGGCGGCGCGCCACCGCATTGGCGTGACGACGATCGTGTTCAACAATGCCACGCTGGGCCACGAGCGCGTGAACTACACCGGCCCGCAGGGCGACGCTATGGATTTCCTGCCAGGCATCGACTTCGCGAAGGTGGCAGAGGGATTGCGGTGCGAAGGGATCCGGGTCGAGCAGCCAGAGGAGCTCGCGCCCGCAATTGCGCGCGGCCTGGAGAACGGCCGCCAGGGCAAGCCGACGCTGCTCGACGTGGTGCTCCACCACGATCAGTACCTGCGTCTGCCCTTCGGCGGCACCCCAACCGCCCCCGCCGGCCCGCCGGTGTAAAACCAGCCGACCACCGACGGTACCGAACGTGGAAACGAATGGGCTTCAGCCCGAAGAAGCCAAAGCGAAGGGCGGCATGATCGCCGGACGCCAGGCCGCGGACTCGGGCCGTTTACGGGACGCCGCCGTCAAAGGTATCGCGGGAATCGCAGAACAGTATTGCGCGTGGCGGCTTGGGAACCAGACCTAATGGGTATCAGGAAAGCGGCTTCACAACTGGGCAATGAAGCAGGGCCCGATTGCCGAGTCTATTGTCCGATGCGAGCGTCATGGCGCAGTCATTTCACGGGCCTCGCCCGGGCCTCTGTTAAGCGGATCATCTGACTCCCATTAATAGCCAAACCCAGCGCGCCAGGATGGGGAAGGCCCCCTACGCAGGCACCCGGTGGCGGTCAATCGCCTCCTGGTAGAGACCTTCGAGCTGCGCCGTAGCGGCGCTCCAGCGATGATGCGATTCGACGTAGCGACGGCCGGCGGCGCTGAGGCGGCGGCGGAGATCCGCGTCGTCGAGAAGGCGCACGACGTCCGCCGCAAACTCGCTGGGGGAGTTGGCGACGAGGAGGTCCTGATCCGGCTCCGCGGCCAAGCCCTCGAATCCGACCGCCGAGCAGACCACCGGCAAGCCCAGCGCCATGGCCTCCAGCACCTTGTTCTGCACACCCACCTTCACGGTCACCGGGCAAATGGCCACGGTTGCCCCCCGAATCGCCTCGCGGATGTCCGGCAGGTAGCCGGTGACGCTGATTGCGGGGTCGCGCGCGAGATCGACGATCTCCTGGGGCGGGCTGCTCCCCACGATGCGGAGCTGCACGTCCGGCCGCTGCTGGCGCACGAGCGGCAAGATAGCATCGACGAAGTGCCGCACCGCGGTGACGTTCGCGTGGTACGACATCTTGCCGGAGAAGACGAGCGTCGCTGGCTCACGCGCGCACCCCTGTACGGAAAAGTACTCGAGGTCCACGCCGTTCGGCACCACGGTGAGCTCAGCGCCCGGCGCGAGCTCCTGCAGCCGCTTCGCGTCGACTGCCGACGTCACCGCTACGCGGTCGAAACGGCGGACTATCAAGCCCTCGAAGCGGCGGGTGCGCTGGAGCTCGAGCCGCGCCAGCACGTGTTGGCGCAGGCTGGTGCTGGCCGCGAGAGTCCGCTCCCATAGAAGCGAGATCGAATCCACCGCGTCGAATACGGTGGGGATGTGAGCCGGAATAGAAGCCCGCGCCGCCGCCCCGCGAAGGTGCTCGACGTGCACCACGTCAAAGCCGCCAGTCGCAACGAGCTCGCGGAGCCGGCGATCGAGCGCGGGCGACATACAGACGGCAGCTTGCAGCGGGTCGCCACGCAACGCCGCGGCGGCGCAGCTCATGAGGGCGGTCGCCGGGCGAATCGGCACGAGCTCCACCCGAGCACCCAACTCCTCGAGTCCCGCCGCACCGGCCGCCTCGCGCGCGGTGGCGGTGGCGACCACCGTCACGTCATGATGCTGAGCCAGCTCTTTAATGAAGTTGTAGGGGCGCACCCTGATCGTCGAGGGCACATAGGGGACGACGAAGAGGACCTTCACGGTACCGGCAAACCTTTCCTAACCTGACTGACAACGCGCGCCATCCGCGCCTCTCTACCAGGCGCGCTCAGGGACGCGTAGCGCGCAGGGGGCGACGATCGTCGCCATGGAGCACTGCGCCGCCGGGCTGCGCTCCTGCTAGATCGGCAGAGTAGATGCGGTCGAGTCCCACGAGCGCGGTTCGCCAATCGTAGCGGCTCTCCACGAGCTCGCGTCCAGCTCGAGCCAGCCGCGCCGCCTCGATGGGATCCTGCAGCAAGCGGCTCACCGCGGCGGCGAAGTCACGTGGGTCGTCCGCGACGAGCAGGTGCTCGCCCGCTCGCGCATCGATCCCCTCGACGCCAACCGTCGTCGACACGATCGGAATGCCCCGGGAGAACGCCTCCACGATTTTGACGCGCATCCCACTGCCGGAGTGGAGGGGGACGACGAGCACGGCGCTCTCGTCGAGGATCGGGTCGAGGTCCTGCACGTAACCGGTTACGACGATGCCACTCTCAGGCCCGCTCAATTGCTGAATATGCGCTGGCGGACGCGCCCCGACGACCCGAAACTCCGTGCCGGGCACAGCACGCCGAATCGAGGGGAACACCTCGGTGGCGAACCAGTGAATGCCCTCGATGTTCGGTGGGTAGAACATGGTTGCCACGCTGACGACGTGCCGCGCCGCCGGCCCACGAGCCACAAACGGCAGCTCATCCGTATCGACCGCAATCGGGATAACCTCGGCATGCAATGCCGCCCCGGTGGCCCCCGCCAGATCTGCCGCGTCTTGCTCGCTGACTACCGTCACGTCGTCGAAGCGACGGCACAGGTCGCCCTCATACCCACGCAGCTTGCGCCACTCCAACTCAGCCAGTAGGCGCTTCGGTCCCCAATGCTCTTGCGCCGCCGCGCGGCGGACAATCGTCCATACCGCGTTGTGCTCGTCCAGCACGTGCAGCGACACGGGGAGACCCACGGCGAACTGACCCATTGTCAACTGGTCAGCGTGCACCGCATCGAACTGATGCCGCTCCAGCAGATCAGCGATCGCCACCCGCATTGCGCGCGAGTCGTCACGTTCCACCAGGAAGGAGCGCCCAGTTGCGAGGCTGCGCCCCAGGGCGACGACGTCGCGGCCGCGCGATCTTCGCAGCGGCACGGTCGTCACGCTCGCACAGTACGACGCGAGCGACTGAGCGGCTTCCTCCTCTTTCGCGGATCGGACGAACGACGCGAGGTGGACTTCATGCCGCTGCGCAAGATACCGCAGCACGTTGTAGGTCTTGATCTTCGGGCCGGCATCCGGCGGGAACGGCACTACCTGAGTCAGCAGCAGGATTCTCACGCAGTTGCATCCCCGACACTTCGGCGCTCAGGCGCCGACCCAGACATATTGCCCAGCCTCCACACCACTGACGATCTCCGCTGAATTCACGTTGGTGATGCCGACGGTAACCGGCACTAAGGTGTGCGTGTCGCCATCAACCACCTCGACCTGCGATTGCCCCTTGTCGCCGGTGCGGACTGCGCGGATAGGAACCAGCAGAGCATCAGTCTTCCCTTGCAGGACGATGTCCGCCCGGCCCGTCGAACCGTAAGCGGGCCGGGCTCCACTCCAGTCGACCTGCATGCGGACGAGCTTGCTCGCGCTGTTCGGGCCGGCTTCAACGCCGAGGACGGTTCCAGTTAGGGTCGTCCCATCGCCGCTATCCAGTTGCACCCGTGCCGACTGCCCGGTGGCGAGGCGCGCGGCGTCGGCCGGCAGCACACTCGCTTCGAGGACCGGCTCGCCGGGGTTGGCGAGTACAATCAGCCCCTGGCCCGCACCGATGCGACTCCCCGGCTGCGCCGCAATAGATGCGATCACGCCGGAAAATGGCGCCCGCAAT
>JAXDLH010000247.1:0-14456 GCA_034666705.1 Chloroflexota bacterium
TCTCCGATGAGGCGCTCGTGCACCCGAACCGTCCGCGTGAAGCCGACGAGGAGGACTACGCCCTCTGCTTCGCCGTGCCGATGAACGCCCCCGGGCTGACGATCCTCTGCCGCGACCTCTACGCCGAGCACGCCGACCAGGAGCGGCTGCCGCTGACAGCCCGCTTCGACGAGGTCGACGCCACCCTGATTTTCGACGACGTGCTGGTGCCGTGGGATCGTGTATTCGTCTATCGCAATCCGGCGCTCGCCAGCCAGTTCCACCGCTCGCTCACCCGGCTCGACGGCGGCTTCACCACGGCAGTGCGTTTGCTCGCCAAGCTGGAGGCGTTCGTCGGGGTCGCCGATCTGCTGAGCCAGTGGGCGGGCCGCGAGCGAGACCGCGCGGTGCAGGTCCAGATCGGACAGCTTATTGCGGACGTGGAGGTGCTGCGCGCCTGCCTGCACACCGCCGAGGCCGAGGCGCAGGTGCTGCCGAACGGGTTCATGGCACACCGGATGAGCTCGGCCTACCGGCTGCACGGTATCGAGGCGTCCGACCGCGCGGAGCGGCTGCTGGAGGACATCCTGACCAGCTCGCTCGTGCTCACCGGCGGTGCCTCGGATCTGGCGAGCCCGGAGATCGGGCCGCTCGTGGAGCGCTACTTCCGCAACAACGCGCCGAGCACGCGCGACCATCTGCGGCTGCTCGCCGTAGCGGCCGACATGGTACAGAGCGCGTTCGCCGCCCGCACGCAGCTCTACGAGCGGCTGCAGAGTGGCGAGCCCGCGAACATGCGCGCCCGCCTCTACGCCGGCGCGCCGGTCCGCGCGGCCGCGGCCGCCCGGCTGCTGCGCTTCATTCGCGAGGAGTGGATACCCCCCGAATCACCAGCGTAACGATGTATTTGAGACGCTTTTGAAAGGGGTCTGACGCTGGAATCGACCTGGTCGGATTGGGTTGCGCGCACTATAGTAAAAACAGAACGAAACGGGCTACGATGAGCACTCGGCGGAGTGCGCACCGGGCAGACAACCCGAGGCGAATCCAGGAGGTGCCGAATGCAACCAACGTTGGCGCGCTTTGGGGAGACGCGTGCGGGTGGATTTGACCCTCGGTAATCGTCCGAGGGTCACGCGCGACCCGCGCTCCGTGGGGTTTGACAGCGCCGGCCGGTAGTACCGCGCCGCAACTACAATGGCTTGCAGTCCCCACGCAGCACGCAAGATAACTGACGATACAGAAGCCCCGGCCGCACCAGGTGGCCGGGGCTTCTGCGTGACCAGAGTTGTCGAATGCCAATCGGCCGCTGGTGATAGCTGACCTGATCTCGAAATCAGTCCGCCGTCCCTCGCTCATATCGCCATTGGTCAGTAAATCTCATCGACAGGCGCAGTGACAGCTCGTTAGTCTCGGGGCCTATATGCGCTGCGCCACTGCTGCGGGTCGCGGCTTGCGTGAAAGCACGCGAGCACGATCACCACGTCCGGCTCGAAGCGAAAGAAGAGGCCGTACGGGAAGCCCCGCACGAGTTCGAACGCATGACGGCAGCCCAGGAGGCGGAGCGCGCAAGAAGAGGCCGTACGGGAAACCCCGCACGAGGCCGCGACGCACGTCACGGAATACAAGCGGGAATTGCAGCGCGGTCTCCTTGAGTCGCTGCACCACGCGGGCAGCCTGGGCGCGGAATCGGCTGCCTAATCCGGAGGAGCGTGCTTCGTACCAGTCCTGGGCGGCGATGACCTCCGCCCACGCAGCCTGCGTGAAGACGACCCGGGCTACGGGCACCGGCGCGCGAGCTCAGCCTTGAGGTCCCCCCACGGTATCGGCTCGTCCCGGTCGCGTTCGGTCGTAGTTAGGCGACGCGCGAGCTCGCTCTGCTGCGCGGGCGAGACGGGCACCTCCGTATCAGAAAGGCTATCCCAATGGCCTCGCTCCGGGTCTGCTCACCAGCTTGCCTACGGCGCTCAATCTCCCGGAGCAGGCCGGCCGGGAGACTGATAGTGACTTTCGCGATCTTCCCGATTGGCCACTCTGCCGATCATCACACTTTTGTGTGCCGAAGGTAAGAACAAGCATTGCCCCCAACGGGCGTACAGTTGGGTACGGTCGGCGAGAAACGCGCGCCAGTTGTACTGATGCGCCATGGCTCGGTGTATGCCATCTGGCCTATTTTGGCGGAAACTACTTAGCTATGGTCAATCACCTGGGTATAGTGATCGACCGGTATAGGCAATGGCTGCTCTAGTTCTCACGTTGGACGTGCGCGCTTCTCGCGTGCTGACGGGGCGTGTCGGGCCAATCGGTGGTGGCGGCGCATGGACCAAGCCCTCCAGATCATCACGCAAGCCGCGCTGGTGCTTATTGCCGCAGTAACCCTTGCGGACTACGCGTACGAGCGCGACCCGCGACGGCGGGACGTCGCGCTGCTGTTCGGCTCCCTGGGCTGGGCGATCGCGATCGGGTGGCTTGCGGCGCTGGCGGGCCAGCAAGAAACCCGCGGGATCGCCGTCATCACAGGGCTCCTCGTCCTCGCGCAGCCCTGCTTGCTGCTCCGCGTCACGGCAGCCTTCTGTGCGGTGCCACGCTGGACGTTGTTCGCGGCACTGGCCGGCATGCTCCTCTCGTGGGGACTCATCGTGGTGATGGCTCCGCCGGTGCCGGCGGTGATCACGATTCCCATCGTCGCATATTTCGCGCTCGGGGATGGGTATGCCAGCGTGCTTCTCGTCCGCGGTGCACTGGAAGCCACGGGGGAGCGCCGCCGCCGGCTGTCGCTCGCTGCGGCTGGCTCGGCGCTGCTCGCCGGCGTGCTGCTGCTCGCCGGCATCCAAACCGCCGCGCCGGAGACCGCAGTACTCACGAAGCCCGTCTCGAGTGTCGTGTCGATGCTCTGCGCCGTGGCCTACTATTTTGGCTTCGCCCCGCCGAACTGGATCCGGGATAACTGGATTCGCCTGCCACTCAGCAGCCAGGTGGTTGCCCTGGTCACGGCGGTGGCGCTCCTGACGGCTGGCGCGTCGACCGCCGCGGTCGCTATCCAATTGCGGGATGCGTCCATTGCCCAGCTGCAAACCCAGCAAACGAGCCTGGCCCAGGCGACCGCAGGCTCGGTCCGCGAGCACCTGGCGAACGCGCGCACGGGCCTGCAACTGGTGGCCTCGCGGGGGGCGCTCGAGGGTGCGGTACGTGGTGACAACTGGGACCTGCCCCCCGTCTACGATGCGCTCGACGATCTGCTCACCACGTATCCGAGTATGCGAAATGCGTTTGCGATTGATGCCCGAGGGGTGCTCCGCGCGAACGGCTCCCGCGATCTCACCACAATCGGCATCGACCTGGCGAACCGCGAGTATTTCCAGGGCGTGATCCGCTCGCGGGCGCCCTACGTTTCGGCCCCCTTTGTGGCGGTCAACCCGCCCGGTCCTACTTTCGTCGTCGGGGTCCCGGTCTTCGACAATACCGGGTCCATCCGTGCTGTGCTGGCCGCGAGCTTCGCAGTCGATCGGCTCACGAAGGAGTTCGGGCTGGTGGGGCCAACGGCAGCCACGCGACTCAGCGTTGTGGCGCGCGGGGGACTGATCGCAATCGATACGGACCCCAGCCGGTTGCTCAGCCCGGCGGCTTCTGAGAGCGTGTGGGCGGAGGCTGCGCTCGGCGGCGCTGCCGGCGCGAATCTCGAGCAGGCACCGGGAGGTGGCGAAGACCGGTTTGTGGCCTATGCGCCGATACCCGATCTCGGTTGGGCCGTGCTCGTCATCACCCCGCAGGACGACATCCTGTCGGCGATCACCGAGGCGGAGCGGCGCGCCGCTCTGCTGGGCCTGATGCTCGTCATTGGCTTCGCGGGTGCGGCGGGCGTGATCGGCGCCCGGCTTTTGCGGTCGCTCGGGGCCCTCACAATCGCGACCACGAAATTTGCGGCGGGCGACTACGCGGCGCGGGTGCCCGTCGGCGGCCCAAGCGACTTGCGCGCGCTCACCGTGCAATTCAACACGATGGCCGGGGAGCTTGGCCACAAGGACGCTGCGCTGCGCCAGCAGGCGGAGGAGCTCCACGTGGCGAATCGTGAGCTGCGCGCGCTCAATCAGACGCTCGAGCAGCGGGTGGCGGAGCGCACGGCGGACGTGGAGGCGCGCGCCCAGGACCTCGCCCGGTCCAACGCCGAGCTGGAGCAGTTCGCCTACGTCGCGTCGCACGATCTGCAGGAGCCGCTCCGCGTGGTCGGCAGCTTCGCGCAGATGCTCGCGCGCCGCTACCGAGGGCAGCTCGATGCGGACGCCGACCGCTTCATCGGCCACGTCACCGACGGCGCCAGCCGCATGCAGCGTCTTATCAACGATCTGCTGACCTATTCGCGTGTGGCCACCCGGGCGAATACTCCCGAAGCCACCGATTGTGACGCCGTCGTCGCGCAAGCAGCCGACAATCTTGGTGAGGCCATCGCGGAAACGGGGGCCGAAGTGACGCACGACCCGCTCCCGATCGTGCCGGCAGATAAGGGCCAGTTGACCCAGGTCTTCCAGAACTTGATCGCAAACGGCATCAAGTTCCACGGCGCCGAGCCGCCCCGGGTCCACGTCAGCGCGGAGCGCCAGAACGGGGACTACGTCTTCTCGGTCCGCGACAATGGCATTGGGTTCGAGCCCGCCTACGCAGACCGCATCTTCGTGATCTTCCAACGGCTGTGGGGCGTGGACGAGTACCCGGGCACCGGGATCGGCCTGGCGCTGTGCAAGCGCATCGTGGAACGGCACGGTGGTCGAATCTGGGTCACGTCCGCCCCGGACGAAGGGTCCATCTTTTCTTTTTCCATCCCAGCCGAGTCAAGCCCAGCCGAGGGAGGCAGTGACGCATGCTCGAACACCGAGGCGGTGCCCCAATTCATATCCTCCTCGTAGAGGACAGCCCAGGCGACGTCGAGCTGACGCTCGAGGCATTCAAAGAGGCGAAGGTCCGGAACACGGTGGGAGTCGCCAGGGATGGGGTGCAGGCGCTGGAGTATCTCCGCAAGGAGGGGCGCTTCGCCGATGAGCCAACCCCCGATCTGATCCTCCTCGACCTCAATCTCCCGAAGAAGGATGGCCGCGAGGTGCTCGCCGAGGTCAAAGCCGACGAGGCGTTGAAGCGCATTCCGGTCGTCATCCTCACGACGTCGAGCGCTGAGGCCGACATCTTACGCAGCTATGAGCTCCGCGCCAACTGCTACATCACGAAGCCGGTCGATCTCGACCAGTTTCTCGCCGTGGTGGCGTCAATCGAGGATTTCTGGCTCACGATCGTGAAGCTGCCCACGAGGACCATGCTGGGTGTGTAGGCGACACGGCGTGATGGCGCTCGCAGCGCGCAGATGTGAGGCACGATGACGCTCGATCTGCTGCTCGTCGAAGACAATCCGGCCGACGCCGAGCTCATTCAGGAGTTATTGGCCGAGATCGACGCCACGGCGCACGTCCACCGCGCGGCTCGCCTTGCGGCGGCGCGCGAACGCGTCAGCGATGGCGGTATCTCCGCTATCCTGCTGGACCTCTCCCTCCCGGATTCGCAGGGCATCACCACGGTGCAGCAGATGCGCGCCGCCGCGCCCGATCTGCCCATCATCATCCTGACCGGGCTCGACGACGAGCGCATTGGGCTGCAGGCTGTCCAAGCCGGTGCGCAGGACTTCCTCGTGAAAGGCCAGGTGGACGGCCGCGCGCTGGAGCGCTCGGTGCGCTATGCGATCGAGCGCAAGCGGGCTGAGGAGGAGCGCGCCGCGGCGGAAGACGCGCGCTATCGCGAGCTGCAGCTCCTGCTCGAGATCTCGCAAGCGCTGCTCACCACCCAGGATCTGGATGCGTTTCTCGACCACGTGATCGATCCCATCGTGGCTGCGGGGGCGTACGATCTGGCCGCGATTCGCATCACCGATACTGGCGGCACGGAGATTGCTGCCGAGGCACACCGAGGCTATCGTGACGAGGCAAACATCCCGCAGTTCGGTGCCCACCCGGTTGCGGACGTGGCCTCCCAACCTCGGCTGTGGCTGCTGACCGAGCGCGAGCCCATCGTCGTCGAGGATCTGGCGGCCGAGGATCGATACCGATCCCTCAAGCGCGAAAGCATCGCCACCGCCGTGTGGGTGCCGATTGCCACGGGAACGATTATCCTCGGGCATCTGTTTCTCGGCCTTCGCAACCGGCGCCCTGTTCCGCCGGCAGAGGTCCGCCTGCTCGTGACGGTCGGCAATCAGATCGGCATCGCTGCCCAGAAAGCGCGGCTCTACGACGATGCGGTACAGGCCCAGGCGCATCGGGAACAGGCCGAGGAGCGACTTCGCCAGGCGCAAAAAATGGAGGCGGTCGGGCTGCTGGCCGGCGGTATTGCCCACGACTTCAACAATCTGTTGACGGCCATCATTGGCTATAGCGAGTTGGCGCTCGACGAGCTCGGCGCGGAGGATCCCCTGCGTACCTCGATTGAGGTGATCGCGCGGGCGGGCGACCGTGCCGCCGGCCTGACCCGCCAGCTCCTGGCGTACAGCCGCCAGCAGGTGCTGGATCCGAAGGTTGTCGACCTCAACGAGACCGTGACCAGCATGGAGCGGCTGCTCAGCCGGGTGATCGGCGAGGACGTCGATCTGGCTACGATCCAGGACCCGGATCTGGGGCTGGTACTGGCGGATCCGAGCCAACTGGAGCAGGTCATCCTCAATCTCGCCGTCAATGCCCGGGACGCCATGCCCGACGGCGGCAAGCTGACGATCATGACCTCGAACGTCGAGGTGGGCCCCACGGAGCCCCTGAGCCCGGACGCGCCGCGCGCCGGATCGTACGTGCTGCTGACGGTGAGCGATACGGGTACCGGAATGGACGCGCCGACGGCGGCGCGAATCTTCGAGCCGTTCTTCACCACGAAGTCGCTCGGCAATGGCACGGGACTCGGGCTGGCCACGGTGTACGGCATCGTGAAGCAGAGCGAGGGTGAGATCCGCGTCTATAGCGAGCTCGGGCATGGCGCTACCTTCAAGGTCTACCTCCCGCGCCTTGCCGCGCGCGGCGCCGTGGCAGGCGCGCCGCTCGGCCTGATCACCGTTGGCGGATCGGAGCGCATCCTGCTGGTCGAGGATGACCCCGCGGTGCGCTCGCTGGCGACCGGCGTGCTCGAGTCGGCGGGATACGACGTGCTCGTCGCCGCGCATGCCGAGCAGGCTGCCGACCTCATCCCCGCCGATTCGGGCCACATCGACCTGCTCCTGACCGACGTGGTGATGCCCGGAATGAACGGCATCGAGCTCGCCCGCCGTGCCACGCGCCTGCGGCCCGGCATCCGGGTCCTATTCATGTCGGGATACCCGGGCGAGGTAGCCGTTCGGCACGGTCTCCTGGGGGAGGCGGATGCGTATCTCAGCAAGCCGTTCAACCCACGTTCGCTGAGCCAGAAAGTACGCGAGGTGCTGGATGGAAAGGGCTGAGTGTGCCTCCCAGCGATGCCGCTCGTCCGCCCAGGGCCTGCCCATGACCGATGAAAGGCCGCGCCCCGCCGGCCGGGGGCGGATCCTCGTGATCGACGACGCGCCGGAGGTGACCCGGGTGCTGCGCGCCCGCCTCGAGCGCGATGGATACGCTGTCACCGTGGCCGAGGATGGACCCGCAGGGCTCACGGCCGCGGCCGCGAGTCCCCCGGACCTCATTCTGCTGGACGTGATGATGCCGGGAATCGACGGGTACGAGGTGTGCCGCCAGTTGCGCGCGCAGCCAGCGACCCGGTTGACCCCCGTCGTCATGTTGACGGCAGTCGCCGATCACGCGGCGGTGGTCCGTGCCCTGGATATCGGCGCTGACGACTTCATCGCGAAGCCGTTCCATACGGATGAGCTGGCCGCCCGGGTACGGGCGCACCTGCGCATGCGCCGGCTGCAGGCGCTGCCGATGGAGCTGGCGGGGAGCGACGCGCCAGAGCTGGCGGAGCTGCGGGAGGCAATCGCTTCCGGGCAGCTGCTGATGTACTACCAGCCGAAGCGAGCGGCGCGCGATCGCCGCCTGGTGGGTGTTGAGGCGCTGGTGCGGTGGCAGCATCCCCGGCGGGGACTGCTGCTGCCCGGGCGATTCGTGCCGTTGGCCGAGCGCACCGAGCTCGCCCGGCCGCTGAGCGAGTGCGTCCTGCAGTATGCGCTTGCGCAGTGCCGCGCCTGGTCCCAGAGCGGCGCCGATGTACCGGTCGCCGTCAACCTCTGTGTCCAGGACGCGCAGGACCCCGATTTGCCCGCGCAGGTCATGGATCTCCTTGCCCGCTTCGGGATCCCGCCGGCCATGCTCACCCTCGAGCTCACCGAGGGCGCGGTGATGACGAACCCGCAGCGCGCCATCGGCGTCCTCACCGAGCTGCGGCTGCACGGCATCCACGTCTCGCTCGACGATTTCGGCACGGGCTACTCCTCCCTCAGCTACCTACTGCGACTACCCGTCGACGAGCTGAAGATCGATCAATCGTTCGTCGCCGGGCTCACCACGGATGGCGGCTCGCAGGCCATCGTGCAGTCCACGATCGCCCTCGCGCATCAGTTGGACCTGCGCGTGGTGGCTGAGGGCGTCGAGGACGAGCCAACCTGGCGACTGCTCGCCGAGGTGGGCTGCGACGTCGTGCAGGGCTTCCACGTCGGCCTGCCGCGACCCGCCCAGGAGCTCGATCGCCGCTGATCGGTTTCGCATGCTGCCACGGCGACTTGGCGGCAGCCGTGGTGGATAACTCCGGTGACCGGTATGCATGGCCGGAATGGACGCCGGGCGGCGCGGGAGCGCCTATGCTGGAAAGAGAGGCGTACCCCGGAGGGCGAGCATGCGGCTCGTGAAAGTCACCATGCCGGCGGGCTGCGGTGCGGAGGTCGCGGCGCTGGCACTCAAGCTCGGCATCGGGGAGGTCGCCGTCCACCAGGTGTACGTGTACGGTCCGAACGTGCCGAAGGATGTGCTCGACGTCGCGGTCAGTACCGACGAAGCCCGCAAATTTATCGACGCCTTGCTGGACGCGCCGTTCTACGAGCCCCACCAGTACGCACTCGAGGTCCGCGAGCCGCGCACGATCGGTGCGCATGAGGGGGCGCGGGGCATCACCTGGCCGCTCGTGAGGCCGCCGACCGACATCCTCGAGGAGTTGTGGCAGTTCAGTCACATTACTTTCAGCTTCGTGCTCCGCGTGCTCCTCGCGGGGTTGATCCTCTGTTACGGCATGGTGCAGGCGAACCTGCTGCTGATGATCGGCGGCTTGATGTTTCTGCCGCTGCTGCCCGCGCTGCTGTCGGTCAGCTTCGGGATGTGGGTGCGCGATTGGCAGCTCGTGGGGCGCGGCCTGCTCGCGCTGCTGCTGGCGACGTGCCTGGTGCTCGTCAGCGGCATCGTCGTGGCGCATCTCACGCCGCCGCCGCTCGAGTTCACGCAGTTCGCATCGCCGTTGGTCGGTTTCCTGCTCTCTTTGGTCGTCGGCACCGCGGCGGGGCTGGCCACGGTCGACGACGCGGGCCACCGCGAGCTCATCGGCCTCGCATCGGCGTCGCAGATCGCGCTGGTGCCGGCGTGGCTGGGTCTCTCGCTCGTCTTCGGATTCGAGCCGGCGACCGCGATCGAGCGGCTCCGCTCGCTGGGCATCAACGCGGCAACGATCGTCGCCACGGGGATGGCGGTCTATGTCCTGGTGGGCATTCGCGCCAGCACGCTCCAGCGCTTCGCCGGTCGCACCGCTAGCCAGGGGTAGGCCACGGCCGCGCCCACGGGCTGCGCCCACGGGCTGCGCCCACGATGCTGTCGCCTCGGCGGCGCGTATACTGCTCAATTCCGGTGGCACAGCCGCGCCCATCCCAAGCCGCCGCCTACCCAGGAGCACTCATGCCTACCGGCGCACCGCCCGTCGTGGCGTGGCTGCCCGACCTCACCGAGATGCTCGCCGAGCACTACGTGAGTGTGAGCAGCCACCCCACGGCCGACCTGCACATCCTCAACTACACGCCGCGCTGCCAGTTCCAGCGCGCGTGGAACGAGACGACCATGCAGTGTCGCGGCCTCATCGTCGACAGCCGCGGCGCCGTGGCCGCCCGCCCCTTTCGCAAGTTTTTTAACCTGGGCGAGCATGAGACGCCGCTGCCCGCCGAGCCGTTCGACGTGTTCGAGAAGATGGATGGCTCGCTCGGCATCCTCTACTGGGTCGAGGGGCAGCCGGCGATCGCCACGCGCGGCAGCTTCGTCAGCGAGCAGGCGCGGTGGGCGACGCGCCACCTCCGTGAGCGCTACGGCGGCTATCCGTTCGAGCGGCCGCTGACGTATCTCTTCGAGATCATCTACCCGGAGAACCGGATCGTCGTGGACTACGCGGGCATGGCCGACCTGGTGCTGCTCGCCGTGATCGAGACGGCCACTGGCGCAGAGCTGCCGCTGCCGGACGCTGCCGAGGTGCCGTTCCCGGTGGTGCAGCGCCACGACGGCGTCGCGGACATCGCCGAGCTGCTCGCGCACACCGATGCCAACCGCGAGGGGTTTGTGGTGCGCTTCCGCGAGAGCAATCTGCGGGTCAAGGTGAAGCTCGCCGAGTACCTCCGCCTGCACCGGCTCATCACCGGGGTCACGCCGCTGCGCATCTGGGAGAGCCTGCGCGCCGGCGACTCGCTCGACGAGCTGCTCGAGCGGGTGCCCGACGAGTTCCAGGCGTGGGTGCGCGACACCCAGCGCGGCTTGCGCGATTCGTATGCCGGGATCGAGGCCGCGGCCCAGGCGGCGTTCGTCGACCTCGGCGACCGGCGGCTGAACGCCGAGCGCTACAAGCAGCATGCGCACCCGTTTCTGCTGTTCGCCATGCTCGACGACAAGCCCTACGCGGACGCCATCTGGAAGCTGCTGCGGCCGGCGCCCGCGCCGCCGTTCCGCGTCGACGAGGAGTAACCGCCGCGAATCCCCTTCCTGCCGGGTGGGCGAGGCATGCGCCGTCCACCCAACCTGGATGACGATGGGAGGGTGCGCCCGGCGATGGGCCCGGGCTAGCCGCATACCGGCGGGCGGGGTACGATAGCTGCCGCACGTGGTGCGCAGGAGGTGGCTGAGTGAAGGGATGCACCTGGCTGGCGGTCATCCTGGTCGGCATGGCGCTGGTGCTCGCTCCAGCGGCGCCGGCCCACGCCCAGCGCGACGTGATCACGGTATTCGTCGACATTGCGCCAGATCAGAATAATCCAGCCTACGCGGGCCGCGCCTTCCGGCTTCGTGGCTGGGCAGGCCTCACCAGCGACTGCGCGACCGGCCCTAACATCGACAGCGTGCACATCTATCTGGATGGCCCCGCGGGCACGGGCTTCCTGCTGGGCAACATCCCGGTTACTGACCGTCCGGACGTCGCCCGCAGCCAGAACTGCCCCGGCTGGGTGCACTCGGCGTTCGACGCATCCGTCACGATCAACACCGCGGGCGACCACACGCTCTACATTTACGGATTCGATTCGCGGCGCGCGTTGCGTCCGGCGGCGACCTGGCCCGTTGCGGTGCAGCCGCCTACGGGCACGCCCCTGCAAGTGCGGACGCCCGTGCCCGCTCCGCGCCCCACGGCGACGCCGGTCACTCGGCCCACCGCCGTGCCGACTCTGGTCCCCGCGGTCCCGAGTCCCCCCATCGATCCGCAGTACGCCGATACGCTCGCCTGGTACCTCGACCCGGCCTCCGACGCGCCGATCGACGTGGGGCTGATCCCCGCGCTGGAGCTGTTGATCGGCGTGCCCGGCGAGGGCAACTTCATCGCCGGCCAGCTCGATCAGACGAAGCTAACGATCGCGCGCGAGCCGTTGTCCTCGACCACCGGCGGCCTGTGGTACTCGCCGCAGAATCAGATGTCGATCAACTCCGTGCTCTCCTTCGAGGACACCTCGGTCGCGGCGACCTACCTGGCGCACGAATTCGAACACGTCTACCAAAGCACGTTCTCCGGCTCGGACCCACGCGTACAGCAGTTAGCATGCGTCGGCGATGAGGTGAGCGCGTACAAGTACCAGTCGCTCGTGTGGGCGCTGCTGTGGGACAGCCGGCCGCCGAGCCGCACCACCTGGGAGCGCGGCCTGACCGGCGTCCTCCGGGTGTTTGCCAACGGCGGCGAGCCGGCGCTCTATGCCATGGTGAGCGGCAACGCCGTGTACCAGGAACAGTGCAACCTCTACGTGCCCGGCCAGTAGCCAGTCAATGGAACGCAGCCTGTCCGCAGTTCCGGTCACCGACGTGCGGGTGGTCGCTGTGTACACCTTGAATGACGGCAAACTCCCATGACATCTCAGGACTCATCTCCGACCCCTGGCGAGCTGAACGAGATGAATCGCCGAGCCTGGGAGCACAACGCCTCCTTCTGGGACGAGACTCTGCAGGAGGGGAACCCGACGCACGATCTGCTGCTCGTTCCTGCTCTCCGACGGTTGCTTGACCTCAAACCCGGTCAGGAGGTCCTCGACGTCGCGTGCGGTAACGGCCAGGACGCCCGGTGGATCGCTCGCCTGGGCGCGCAGGTCACCGCCTTCGACTTCGCGCGCGCATCAATCGACCGGGCGATCGCGCGCAGCCAGGAAGACGGACTCGCCATCGCGTTTCACGTTCTCGATGCGACCGACCCTGACCAGTTGGCGAAATTGGGAGCGGGCCGCTTCGACGCAATCTTGTGCAACATGGTGCTCATGGACATTCCTTCTATCGGGCCGCTCATCGACGCCAGCGCCCGCCTGCTGCGCGCGGGTGGCCGGCTGGTATTCTCGGTAACTCACCCGTGCTTCAACACCGCGCTGGCTTCGCAAGGCGTCGAGCGATGGACGAATGAAGGGGGCCGCGTCCAGACTCGAGTCTGGACGAAGGTGTGGGGCTACAAGACCCCGTCGATTACCGAGGGCGTCGCCATCGCCGTGCAGCCGCACGTGCAGCTCTACTTCGATCGGCCACTCGACGTCTTGCTCGGCGCGTTTTTCAGTAGAGGGTTTGTCATGGACGCGTTGGACGAGCCCGCGTTTCCCGAGGATACGTCTCAGCGTCCGAGCCCGGGATTTGCGAGCCTCCCCGAAATCCCGCCAGTGCTGGTGGCGAGGATGCGGCCTGCCTGAGCGCGAGGCGCGCCCATGCCGTTCGCCTCTGCCCGTCATAGGGCGCTCGCACCCTCAAAACACGAACGGGACGAGCCGATAGCGAACCTTCTGACGGTAGCTCTCGTAGCCTGGCAAATGCTTCGAGAGAAACGTCTCCTCGTCGAGCAGGCGTAGGACAATGACGAGCGCCATGAGAATGAACATGGCGAGTCCCCACCCGGACCCGAGCGCCAGCGGCGTGCCGAGAAGCATGACCAGCGCTCCCGCGTACATCGGATGGCGCACGATGCTGTACGGTCCGGTCGAAATGACGGTTTGATCGGCAGCGACCTCAATGGTCGCGGCGGTAAACGTGTTCTCCTTGAAGACGGCAAACACCGCGAGAAACCCCAGCGCGACGAGAAGGTCGCCGACGATCACGATCGGCAGTGGCACGTCCGACCACGAAAAGCGATGGTCGAGCGCCGGCAGCATGAGGATGCCGATGAACGCCGCTGAGGCGGCGAGCTGGATGAGCTTCTGGCTCCACTCCTGCTCTGCCACCGGCCCCGCATGCACGCGGCGCTCCAGAAGCTGCGGGTCGCGCTTCCACAGATACACGGTAATGAGTGCCGAGGATCCCGCAAAGATGCCCAGGTAGGTCCACCCCTGCCAGTAGGCGAGCGTCCCCGCCGGCACGAACAGCACCACGCCCAGGATGACGATAAGCGCCGCGAATCCCAAAATCGTTCTGCTGGCCAGCTCGTTCATGATGGCAGCGTAGCACAGCGCGCGATCCGCGCCTTGCCCATGGCCTACCATGAGATGGCCACCCGCTCAGGAGGGAAACGTGGTCGAGGATCGGGACGCATTGCTTCAGCACTATCGGCGAACGTGGCAGTGCATTCGCCTGGCGGCCGGACGCACCAGCCCTCCTCGAAATGGTTGATGTCGATTGGAATTTGTGCACTTGGAGGTTCACGAACGGATCACACGGCGGTACCAGAGCCGGTGGGCTCCGCGAGCTTTCGACGACTGAGCAAATTCGGAATATCCAGGCGCTGTGGGACCGAGTCGCAGAGCGTGGATCCGATGTTGCGGTGCCGGACAGCGCGCTCGAAATCGCGGAGGAGCGTCTTGCCATATTTCGGCAGGACCCGACGCGAGTCGAGTTTGCCTACACGGTACTGAACCGCCTGCTTCAGTCGTCAGGTACTCTGCTTTAGTGGATCCCGCGTTGGATCTCCACCAACGTCGCTTTGAGGATAGGCAGGTCGCGCTCGATCACGTTCCAGGCATTTTCGAGTATCACACCGAAGTAGGCGTGGGCGAGCACGTCGCGCATGGCGGCAATCTGGCGCCAAGGATGCGGATCTCGTCCGCCAGGATCTGCTCCCTGATGAGCGGCTTGATTGCGTCGTACTGAACC
>JAXDLH010000248.1:0-2519 GCA_034666705.1 Chloroflexota bacterium
CACTCCCCTTGCCCACCTCCTTTGTCGTGAAGAACGGCTCGAAGATGTGGGGCAGCGTCTCGGCATCGATGCCGAGGCCGGTATCGCTGACGCGCAGCGCGATGTAGCGGCCAGGTCGCAGGGCAGACGGATTCTTGCTGCGGTGGGAATCGACCTGGACGTTCGCCGCCTCGATTGTTAGCTGGCCACCCTTCGGCATGGCATCGCGCGCATTCGTCGCGAGATTCAGAATCACCTGGCCCAACTGCCCAGGGTCCGCCCGGACCACGCCGAGGTCGGGAGCCACTGCCGTCGTCAACTCGACGTCCTCGCCAATGATCCGCTGCAGCAGCGTCGCCATGTCCGCCACAATCGCGCTCATGGAGAGCACCTCCGGCTGCAGCACCTGGCGGCGGCCGAACGCGAGGAGTTGGCCGGTCAGGGCGTGGGCGCGCTCACCTGCCTTGGCGATCTCCTGGACGAACGGCCGGAGCGGGTCGTCCACCTCCATGCGGACCAGCACGAGCTCGCTGAACCCATTGATCGCCGTGAGGAGATTGTTGAAGTCGTGGGCTACCCCGCCGGCCAGTTGCCCGATCGCCTCCATCTTCTGCGACTGGCGGAGCTGCTCCTCACTCTGGCGCAGCGCATCCTCGGCTCGCCGCCGTTCCGCAGTGATGTCGCGAAAGCTCCAGACTCGACCCACGCTCTCGTCCGCAACCCACTGCGGCTGCGAGTGCCGCTCGACGATGCGTCCATCCGTCAGCTCCAACACGTCATCGCTTTCGGTGAATGGGTCTGCCCGAAGCTGTTTGATTGCGGCGATGAAGCCTTCCGAATCGCGAATCTGATCGCGGACCAAGGCGAGAATTGCGTCGTGATCGCGAGACGCGATCGTCTCCTCGGGAATGCCCCACATGTCGACGTATTTCTGGTTGTAGTCGACGACGCGGCCGGCGCGATCCACGACGATAATGCCGTCGGTTGTCGAGTCGAGGGTGGCGCGCAGGAGGGAGAGCGAGCGCTCCAGCTCCTTCGCCGTACCCTGCCGCTCGACCACATCGGCTTGGAGCTGTTGAAACCGGTCCATCAGCTCTTCGGACGCCAGGTCGAGCGACCGCTCCAGGCGCAGCCGGTCCCCATCCGCCTGCTCGTACGCGCTATCGATCGCCGCGACGAACGACGCCCAGTCATCTGGCGGGATGTCCGGCGAGCCAAGGTAGCGCTGGAGCTGGCGGGCGAGGAGCTTATGCACGTCTACTGCTCAGAGAACGTCGTGATGGTCATCGTCTGGTTGTGCAGCTCGCAGGTTGCATTCGGGGTAAAAGGAGAGATCTCGCCATAGGAGTAAAAGCCAGCGAGCACGGGCTTCGGCCCGAGGACCTCTCGCACCCCTTCCACCTCCTCCTCGATCCGCTGCTGAAGCACGAGCTTCCGGCCCACGCAGCTAATCAGGAGCGCCAGGTCGGGCGAGCTCGCCCCGACCGCCTCGCAGGTCGTACGCGCGGCCCCCATGGCCCCATCTACCAGGCGATCGAAGTTGGCCGTCATGAGTCGGGCGTAGGAGCCCTCGGGCACGTCACCCGCAAACGTCATACTCTGGTCATCCTCGTCGACGGCGAGCACGGTGCGGACGAGGCTATTCTGGCTGTTCGCCTCGCGCACGGTGAGCGGGAAACGCAAGGCGCTCAAGGGCAGCTCGTTGACCGAATCGCCGAGATACCGCTTGTACAAGCCGAGCGCGGACTGCCCATCCAACTCGAAGAGCACATTGCCGGACGAGCGCGTGATGATGCGCTCGGGGCCGAATGGATCCCAACCACCCATCGAGCCGTAGCCAACGCTCAGGCGATCGCCATACAACCCGACGACGGCAATCACGCCCACCTCCGGCGGCCCACCCGCACACACGAGCGTGCGCTGCATCCGGGCGCCGTCCCCGGACAGCCCGCCGGTCGCGGTGACCGATGGCGGCAGATGCGCGACGAGCCCATCGACGAGCAGACTGCCATTGACCTGCAGACCGTCGGAGAAAACCAACACGTGGACGAGGCCCTCTGGATCGAGCGCCCGCGCCAGCAACTGCCCCGCCGCGTAACTATCGGACACGGTATCGAGGCAGACCGACGCCAGTTGGACCCGCGAATGCTCGAACCAGATCGCCGTCGCGACCAGACTATCGTCGAGCACCTGCGTGTCGCAGATCTCGCCAGCTGTCGAGCAGCCCACGATGTGGGCTGCGGGATAGACCTGGTTGAGCTCGTACATGAGGCCCCGCCGCTCGAGCACGTGCGGCGAACCGAAGACCAGGACGAGCTGCGGTGGGTGAGGCAAACGGCCGGGACCCGCCGGCTGCCATCCCCCGGCCGGGGTCCACGAGCACTGCTCGACAAGCATGGTGCGCTCCTTCTGGACAGCTCGGCGGCCCGGCGCCGAGTGCGAGCCGGCTGACGTTCTCCGGAGATGTTCGGCTTACCCGGCGACAACGTGCAGTGGAGAACTGCTGATGATTTCCGATTGCAACGGCTCATCCCACCACG
>JAXDLH010000249.1:0-10193 GCA_034666705.1 Chloroflexota bacterium
CGCCTCCGCTCCCATGTGCAGGAGAAGGGGCGGGGGTGTGGGCCTTTCTCGACTCAGCTTTGGTCTTCCGAATAGGCCCACTGGTAGTTTGGGTCCTCGTAGCAGCCATCGGGCATCGCCGAGGTCATGTTGTGCTTGGCCAGCTCTGCCTTGAACGTCTCGCGGATCCAGGGGTCTTCCTGCGCGTACTCAATCTGGTCGCGCGCCAGGTCCTCGACCCGTTCCGACCGGCCCGTGAGCGTGCGTGGTGAGTGGAGCGCCAGGTAGCGAGCGTCCTCGCGCCCGAGGTTGAAGTGCTGGTGGAACCAGCGGTTCGGCGGGACGAACACGCTGCCCTCGTGCCACGGAATGAAGATCTTGTCCTGACCTTCCGGCCACATCACCGAGAAGCCCTCGCCGGAAGGGATCACGATCGTGACGCCAGGCCCATGTCGATGCGCCTTCTTGTAGGTCTGCTTCGGGAACACCGACATGTGGGCGTGGATCGTCGAGGTCGGGAATGCCACCGTGACCACGCGGCCACCGGCGCCGCGGTTGCGGAATGGATCGAGGTGATCCCACGCGGTCATGTCGGGGAAGAAGTTGCCAACCCAGTAGCCGCGTCCCGCCGTGGGGCCGTCGCCGCTCCCCACCTTCGCCTCTGCGTAGAAGTCGTCGGCCGCAATCGCCTGCGGCGGCTGGTAGGGATCGTTGAAGTAGAAGTGAGGATCCGGCAGCACATTCATCGCGAGCGGCATGTGGCTGAAGTGCAGCAGCCGCGCCGGTTGGGTGCCCGACATGTTGGCGAACTGGTAGTAATGATTCCGCGGCACCAGGAACATACTATGCGCCTGCCACTCGAAGCTGCGCTTCGGGCCGCCCTCCGCCCAGATCGTCGTCTGCCCCTGCCCGCTGAGGATGTACACGGCCTCGTCGATCGCGAAGCGCAGCGGAGGCATCGTGGCGCCGGGGCGGAGCTCGCTCACCCGCGCCTCGGTCACGCCCTCCTGACCAGCGAGCTTGAGGAACGCGGCGTCGCATTCGCGCTCGTCCCAGCGGCCCAGCTCGACGGTACGTGCGTCCGGGATGAAGTAGCCGCTGTGAATCGGGATGCCGACCGACTCGGCCCAGCGGTCATACGCCGAGACGGTGCTCCATGCGAGTACCGGTTGCGCTTCCTGCGGCTGCGTCGCTGTTTCCATGGCGTTCTCCCTGGTGTGTTCTCTTGACTGGTTCGGAGGCTGAGCTTTCAGCCCTTGCTTTGTAGCGCGGGGGCCGTCCCCGCTGTTTCCTCAAATCACGGTGCTGCTGATCGAGCTCCACGCGTGAGCGCGGAGGATCCTTCGACAAGCTCAGGATGCACCCTACGACCGGCCTAGGATGCACCCTACGACCGGCTCAGGATGTGCGCGGCCGTCTGTCCCTACGGTTCCCCCGGGGTCATATCTATGCCTTGACCTCCTGGTGACCACCGGTCTTCGTGTAGGCATCCTCCCGGTAGAGGCAGAGCGCCTCGAGCACTGGTGCGTCGGTGGTCGAGAAGAGGACCGCCTCGTCGCTGCTCGGGTTCAGGTGCTCGTGCCAGGCGAACGGCGGGATCGTGAGGAAGTCGCCCTGCTCCCAGTCGATCTGCACCCCGTCCACGATCGACGAGCCGCACCCCCGGAACACGTGGTACACGGACACCGACGAGTGGCGGTGCGCCTGCGTGTGCACGCCGGGCCGCAGCATCTGGATGCGACAGCCAATCGTCGGCATCACGTGGCCGCCCGTCAGCGGGTTGGTGTAGTCGAACGCTACGTCGTCGAAGGGGTCGCTGCTGAACCTGGCCAGCTCGTGCAATGAGCGCTCGGTGTCCGCCCACGGGTACGAGAAGAGCGGCGAGATCGGCGATGTGGCGTGCGTGCCCATTGGGCGCAGGTGGCCGGCGCCGTAGCGAGCCGTCGAGTCGCCGAGGGGCGTCGTCGCTGGCTGCAGCTCGTCGGAGTACGGTTCCTGCAGCGCCTGCCGCAGGGCCACGGTGATCGGCCGGTCGAGGCAGTCCATCCACATCACGGGTCCCTCCGACTGGTTGATGTGGCCGTGCCAACACCACCCCGGCGTGAGCACCAGATCGCCCGGGCTCATCGAGACCGGCTCGCCGTTGACGATCGTGATCGCCGCGGTGCCTTCCATAATGAAGCGGATTGCGCCGGTCGTGTGGCGGTGGGACGGCGCGATCTCGCCGGGGAGCACGAGCTGCACGTTGGCGGTCAGGGTGTGGGATGCCGCGCGGAGCGCCGTCAGCTCCGGATGGATGAGCTGGATGACGCGGCGCTCGGCGTCGGGCCCCGGGCGGACGAGCTGCGCCGCACGATCGACGAACGGCCGGATATCGGTCCACGCCCAGCGGTACGGCGCATAGGGGACGACGGGCTCGCCGTTCGTGCCGGTGCCCGCCACTCGGCCACGCCACAGCGCATCCATGTGTTTGCTCGCGAGCTCATCGTAGAACGCCTCCATTGAATCGGTGCGCAGCGAATCGGTGCGCTGCTCGATCGCCATCGTGATGCTCCTCGGCAGGAATCGTTGCCCCGATTGTAGTCCCGATACAACCCACATGGGCCTGGCGCAACGCCCATTATCCCTACGGATTGCCGGGCATTGGGACCTGCCCCCACGCGCTGGTACCGCCGCGCCGGAGGCTCGCGTATGCGTCAGGTAGAATGGCGCAGTGATTCCCAATTTCCGCTTGGTGTTGCCATGGTACCGGATACGCTCGCCCACCACGTCCGCGCGCGCCTGCTCGATCCCGAGGTGATCTTCAGCACCCACGACGAGGTACAGGCGACCTATACGCCCGAGCAGGCGCAGGCTGAGGCGCGACGTGCGGTCGAGGCGGGTTTCGACCTCGAGGCGGCACGCGAGGGCTGCCCGTTCAAAGTCGACATCCCGGCGTACTTCCAGAAGGTCGCCGACGGCGACTTCGACGGCGCGCTCGCCATCATCCACCAGGCGCACCCGTTCCCCTCGATCTTCGGACGAATGTGCCACATGTTCTGCCAGCAGCACACGCCGCCGCTCGAGGACGTGGGCAAGCAGTGGTCGGAGTGGAAGACGCCAGAATGGGAGCTGCAGCCGGAGTATGGCGAGGAGGGCTCCTGGCAGGGACGCAGTGGTGGGCGCGGCGGGCCCGGTGGCGCGGCCCGGCTTGGGGCGCCAGCGAACTTCCCCTGGGCTGCGGTCTCGGGCTCGATCCGCGGCGCTAACCACGGCTCCGGCATCCCGGACGGCAGCGGCATCGAACGGCCCGCTTTCCTGCTCATGGAGCGCTTCGTCGGCGATTACGGCGATCCGGAGCGCTCGCCTGTGGTAGCCGAGCGGCCCCCGAGTGGCAAGCGCATTGCGGTGCTCGGCGCCGGCTCCGGTGGCCTGGCCAACGCCTGGATGCTGCGCCGCCTGGGCCACGAGGTCGACGTGTACGATGGCCTGCCCGTGCCGGGCGGCGCGCTCTTCGCCGGCTATCCGCCGCACCGCATGGCGAAGTGGGCCGTGCGGCGCGAGAACGATCCGACCGCCTGGGGGGCGCGCTTCTTCGGGAACCGCCGCCTGACCTCCGCCGAGATCGAGGCGATCATCGACGAGTACGATCTGACGTTCCTCTCGACCGGCGAGTTCGAGCCGCGCCTGGTCGGCATGCCCGGCGAGGACGCTGAGGGGGTGTGGAACGCGCTCTACTTCATGGCCGAGGTGAGCTACGGCCGCTATCCCGGCGCGGGCGGGCGGATGGTGATCCTCGGCGCCGGCCATACCGCGAGCGACGTGGCGCAGACGGCCCGCCGCATGGGCTGCACGATCAAGATCTTTTACCGGCGCGGTCTGTCGGAGATGCCGATCGACGACGCCGACCCGCAGGAGTACGTCACCCGGCAGAGCGCCGACGGCATCGAGTACCACTTCCTCGCGCAGCCCGTGCGGGTGCTGAAGGATGCGCAGAACCGCGTGACCGGCGTGGAGTTCGTCCGCACGCAGCTCGGCGAGCCCGACGCGAGTGGCCGGCGCAGCCCCCAGCCAATCCCCGGTTCGGAGTTCGTCGAGCCGTGCGACGTGGTGGTCGAGGCTGTCGGCGAGTCTGTGGACCTCTCGCTCATCCCGGCCAGCATCGCCCGGCACGATGGCCGCGTGGTCGTCGACCGCGCCGACCACCGCACGACGCATCCAAAAGTATTCGCGGGCGGCGACGTGATCGGCGACCGGGGCAACGACGGCGCGGCGCTCGCCGGCATGCAGGCGGCGGCCACGATGGATGCGCTCCTGCGCGGCGAGCCCCTCATCCTCTTCGACCCGCGGCCCTTGCGGTAGCGCCGGGACCCCGTTCGCACCGGATCCTACGCCGCCTCGCTGGACTACGAGACCTCGTTCGCGGCGGTCATTTGCTCCACCGGGTCCACTTTCGTGGGCTGCTGCGCTGACCGATTTGCCGACGGGTCGTTCCTTGGGGCTCATTCGCAGCCGGCGGGTGGTCCGTCGGAAACCGCAACCACAAGGGTTACTTTGATATCAAACGATGTAATGTAAGGTGGAACTCGGCGGCTCTCATTCGACAAACAGAATACTGAGTGCTACTCATAACGCTGTGTGAATGCTTGGCGACGGGAGCACCCGCCCTCAAACATGATCGAAGAACCGAACCTCTACCAATTGCGGATCCTGGTCGCCGTCGTGGAACTGGGCGGTGTGGGCCGTGCTGCCGGCTCGATGCATTTGTCACAGCCTGCGGTGAGTGCGCAGCTCCGGCACCTCCGCGCGTTTGCCGGGCGACCGGTGCTTGTCCGTGATGGGCGTCGTTTGGTGCTTACCGACGCCGGGCAAGCACTCTATCGGTATGCGAAAGAAACGTTAGGCGCCACCGAGGCTCTGCGCCGCACCTTCGTGGATCTGGCTCAGGGCGAGACCGACCATTTCTTGATCGGCGCGTCCCCCACATACGCCACGTACATCTTGCCTTCCATTCTTTCGGAGTTCAGCCTCAGCCATCAGACTGCGCGGCTCACCCTATCGCTCGTGGCCAGCCGCGAAATCGTGGATCGGGTGCGAGAAAACGGCATGGACCTCGGGGTGGTCCCAAGGTCCTGGATCCCGGAGGATCTGACCAACGAGCTGCTCGTGGCTGATCTCGGCCACGAGGAATGGCTGGTGATCGAGGCAGCGCACGCGCCGTTCTCGCATGGCGAGCCACTCACGCGTGAGGAGTTGGCAGCGATCCCATTCGTCGCCGCTCACGGCAGGGACGCGTTTACGTCGGGCGTCGATCCGAGTCCATTCGGTGCGCATGCGAAGAAAGCACCCGTGGAGTTTGGCTCCTGGGAAGCCATCAAGGAGGCCGTTCGCGCCGGAATCGGGGTTGCGGCGGTGCCTCACTCCATTGTCCACCGAGAGCTGATGCTGGGAGAGGTGCGGGCACTCGATATCGAGACACCCCGGCCGGCGAGCACCATTGCCCTCATCTGCTCGCCGCAGCGGCGACGGGCCCCGATCACGCAGGTGCTCGATGAGTTGCTGCATTACGTACGTCAACGGGTGTCGCTCGCTCTCGGGCAAGAGTAGGGCTCACCGGGCCGGCCGCTCTTCTCCGCGAGTTGTGAGCCATAGTGCTACTGGTGCGGATACATTCGCCGCGCGTTATGGATGTGACCTACTTTGCTATTTGATTGATCTGTTCGCCTGGTGTTTACTTGCTCACCAGGATTCGGAGAGGACGTCTTATGCCGGGGACCCTTCGCGTGGGCATGGCCGGACTCGGCCGTGCAGGCCGCATTATGCTGTCATGGTTCAGGCAGGTAGAGGGGGTCGAGCTCGCTGCCGTCGCTGATCCTCGCGCGGACGCGCTCGAGCCGTTTCAGGAACAGGGCGTCCACACCTTCCTGGATGCCGTGGATATGTGCAAGAGCTCCGACGTCGATGCGATCTGCATCGCCACGCCATCGGAGCTGCACTGGGAAACGGCGGTGATGGCTGCCCGGAACGGCAAGCACATCCTGGCCGAGAAACCGATGGCCCTCAGCCTCGAAGAAGCGGCACAGATCGTGGACGCCGTCCATGCCAGCGGTGTGAAGTACGTCCAACGATCGAAAACGTTCGATCCACCGATCCGCAAGATGCGCCAGGTGGTTGCAAGCGGTCAGCTTGGTCCCCTGATTCAAGTCAACAGTTGGAACTACCGTGGCTGGTTGGTCAATTGGTCGTTCCTGGCGAGCGAGTTGGATACCACACGAGGTGGGGGACTCACGATGCGGCAGGGACCGCATCAGGTAGACATCATCCGGGCCATCGGCGGCGGCATGGTGAAGAGCATTCGTGCCCGGACCGGTCGCTGGAGCCCCGACTTCGATACCGAGGGGAACTATTCAGCGTATCTGGAGTTCGAAGATGGGACTCCCGCCATGTTGAGTAACAACGGATATGGCTACTTCGATACGGCTGAGCTCACCTGGGGGTATGGCGAGGCGGGCAACTATCCACTCGAGGAGCTGTACACCCCCAGGGCCCGGGCAGCGCGGCCTCTGGACCCAGGGGAGAAGTACGGCTCACGCGAGTATCAGGGGATCGGGTGGGCACCGCCGGCATTGCAAGCCGATCGGCCCCAGCCCCAGCGTAACCATCAGCCCTTCTATGGCCTTACTGTAGTTAGCTGCCAGCGCGGCGACATGCGCCAGAGTCCCGAAGGTCTCTTCCTCTACACGAAGGGAGGAAAGACCGAGATTCCGTGCGATGTGGATGGTCCCGCGAACGAGCTCGTCGAGCTACGAGACGCCGTGGTCCAGGAGCGGCCTGCCTTCCCCGACGAGCGGTGGGGCATGGCGAGCCTGGAAGTGCTGCTGGCGATTAGACAATCGAGCGACGAGGGTCGCGAGCTCGTCTTGAAGCACCAGATTCCGTACCAGCTTCCAAAGTATCCAAAGTAGATGCACGTCGGCACGCAGCAACGATGTTGGGAGGGCACATGGGTCGCAAATCACTGCTGGTTAACGTCATCGTCGTCTTGTCGTTCCTCGCCGTGGCCTGTGCCCCTCAGAAAGCGGGCGGGCTGGATGCCACCCCAGCCCAGCAGAAAGCAGCCGCGCCCAAACGCATCGTGGCGGCAATCATGGGCAACGCGAACACCGTAGTGAACAAGATGAACCCTGCCAATTACGTCGCCGGAATCGATACGCTCCAACTCCTGACCGTCGGTTTCCTGGTACGCAACGACCGGTCAGGCAACCCTGTGCCGCAGTTGGCGCAGGACGTGCCGTCGTTACAGAATGGCCTTTGGAAGCTGCTGCCCGATGGCGGCATGGAAACCACCTGGAAACTCCGTCCAAACGCGACGTGGCACGACGGCACCCCGATGACTGCTGAGGACCTCGCCTTCACCTATGCGATTGCCCGGGACGCTGAGATCCCCACCCTCTTCGATACCAGCACCCGGCTCGTGGACTCAGTCGAAGTCATCGATCCCACCTCGATCAAGGTTCACTACAAAGGGCCATTCATCGACGCCGACAAGGCTTTCCCGGGGGCGCTTCCACCTCTCCCCAAGCACCTCCTCGAGGCCACGTATTTGAGCGACAAAACTGCCCTAACGAACCTGCCTTATTGGAGCTCGGCATACGTGGGCAGCGGCCCGTTCAAGGTCAAGGAATTTCTGCCCGACAAGGTAACGCTCACGGCGTATGACCAATATGTCCTGGGGCGCCCGCTCCTGGAGGAGGTCGAGGTCCAGTTCATTACCGACCCCAATACGCTTTCGGCCAACCTTCTGGCCGGTAGTGTGGACTTGACCCTCGGACGGACGCTCTCCTTCGACCAGGCCAAGCAGCTCGTGGATCACTGGAGCGGTAGTGGCCGCATGCTCACCGCGCAGTCGTGGAGCTACAACCTGTACGCCCAAATGCTGGACCCAGACCCGCAGGTGCTGGCGAATGCGCAGTTCCGCAAGGCACTGTACGTCGGGATGGATCGCGAGGGGATGATCGAAGCAAATCAGCCGGGTACGGGAACCGTGGTACCGACTACCATCCTGCCCCCAAACCATCCGGAGCTGCAGTCACTCGAAACGGAGGCGACTCGTTACGGCTACGATCCGCGCCGGGCCGCGCAGCAGCTCGAGGGGCTGGGATTTCAGAAGGGTGCTGATGGTTTCTACCGCGATGCGAATAACTCGCCCCTCGAGGTCCCCATTCTGAGCAGTCCCGAGGACGCGCAATGGAAGCTGGCGCAGACTGTCGCAAGCCAGTGGCAGGCGCTCGGAGTCAAGACCAGCGCCGAAGCATACCCCCCACAGCGCGCCTCGGACGCCGAATACATCAACACGCGGCCGGGCTTCATCCTCCGGGGTGGCTGGAACGGCGTGCCCTCGATTGTGTCATTCCTCCGCGGCTCAGACATCCCCTTGCCGGCAAACAAGTTCAATGGTCTCAACGTGTCGCGCTACACCAATTCCAACCTGGATACCCTGATCGGGCGGTATCAGTCCACCATTCCCGTACCCGACCGGATGCAGGTCGCGTCGCAGATGGTGCGGATCGTCGAAGAGGATCTACCGACCTACGTGCTGTTCTTCCGCGTGGAGCCCACGCTCGCGTCAAGCCGGCTGATCGGCGTAGTCCCGGAAGGCGCTGGCTACACGACCGCGGATATTTCAAACCAAGCGCAGTTGTGGGACGTCACTCGCGCGTAGGATCAGTGGGAACAGGAGATCGGAGCGCAAAGATGGCAGTTGACGTACGGTTGGGTACCGAGGACCTCGTTCGTGAGGACAAGGTCCGCCGGCGAATCTTCACGGACCCCGCCATTTTCGAAGCCGAGCTGGAGCGCATTTTCTACCGGTCGTGGATATGTGTGGGCCACGAGAGTGAAATTCCTGCGCCCGGCGACTTCAAGACCGAAGATATTGGAGGCCGGCCGCTGCTGCTCACGCGGCACGCGAATGGCCAGATCTATGCCCTTCTGAACGCCTGCCGGCACCGCGGGGCTACCGTCTGCGAGCTTGCCTATGGCAAGTCCAACGCGTTCCGGTGTCCCTACCACGGGTGGACCTATCTCACCAACGGCGACCTCGCCAACGTTCCTTCCAAAGAAGAGTTCGGCCCGTATTTCGAGCAGTCCGAATACGGTCTGGATCGTCTTCCGCGCCTGGCGACGTACCGCGGCTTTGTCTTCGTGAGCTTCAGCAGCGCTGGCCCAGATCTCCTCGACCATCTGGGCCGCGCCGCCCAGTACCTCGACCTTTTCGTCGATCGAGCCCCGCTACGAGAGGTGCGTGCCACCAAGCCGGTCAAGCAGCGCTACCTGGGGAACTGGAAGCTGCAGCTCGACAATTTCGGGGACAATTACCATCCGCAGTTCGTCCACCAAGCTGGCTTCAGCCCCGGTCAGCGACGGCCGCAGGGGAATAGCTCGACCGGACAGCAAGCAGTCCCCGCGGCGCGGCCGGCCGGCGCGTTTACCCGAGTCGAGAAGAGCTTTGCGTATGGCCACGGGGTCACCTCCTACGGGTTCCCGAGGTCTTTCGGAGAGCCGCCAGGCCTCGCGGAGTACGTCTCGGCGCTATCGGAACGGGACGGCGCGGAGGCCGCCACCAAGCTCGCGGCGACCGACCTCCATGTGTTCATCTATCCCAACCTGTTCGTCCAGACCAACATGAACCATTTCCGCATCGTCAAGCCACTCGCGGTCGACCATACCGAGGTTCAGACCTATGCATGCTGGCTAGGGGGTGCATCCGACGAATACAACCAGGCCAACATGCAGCTTACGGCCGGCTGGGGGTCGCCGGCTGGGTTCGTCCAAGTGGACGATCTGGAGGCGCTGACCCGCATCCAGCGCGGCCTCAAGGCCGACGTAAACCAGTGGGTGCTTTTCAAGATGGGCCGAGAGGAGCACATCAACCAAGATGGCGACCGCGAGAGCAGCTCGATCGGCGACCTCCTCTCGCGAGGCTTCTATCGCGAATGGGCGCGGCTCATGTCCGAGGCGTACTAGCGATGGTGCGTACCGCTCTACCCATTTCCGGAATCGAGCTCCAGCACGAAGTGGAGCAGTTCCTCTATCGCGAAGCCCTGCTGATGGACAGTCGCCGCTACGACGAGTGGTTAGCGCTATTCACGACCGACGCGCTCTACTGGGTGCCCAACGGAAGTCCGGACTCGGATCCCAACGAGCGTGGTCAGCTTGCCTACGAAGACCTTCGC
>JAXDLH010000250.1:0-3106 GCA_034666705.1 Chloroflexota bacterium
CCCGCTCCGCCTGCAGGCGGAGCGGGGCCTTGCGTGTGTCATGGGCCCTGCCCCACGCCCGGTACCTCCGGGCCAGAACTCCCCGGTACCTTGGCCTCCGAGACCAGGGGCGTGCTGCCTGTTGGTCGCGCCCCGGTACCCAGGTAGCATCTCGAAGGGACGAAGGAACGTCCTCACGAGCGCCCGGCGGGACAGGGAGATCAAGGGATGGCAGCGACGGTGAGTACATCTGACCCAGAGATTCCCCTGCCTGCTGCTCGCCCTGGAGCGCCAAGCTCTCCGTGGGAGGGTCTGCAAAGCCATTTCCTCGCGGCCCGGACGCCGGCCGAGCAGGTGCACATCTTCGATCTCACCGTCAAGACGGCAGCGCCCCTGCACCAGTGGGCATCCCGCTATCCGCTCATCCGAGGCGTTCGCGTATGGCCGCTCGCGCTGTCGGTCGCTGCGGCGGCGCCCAACAGCTCCGTCAAGGCGCTCGTATCCACGGCGCGGCTCAGCCTCTGGGTTTTCACCCTCGACGACCTCTTCGACGAGGAGTACGTCCCCGACACAGAGCTCATGCTGCGGGCGGAGCGGTACCGCGCGATCGCCTATGGCAAATCGGTCCCCACCGGCGGAGATAGCCTGGCAATCGCCCTGGCCGAGATCCGCGCCGACCTTGCGCAATATCCGCTGTTCGAGTCGATTGGGCGCGAGTGGGCTGATGCGCTCTCCGGCACGATCGACGGCATGATCGACGAGCATCGCTGGCGACTGGAGCTGCGCGACGGGAACGATCGCAACCTTCCCTCGTACGAGGAGTACATGGCGAGTGGCATGTACAGCATCGGGGGACCGCCGCACGTGTGGGCGGCCCTGATCACCTCCGACGATCCGTCGACGCCCGAGCATAGCGAGTACCTGCGTTCGATGGAACGGATCGCATGCACGTGCATCCGGCTGGCGAACGACCTGCAGAGCTACCGCAAGGAGCTCGACGAGCAAAACATCAATGCACTGGTCCTGCTCAGCCGGCCGCTCGTCGCGCAAGGGCTTTCCCAGGAGGAGGCCCATCGGCGGGTCGAGCAGGTGGTCCGCGACTCGATTGTGGAAGGGCTGGATCAACTCGACGAGCTGCAGACTCAAAGCCGCACGCAGACCGGCTATCCGGAGGCTGACATCGCCGACATCGCGCGTTTCGTGTGCGACTTCTACCGTGAGCACGACTATCACACGTTTCTCGGCGCCTAGTACGCACGTGCCGACCGCGTCTCAGCCGTTGGAGGGCAACCGGTGATTCAGCACCTTTCCCAGCGTGTTTGGCCGGATCCCGCCGTGCTCTCGACGCTTTCGTCCACCGCGGCGCCCACCCTCGAACGGCCCGTCCGTGACCCGAAAGCGGCGGTCCCCAGACGCGCTGATTGGGGCATGATCCCGTCCTCCCTGGGCGAAGCCGCCCGCCGCAAGGGCATTGGGGGAACCGCATACGATACTGCCTGGGTTGCGGGGGTGCCCTCACAGAGCGATCTGCGCAGCTCGCAGTTTCCAACCGCCCTGAGCTGGCTTGTGGATAACCAACTGCCGGACGGGAGCTGGGGCAGCCCCATTCGGTACGAGCCCGATCGAGTGCTGAGCACACTAGCGGCACTGGCGTCGCTCGCGACGTTCGGCCGCTCTGACCGCGAGCAGCGGGCGGTTGCCGCCGGCACGCGCTACCTCTGGCAGCACGGCGACCGGTTGGGATTGGAGCCGACGGAGCCAGTGGGCTTCGAGCTCCTGCTGCCCACCCTCATCCGACGTGCGCAGCTCGCCGGCGTCGGTGTGCCGTCCAATCTCGACATCTATGGACCGCAGCGGGCGGCCAAACTCCGCTTAATTCCACCGCATGCCCTGTATTCACCCGACGTCACGACCGTGCACTCCCTCGAGTTTCTGGGGGAGCAAGCCGATTGGGGGCGGCTCGGTTCGGCGCAGGGCGCCAATGGGTCAATCGGCAACTCGCCGGCGGCGACCGCGTTCTACGCGTCCCGGACGCACGAGCCACGGGCACTGGCGTACCTGGAGAATTGTCTCAGGCGAAACGGTGGATGCTCGGCGCCGGTCCTCTATCCGTGCGATACGTTCGAGATGCTCTGGTCGGCCTACCATCTCTTCCTCGCCGGGGTGCCGGCGAGCCGCCTGCTCAACGCCGGCGAGCGCGCCGGCCTGCGCGAGGCGCTCCGTGGCGATGGGGTGAGCCTCGCCTCCTCGTTCCCCATCCCCGATGCGGATGACACGGCGGTGGCGCTCCTATTGCTGCACAGCCTTGGCGAGCGAGTCGATCCGTCAGTGCTGGAGCGATTTGTCTCCGGCTGCGGTCACTTCGTCAGCTACCCGTTCGAGCGTCATTCGTCGGTCGGAGTAAACCTCCACGTGCTGCACGCGCTCGCGCGCATCCCGGGCTACTCAGCCAGCTCGGCCACGATTGCTGGAATCGTCGACTATCTCGGCGACCGGCGGATCGACGGCGCCTACTGGCTGGACAAGTGGCACGTCTCGCCGATCTATGCCACGGCACATGCCGTGTGCGCGCTCTCCGAGTTGCCGATACCCTATATGAAGGCTGCGCAGCCCCTCATCGACGGTGCCCATGCCTGGCTGTGCGACCTCCAACGGGCCGACGGATCGTGGGGCTGGCACGAGCAGTCCACCCTGGAAGAAACCGCGTACGCTGCACTCGCCCTCGCCGTGCTGAACCGTACGTCGCGTTACGTCGGCGACCTGGAGCGCCGCCATGCGGGGGTGCGTTACATCGAGGGCACGATGCGCGGCGAGGGGGGGCTGGGGTCGCAGGCGTGCTATCCGCCGATGTGGATCGACAAGTGCCTGTACACGCCGCCGCTGGTCGTGCGCTCGGCAGTCAGGGCCGCGCTGATCGCGAACCTCGAGCTCGGCGCGATGGGCCCCCGGATCGCGTAGGCTGCGCGCTCGGTTAGAGCGATAGATAGCGCTCGACGAACGCGATCCATCCGCGCGGCATGTGTCGGGTTCGCAAGCGGGCTCGCAGCATGAGTGATCCAGCCACGGTGTGTGTATCCTAAGCCAGTGGGCCGAGTTGGAGTGCAGATTGGGGCGGCCAACCTTGGCG
>JAXDLH010000251.1:0-5642 GCA_034666705.1 Chloroflexota bacterium
CCCGACCAGCGGCGCGGCGTCGTCCGGGGCGATACCCGCCAACCCGTGGCGAGCGGCGGCCCCCTCGGGATGCAAGGCGTCGCGCTGCAGGTCGAGCAGCAGCAGTGCGGCGCGGTGGATGTCGACGTAGGCGGCCATCTTTCCTCTCCGTCCCCGGCTATGTGCCAGGCCTTGGTCAGCTCCTGGCTTTCGAAGCGCTCAGTGTGAAGCGCGTCGATTGGGGGCGACCCGCCGCGGTCATTCCGTCGGCAGCCCCACCTGTTCCAGATAGGCATCGGCGATCTCGCTGCCGGTCGCCCACCACACGTCGCTGTGACCGTTGATGTATTTCAACAGCTCTTTGAGCGCCACGTAGCGGGCGGGGAAGCCCGACAGGTGGGTATGCAGTGGAATCGCCATCACGGTGCCGCTCTGCTCGCCCTCGGCGTAGAGCACGTTGAAGACCTCGCGCATCTGCTCGAGGTATTGATTGGGCGAGAACACCCACGTGTCGTAGGAATAGTTGTAGACGTCGTTGTGCACCAGCGAATAGGGCACGCCGAGCAGCCAGCTCATCCCGGCCTTGATGGGGTAGGGCCGGTCGTCGACCACCCAATCGCCGGTGTAGGTGAGGCCTGCTTCCTTGAGAAGCTGCGGCGTGCGGAGGTTGCCGGTCGGGCCGAGCCAGCCGCGCGGCCTGGTCCCCGCGCTGTCCTCGATCAGATCGAGCGTCTGCTTGATCTGGGATCGCTCCTCGTCCTCGCTCTGGCCGGCTTTCTTGGAGCCCTGGAAGAGGTGGTGGCCCATCCACTCCCAGTTACGCTGCACGCCGGCCTCGATGACTTCCGGATAGACCTCGGTCACGTACGCGCTGAGGGCGACCGTGGCGCGCGCCCCCACGCTGTCGAATGCGTCCATCAAGCGCCAGACGCCGACGCGCTGGCCATACTCGCGTATCGCCCAGCCCTTGATGTCGGGGGCGCCGTTCGAGCGTGCGTCCGATGGGCTCTGATTGAAAGGCAGGGAGAACTCGATGTTCGGGATGATCCACACGGCGACCCGCGCGCCGTTGGGCCAGCGGATGACGGGGGACTTTGGATAGGCGCGGTAGGGGATGGGTCCGAGTATTTCGGGGGTGTGGTCCAAAAGCATGAGGCATCCCTTCTTTCGCTAGCGAGGCGGGCGCGCCGCCTCTGTCTCCTGCGGCTACTGCCGATCCCACGTGAAGACGTTCGTGGTTGGGAAGGTGCGGAGTGGCCTCGGGCCGGTGATGCCGGCCCGGATCAGGGTGGGCACGACCTGCCAGTACAGCGGCAGGACCGCCATGTCCCCCATGAACTCCTGCACGAGCTGCTGCTGCAGCGCGATCCGTTGGCCGGCGTCGATCGTGGCATTCAAGCGATCCTGGATCGCGTCCGCCTTCGGATTCGTGTAGCCCGGGAAGTTCACGCCATTCCAACGATTCGCGGCCGAGGGAATCGCCTTCGTGTGCAGTGTATTCGGCGGGGTGTAGAACACGCGCCCGGACGGGATCACGACCCACCAGCCAGGAAGGGTCGCCCCGTACTCCCGATCGTTGATCAGCTCGGGCGGGATCTGGTTGATGCTCACGTCCACGCCGATGTTGGTCCACGAGTTGGCGAGCAGTTGTGCGAGCTGCGTGCGGGGGTTGTCTGGGTGCCCCCATACACCGGTCTGCAGCCGAGCCCCGGTTTGCTGGTTGACCTGGATCCCGTCTGAGCCTCGCGCCCAGCCCGCTTGCGCGAGCAGCGCCTGGGCTCGATTGGGATCGTAGGGGTACTGCGGAATGTATTGCTCCATGGCAGCCCGATTCGGATCCGTCGGGTTGTAGTAGCTGTCTGCCACTGGAGCGAGGCCATTCGTCATGGCATTGGCGATCGACACGCGGTCAATCGCCTGATAGAACGCCTGCCGCACGTCGCGGTTGTTGAACACCTCTTTGGGCTGGACGTATTCGGGCCGATACTGCACCTCCGCCACGTAGTGGCTGCCGGTGGGCGTGATCAGGACCTGATTCCCGGTCCCCTCCCACTGCTGCTTCACCTGTTGGGCAGCGTCAAGGCTGACCGTTGCCAGGATGACGTCCACCGAACCGGCGAGCGCCGCCGCGACCATCGTGTTGGGATCGTTGATGAAGCGCACGATGATCCCGTCCAGCGGTGGCCGTCCTCGGGTGTACTGGTCGAAACGGGCGAGCTCGATCTGACTGCCGACCTGCCAGTTGGCCAGCTTGTAGGGCCCCAGTCCCACGAACTGCATCGTGAAATACGGGCTGGCGAGGAAGGGGTCCCGGCCCTGCTGGTAGACCTCCCCGAGCAGATGGCGAGGGAGGGCGTCGAAAATCCCGCGGATGTCGGCTTCCGCGTAGACGCTGCTCCAGTGCATGGTGAAGGTGGAGGCATCCTGCACCTCCACCGAGTTGATGAGCCGGGTGGTGGCGGTCGCCAGCCCCAAATCCGGGTTGGTCACCACCGCGAAGCCAAAGACGAAATCATCCGAGGTCAATGGGGTCCCATCGTGCCAGTACGTATTGGGACGAAGCTTCCAGACCGTATCCATGGTCCCATCGGGGTTCAGCCGCCAGGTTCCTTTGTCAACTGAGGGCAGCTCTGCCGCGAGCTCCGGCGCGTACTTCTCGAACTCCGTCTCCAATACCAGGGTGTCGTTGACCATCAACGGCACCTCAGTCCCACCCGAGCCGACGATGCCACCGGTAATGGTTGGCATGAGACTGTTCGGCTCGAGCTGGGCGCCAAGCGTGATGATCTTGCGGGGCGCGGCTGCTGGTTGGCTCTGCTGCCCCGGCGGTGACTTTGATGCGTCGGATGGACCGCAGGCGGCGAACAGCGAAATGGTCACGGCCATCAGGGCGAGCGATCGGGGTCTCCAGCGCGTGGACATGCGCTCCTCCAACCATCTTGGGGCCAATCGAGCCCGAGCGTAGCCATCGGATCTGTGTCGGATCAATGCCACCACAGGTCTGCGCCGTTGCATCACCTGCTTTCCCGGCCGACTTCGCAGTATGCGACTGGGCAGTCGGAATCCGCGATTGCCACGGACATATGTACGCTGAACAGCCGCTGCGGAATTCCAGATCTGCCATAGGATTTTCAGGGGTTAAATCCAATTGGCAGGGGGTCAGCGCGCTCTTCGGCTCAGGGGACGATGCGCAGGCGCGCCGCGTTGACGCCGAGCGTGAAGAGAGTTGACGCGTCCAGCTTCATCCGCATGCGGTCGATCTGCCGCCGCACGGTCCGCGCGCTCAGGTTCTCGGCTATCGCGATCTGTTTCTGCGTCATCCCGTCCGCGAGGTCCAGGAGGAGGCGCCGCTCGCGCGCGGTAAGCTGCCGGGCGGTCGTCGAGCCCGGTGCGCCCCCGCGCGTGGTGGCTTCGGCATCTTGCAGCGTATCGCCGACGATGCGGCTGGTCACCAGGAATGGCCCCATGATCATTAGCATGAGGCACGCGTGCAACAGCTCGATCGAGAGGTCGGCCCAGAGCACGTACGCGTTGGTGCCGGTGCTCGCCAGGGCTTGGAGCTCCGTCGGGGCGAAGCCCGCGGCCATAATGAGGACGTTGCAGGTAGCAGGCAGCAATTGTCGGAGCTCGCGGACCAGCCCCGACGACGGCTGCTCCGCCACGGTGGACGCGACGATGGCCACGTTGGGCTGATCGTCAACCGCGCAGCGCATCGCTTCGGATGCGGTGGCGCATTCGACGAGTCGCACGCTCGGCATGGCACGCAGCGTGCGGCGCACCGCGGTCCAGCCAAGCTCCTGCGACGGGACCACGAGCACGGTCCTGACGGCCGTACCCACCATGAATCGCTCCGAATGAGGCGTTCGCCGGCTCGCCGCAGCCCCGTTGGGCCCGGTTGCACTGACGTCGCCAGCGCGCGCTGGCCGGCCACGCGAAGTAGTTCACAGTTTAGCTGATCCATCGGCGCCCTTGGCGCAGGATCATTGCACGTTGGCGCGCTCCTGGCCGTCGCGGTCGCCGGGCTCGTGGCCGTCGCGGTCGCCGGGCTCGTGGCCGTCGCGAAGGATGGTGAGCAGCACGGTGTAGGCTTTGACAATCGTCTGCTCGGATGCCGCGATCACCGCCGCCTCGGGCGGGAGCCGCCCCGCATGGAAGTACAGCACGGCAGGCGGAATGCGCAGCTCCGCCGCGAGTTGCTCGATCAGATGCGGGCGGGGCGGATTCCGGCGACTCCGCTCGACGTCGTTGAGGTACTGCGAGCTGATTGGCTTGCCATCCCGGTTCTTGATGCGCGCGGCAAGCTCCCGTTGGCTCAGGTTCGCCTGCGCACGCGCGGCGACGATGACTTCTCCGAACGTCATCTCATGCAGCTCCGTTGTCGCCGACCACCCGTTCCCTGCACGCACCCGCGTTCGTGGACAAGCTCGTACGAGCCCTCGCTTCCGCAGCGGACAAACCTGGTACGCGATGGGCCGCGGGGCAGTTCGCCATGGACGAGCGACGCGCAGAGATGTGGCCTAAAGCGGACAGAATCATGGCCCCTGCAGGCTATTGTAAGACGCCCGCAAGCACTTGGAGCGAAACGAGACCTTGCCGTGACGACAGAGTCCCGCCGTGACGACAGAGTCTCACTGTGACGCCAGAATCTCGCCGCGACGACGAAATCTCGCCGCGACGAACGAGATACGGTCGTCGCCGTCCGTCGACTGCCAACCCGTACGCGATCACCGTCGCCCCAGCCTATTCCCGGTCGATCTTAGCGATACGCGGTATGGGCTGGGGGTTGGGATGCCCGCGCCGGTCTGTCGACGCCGCGATGCTGCACGGGGCCTTACGACGCCCCTGCCCGGTTACGCTGGCGCTCGCTCCGGATCGAGGTACGACTCCCAGAGGTCCAGGTACACGGCCTGGCGGCCCTCGGTGGCTTCGCCCCACAGCTTCTGCGCCTCGAAGCGCACGCTGTAGATTGGCTGGATCTGGGGACCTTCGCCGTGAGCGCTGGTATCGGGGAGGTCGTAGCTGCCGTAGACGGCGGCGATCACGCCCGGCTTGTCGCGGGCGTAGCGTGGCAGCCGCGTGTGACCGCGCGGGTGGATGTTCTTCGTCCGCACGGGATCGCCCACCGCGAAACGCGGCGCGCTCTCGGTCTTGGGTCGCGCGTTCGCACGGCCGGCAAAGCGGCCCATCGCGCGCTTCAACGAGGCCGGGTTGTCGCCGCGTGGTACTGGCGCCTCGGGGTGCGCCTCGTAGAACGCCACGCGCGCGTCCAACTCCTCTTGCGTGATCGTCCCCAGCTCCACGAGCCGCCGCTCCGCGCGCAGCAGCCAGCGCTCGAAGTAGCTGGCGGCGAGATACTCCGCGGGCGGGAGCACCTCCAGCGCGTAGCGCCCCGCGTGGCCGTTCGGGAAGAGGCCCGGGGTGATGGCGGCGTTCATGCCGTAGACGCGGCCCTCCCACGGCTCATGAAAGCCCTCCGGCTCCTGCACCACCGGCCCAAAGCCGTGCATTCCACCCATATCGTGCACGCCGTCCATCTATCACCCCCGCTCGCCGTCGCCATTCTAAACCACGCCTGATCGGCGCGGATGTCCCGTTCGATCTGGCGGTCCCACGCCGCCCAGTCGAACTCCGCAAACCAAGCGCGAAAATCTGCAACCTCCTCG
>JAXDLH010000252.1:0-5533 GCA_034666705.1 Chloroflexota bacterium
CCGATGCAGAGACTGGGCACGCGCCGAGCGGTCAAGCACCAACCATCGCTGCGAGTGATCGAGAACGTGTTGAAGAGGTCCACCAACCAGTCGACGTGGAGGAGCCTCAGCGCAGACCAGAACGCCGCCGCGTGCGCCGACGGCCGTCGCCTGCCTCGTGGACTCTTGTCGGCATCCTCGTCATCGCCGCGAGCCTGCGATTCATCGGCCTGGATTGGGATGACGGGCAGCATCTCCATCCTGATGAACGGTTCATCACGATGGTGGCAACGAAGATTCAGCCGACCGTCGGCCTCTACTTTGACACGGCCGATTCCCGACTGAATCCCTACAACAACGACTTCGGCTCATACATCTACGGGACCGCCCCGCTTTTCTTCACTCGCGCACTCGCGGACGGGATCCAGGTCGTGGCGCGCGGGGTCCCAACGGTCGCCGGCAGCGGGTTCGACCAGTACATGCGTCACTTCCGCGAGATGTCGAGCTACTTTGACATAACGCTGCTCGGCCGCGCACTCTCAGGTATCGCCGACCTGCTCACGATCTTCCTGATCTTCCTGATCGGTCGGCGCATTCACGGCGTAGCAGTGGGACTGCTCGCGGCGTTTCTCGCCGCATTCTGCGCGCTGCAGATTCAGTCGGCGCACTTCTTCACGGCGGAGTCGCCACTCGTCCTGTTCACGACCCTCGCGTTCTACTGTGCGGTCAGGGTGGCGGAGATGGGCCGCATGCGTGACTGGTCGCTGCTCGGCGTGGCCATCGGCCTCGCGGTCGGGTCCAAGATCAACGCATTGATGCTCGGAGCCGTGGTGCTCGCCGCGGCGTGGGTCCTGTGGTCGCGGCGCAGCGCCGAGCTCGCACCGGTCGAGCGACGACGGTTTCTGACCGAAACGATTCTTGGCGGCATGGCAATCACCGGGCTCGCGGTGTTCGTTACGTTCCGGATTGCCCAGCCCTATGCCTTTGCTGGGCCGGCGATCTGGGACATCGGGCTCAACCAGAAATGGCTGCAGGACCTCCAAACCTGGCAGCAGTTCGCCACCGGCCAACTCGACTACCCGCCCAGTGACTCGTGGACTGCCCGCACCCCGTACGTATTCCAGCTAACCCAGATGACGCTCTGGGGCCTCGGGCCAGCGCTCTCAATTGCGGCCTGGCTAGGGTTCTTCCTCGCGGCGATCCAGCTCGTGTGGCGACCGCGCATCTATGCGATGCACGCGCTCGCGGTCGTCTGGGTCGGGCTCAACATCGTGTACTGGGGCGTGCAGTTCGCCAAGCCGATGCGCTATCTCCTGCCCATCTATCCGATGCTGGCAATTTTCGCTGCCTTCCTGGTCGTGTCGCTCTGGCGCTGGGCCCGGGCGGAGGAGCCGCGGTGGCCGTCCGCACTGCGATGGCGACCACGCGCCGGCACGCGCCGGATCGCTGCGGGTGCAGCCGCCTTCGCCGTCATTGGTTGGACTGTCTTCTATGGCCTGGCGTTCACATCGATCTACACGCGCCCGACCACCCGAATCGCGGCCTCCGACTGGATCTACGACAATATCCCCGCCGGCTCGCACACCACGTTCGAACATTGGGACGACCCGCTTCCGGTCGGTCGGCGCGGCTTCAACGCGTCGCTTACCTATGCGGCCATCGAGATGCCGCTGTACGGCGAAGACGACCGCGACAAGCGGACGTTGATCGAAACCAAGCTCGACCAGGCCGACTATCTGATTGAGTCCAGTAACCGGCTCTACGGGTCGATCCCCCGACTGCCACAGCGTTTCCCCATGACGACGCGCTACTATCAGGCGCTCTTCGACGGCGAGCTCGGCTTCGAAAAAATTGCTGAGTTTACGTCACGGCCCCAACTCTTCGGTGTCGAGCTCAACGACGACGACGCCGAGGAGATCTGGACCGTCTACGAGCACCCCAAGGTCACGATCTACAAGAAGGGTCCCAACTACTCCAGTGCGAACATGCGCGCCATCCTGGAGAGCGTCGATCTCGACCGTGTGCTGAAGGGCCTCAAACCGATCTACGTGAGCACGAACGGGCTGCTGCTGGATCAGGCATCGGCGCAGACCGATCAGGCCGGCGGCACGTGGAGCGATATGTTCGATCGCGGGTCGCTTCCGAATCAGATTCCGTTGGTCGTATGGCTCCTGACGATCGAGCTCATCGGAGTGCTCGCGCTCCCGCTGACCTGGTACGCCTGTCGGCGCCTCGGCGATGCGGGCTATCCGCTTGCGAAAACGATCGGACTGCTCATCGTCTCCTACGTCGCATGGCTGCTGGCAAGCCTCCATCTCGTGAGCTACACGCGGATCTCGATTCTCGTCGCCGTTCTCGTGCTGGCCGTAATCTCACTGCTCGCGCTACACAGGCGATTCGGCGAGATGCGCGCCGACCTGCGACTGCGTTGGCGACCGATCCTCGCCTGTGAGGCGCTGTTCCTCCTGGCCTTCGCTGGCTTCACCGCCATGCGGATGGCGAACCCGGACCTGTGGCACCCGTCGTACGGCGGCGAAAAGCCGATGGACTTCGCCTATCTGAACGCCATCATCAAGACCTCGTGGTTCCCACCGTTCGATCCATGGATGGCCGGCGCCTACATCAACTACTACTACTGGGGCGGCGTGGTCGTCGCCACGGTCACCAAGCTCACTGGCATCGTCCCATGGGTCGCGTACAACCTGGCGATCCCGACCATCGCCGCGCTTACGGCGACCGGCGTCGCCTCGGCGGTCTACAACCTGCTGATCAGCCGAGCCCACGCCCCAGCGCGCCGCCATTGGTGGGCGATCGGCGGAGGGGTTTTCGCGGCGTGCCTCGCAGTTGCACTCGGTAATCTCGCCGGCTTCATCGAACTCGTGGACTACCTCGGCAAGCTCGACAAGAGTCCGGTGCCGAGTCTGCTGCCGGGCCTGAGCGGCACGGTCGGCTTGCTCCGCGGCCTGCTGATCTGGGTTAGCAGCCAGGGCAGCGGCCTGCCCGTATTCAATTTTGACTTCTGGGGCCCAACGCGTGTCATCACGACGGAGCCTACCGCGCCAATCACCGAGTTCCCGCTCTTCACGTTCCTCTACGGCGATCTGCACGCGCATATGATCGCGATGCCGTTTGGCATGCTGGTCGTGGGCCTTGCCCTCAACCTGTTCCGTCAACCGGCGTGGGTCCCGAACGCGCTCGAGCGCAGTACGAGCGGATTTCTTCACCAGCTTTGGCGGGCAGTGTGGAGCCCCGGAGGGGTGAGCGTCGCGCTCGTCGCCCTCACGATCGGTGCCCTGCGCATGATCAACACCTGGGACTACCCGACCTACCTCGGTATCGCGATCGCAGCAATCGTTGCCGCAGAGGCGCTGCGACGCCCGCATGCGTGGACGGTCGTCGCCGTCCACAGCGTGGTGCTGGCGGGGGCGGTCGTAGTGCTCAGCACGCTCTTCATTACGCCGTTCCTGCAACACTACGCGCTCTTCTACAGCGGGTTCGAGCGCTACGATCTGCATACGAATATGCAGCAATACCTGACGATCCTGGGCGCCTTCCTCGCCGTCCTCGCGGCATACCTTGGCTTCCGCGTCGCGGCACTCCGCGATCGCCTGGGGATGGGAGCGCTCGGCGCGCTTGGCACCCTCGGCGGCAGCCGCCCATCGCAGGTCGTGGCCGAGGCGGCACCGCTGCGCGCGGTGCCGCGCCCCGAGCTCATTGCCGTGCTGGCAGCGGGATTGGTCGCCTTCCTCGCCGTGCTCCTCTTACTCGTCGGCCTTCCCGTGATCGGCGTCGTGGTCATCGGGATCACGGCGATCGCGATCACCACCGTGCTGGGTCGGCAGGCTCCGGCGACACTCTTCACCTTTCTATTGGTCGCCACCGCGTTGGCCATTACGGCAGGCGTCGAGGTGATCGTGCTCAAAGGCGACATCGGCCGCATGAATACGGTGTTCAAGTTCTACGTTCAGGTGTGGCTGCTGCTCTCCATCAGTGTGGGCGTCATGCTCACGCTGATGGTGCGCCGCGCATGGGGCTCCCGCTGGCTCGTCTCCACGAGCGGTGCCCGGCAGGCGATTGCCATTGTGCTCGCCCTGGTGCTGGTCTCGACGCTCGTCTACCCATTGATGGGGATTCCGGCGAAGCTCGCCTTCCGTTTCAACCCACAGCCCCCCACCCTAGACGGCATGCAGTACATGCAGACCGCGAAGTACGAGGACAACAATAAGGACCTGCAGCTTCCGGATGACTTCAAGGCGATCAACTGGATGCTCGACAACATCTCTGGAAGCCCGGTGATCGTAGAAGGAATAGCGCCACTCTATCACTGGCGCTCGCGCGTCTCGATCTACACGGGTCTCCCCACGGTGCTCGGCTGGGACTGGCATCAAAAGCAGCAGCGGGGTGACTTCGGGTACATGGTCGACGATCGCGGCCGGGACGTCGATGCAATCTTTACCTCGCCCGATGCAGATGCGAAGCTGCGGCTGCTGCGCAAATACGGCGTGCAGTACGTGTACGTCGGCGGTCAGGAACGCGCCTTCTACTCGGCGGCCGGCATTGCCAGGTTCGACAGCATGGTGGGCTCATCGCTCGAGCGCATCTATCAAGAGGGTGCGGTAACGATCTATCGGGTGGTGCAATAGGCGTGTGGTTCGACCTGATTCGCTGGCTGGTCGCCCTGGAGCTGGCTGGCCTGGCGGCGCTGCCCCTCGCGTACCGCCTGTTCCCAGCTCTTCCCGGAATCGCGCCCGGCATCGCGAAGGCGCTGGCCCTGATCTTGATCGGCTACGTCGCGTGGATCACCGGGATGATCGGGGCTACAGCCTTCACCGGACCGACAATTGTGGTGATCTGCGCAATCCTCGCGGCAGCAAGCTGGCTACCATGGGGTCGAGTCGCGCAGCGGGCGTGGCGCGCAAATCGGGCCACGGCGATCGGTGCCGAGGTGGCATTCCTGCTCGTGTTCGCGGTGGCGACATGGGTGCGCGCCCACAACGCCGCAATTGCGGGCACCGAGAAGCCGATGGACATGACCTTTCTGACCTCGCTCATCGAAGCCAACCGGCTGCCTGCCCAGGATTTGTGGCTCGCGCAGTTCGGCTTGCCCTACTACTATCTTGGATACCTGATCTACGCCCTGCCGGCGAAAGCCGTGGGGCTGCAGCCCGCAGTGGCATACAACCTCGCGGTCGTAACGGTGATCGCCCTGTCGGCCACTGCGGCCTTTGGGCTCGCGGCTGCCCTCGTGCAGCGCGCTGGGGCTGGGCAACGGTTGGCACTCGGGCTCGGTGCGGTCGGGGCGTTCGCTCTGGCGGTGATGGGTGACCTTGAGGCGTTCTTCGAGTGGCTCGCCGGCAGCAACGTGGGTGACGCCGGATTCTGGGCCGCGATGGGGATCAAGAACGTCACGGCGAGCGCTGCGGGATTCCCCCCGGCGGATGGCGGCTGGTGGTTCAAAGCAGCGCGCGTCATCCCGAATCTCCAGCCGGACGGGATTACCGAGTTCCCGAATTTCAGCTTTCTCCTCGGCGATCTGCATCCCCACTACATGGCC
>JAXDLH010000253.1:0-4120 GCA_034666705.1 Chloroflexota bacterium
ATAGGCGTCCCGCAACTCCTGGAAGGCTGATTCCAACGCTGCGAAAGGCGCCACGTTGCTGCGCGGCGGATCCGCGTCCTGGGATTCACTCCAAGTGTCATCCTGACCTACGACCTGCCGAGTCGCATCGAGGTAACCTCTCGCGACCCGGCGCAGGATGGCCTGGCGATGCGCCATCGCACGGGGGACGCCTGAGAGCCAAATCAATCGAGCGCAACGCTCCAGCGCGAGCGGCAAGAATGCCGTGTGCCAGGACAGATCCTCGCGGTGGCCGATCGATTGTTGTGATGCCATCTCGCCCCCATGGCTGTACCCCGCCTACTGTGTCGCCGGCTCCGGTTCATAGCCCGGATTTGTGCCTGGAGCGATAAATGGTAGCCACCAGGGCGGCTCCCACACCGGACGTGGCGGCGTCGCGATGCTCTGGTTACCGTACCAGCCGGGTACGGGGTTGGGGAACTGCGCTGTATCGGCGTGTGCCCTATCTGGGGTTTCCGGGAACGGGGTGTTCAGGGCGTCGCGGTAGATTTGGACCGCGCGATTGGCAGTTCCTCCCGGGCCTTGCCCATCGTTGCACTTGTCGTCCCATTCTGCGAGGAGATGCTCAAGGACCGGCTTGGCTTCGGTTTCATACCAATATTCGTGCCCTTGCCAACTTGGCGTGCTGTACAAATTGTTCCTGTCTCGAAGAGCTTCGCGATACCGCGACTCGATCTCTGCATATGCGTTGTTCATTTGGACATCGAGGTCGCGACAGTCCCTGGCCTGTTTCGATCCCGGTCCGAATAGGTCGTCGTACCAGTCCATGCCTGAAGGATCTGCCCTCGAGACGGGATTCTGCCCCGTATATACGTATCGATTAAAGGTAGCTGGGTTGGACATCGTACAACTCTTCAGCCCCGCTGGATCCCGCTGGATAAATCGTCCGATGCTTGGGTCATACATCCGTGCCCGCAGGTAGATCAGCCCGGTCTCGCCGTCCCGCGGCTCGGCGGTGTACTACCGCGGCTGGCTGGCCGCGTTGTTGGGTGCGCTCGCGGAGAGCGTGATGAGCGGGTTGCCATACTCGTCGTTGTAGTAGCTCTCGATCACGTTCCCGAGGCTGTCGGTGATCACCCGTACCGAGCCCTGGGCGTCGGTGTGCAGCACGTAGGGGCTACCGGAGGCCTTGTCCACCTCGTAGAGCACCCCGCTCGGGCCATGGACGTACTTCCGCTGCCCATCGTCGAGCAGCATCGGCAGGCTGCCGGTCGTGTCGTAAACCTGGCTCGTGGTCACGCTGCCGCTGGTGCGGCTCACCCGCTTGCTATCGCCGTCGAAGCCGTAGCTGCTGGTGACGACTGGTGCGGGCCATAGCGGAGACACAGTATTCGCCTGCGTGGACGCGGCATAGGTAGCCGAACGGGAAAAAGGATTAGGGCTGGGGCGGGCGTGGGCCTCTAGCGCGAAGCCGGGACGCTGTTAAGAATCTCTCCCCGCGCGACAGCCCGCGTCGCACCTTCACGAAACTCAAATTCGCGTCCTTCAACCACGGGATGGTCGAGCAGTTCAGGGTGGAATAGATCCAGGAGCACCTCGCCTGTTTCCCCTGGAAACAACCACTCGCGCCCTACGAGGCGGACAAACGCATCATGCCCCTCGTGTTCGCCCTGAAGGTAAACCAAAGCCCGGTAGGTCTGGCCGATGGGACCCGAGCGGCCGCCCTCATCGGTCCTGACGAGCGTCAGGCGTGCTAACCACGACATTTGGATCTAGTACTCCACCTCATACGGAACTATTTGGATTCCCCGGACAGACCCAACGCTGCGGTTGAACGACGCCAGCGGCGAAGGTTGAACAGCCACCATGGCGCGGCCTCCTTCTGCACTTAAAGTTTCCAGACCGCTCGCTTCAGTCTCAGGGATTGTCACCTCAATAATCGTCTCCGCCGCACGATCCCATTGCATGAGCTCACGGGCTCACTTGATTGCATCCCCTAGATTTCTCGCGAACAGCTTTGTCTCCATGCTCCCAGCCGAACTCCTAAACCCGTTGAACGCCTCTATGTCCGCTGCCTCAGCCGCTGAAACCGCTCGATAGAGCGATACCATCGCGGCACCCACGGCAGCCACGGGTCCCGCCGGAGCCGAAGGCGATTGACCCTGAAACTGCCCTCCGCCGCCACCGCCCGGGTCACCCTCCCAAGAATTACCGCTCGGGTCGGAGCGACCAAGTGGATTGTCACCGACGTACCCGTACCGATTTTGTGAAAGGGTGCTGCCCCTGTTTCCAGCCGCCCTGTCCCGCTGCAGGAATCGCCCCACCGCCGGGTCGTACATCCTTGCTCGCAGGTAGATGAACCCGGTCTCGCTGTCCCGCGGCTCGGCGGTGTACTGCCGCGGCTGGCTGGCCACGTTGTTCGGTGCGCTCGCGGAGAGCGTGATGAGCGGGTTGCCGTACTCGTCGTTGTAGTAGCTCTCGACCACATTAGCGGCGCTGTCGGTGATCACCCGTACCGAGCCCTGAGCATCGGTGTGCAGCACGTACGGGCTGCCACTGGACTTGTCCACCTCGTAGAGCACCCCGCTTGGCCCATAGACGTACTTCCGCTGCCCATCGTCGAGCAGCATCGGTAGCCCACCGGTGGTGTCGTGGACCGCGGTATTCGTCACGCCGCCAGTGGTGCGGCTGACCCGTTTGCCGTCGCCGTCGAACGCCTTGCTCCCGGCCAGAACCTCAGGTCAGCCTGCTCGCGATCGCGTGCCCAAGGTCCGCAAGGTCGCCTTCCACGCTGCTGTACGACCCTGCGGAGGTCGCGCGTAACCAGACGCGAACCGCGCCCACGCGGAAGCTCACTCGGACGTCACGTACCGGCCGATTCCCCCCCATAGGCCATCTTAGCTCCGCCCAAGTGGTTGCCTCGCCGAGCGGAGGACCGGTGATCTCTGTCCACACTGCCGGGGCCCTCGAAAGTCCCTGACTGGCCTGGCCCTGCCCCACGTTGGAGAACCCTAGCGCGGCCTCGGCCGCGTCTGGCGAGCCCTTCTCGCCCTCGCCTTTTTCCTCGAACCAAACCCAGGAGCCGACGCGAGCCTCCTGCTGCGCAGATGTCGGCGACAGCGGAGTGGTCGCGGACACGATGAGCGAGACGGACCCTGAGGCGCGAGCTTCAGGCGGCGCATAATACAGCGCGTAAGCTGTTACCCGCCGTAACGCCCTATTGTAGATGTAGCGCTCGTCGGCCTTGCGCCAACCACTCGGTAGATCACCGGGTCGGAGCAGACTCCTGAACCATTCCTCGGTCACGGCTAACCTCGGTCTCCGGGAGCAGTCTCTCGCAGGGTCTGCGGTCTCGGCAGCTGGGACAACTTCGGCGATGACGCCTCCCTGTACTTTCTCTCCGCCGCTAGGATGCTAGAGCATCCACTTTTGCACCCAATCAGGGGGCTCCCCGCATCCCGCCGCGGTTTCCAACATGGGGGCGGAGTACCAAAATTCGACACTAAGAAACACGCCCGCGTCGATCCAGAAGGGGGCCACGGCTGTCCAGCAAAAGCCGTCAGGACCGGGCGCGTTACAGATTAGGGGGTAAGTAGGCTCGACTGGTCTTCCTGACGCGGCGACGCCCAGGGTCTTGACGTAGCCCACCCCGGGCGGGATCTCCACATACCACCACGCCGGTTCGTTAGGCGCGCACTGGATGATCTTAGTGGCGCGGAGCTCAGGGACCGGCCCGACCGACCCGTGACCGCTGGGATCCACGCTTGTCACGGGGTTCTCAGACACGAATACGTACCGGCTGAGCGACGCCGGCGTACAGTTGCGGCCCCGGTACGTGTCGCGCTGCAGGAAACGCCCCAGACTCGGGTCATACATCCGTGCCCGCAGATAGATCAGCCCGGTCTCGCCATCGCGCGGCTCGGCGGTGTACTGCCGCGGCTGCGACGCCACGTTATTGGGCGGGGTGGCCGAGTAGGTGAAGAGCGACGCCCCGAACTCATCGTAGCCGTAGCTCTCGATGGTGTTGCCCAGACTGTCGGTCACCACCCGCACTGAGCCCTGGGCCTCGGTGCGCAGCATGGGCAGGCCGCCGGTGGTGTCGTACACGGCGCAGCTGGTCGTGCCGCCGCTGGTGCGGCTC
>JAXDLH010000254.1:0-13190 GCA_034666705.1 Chloroflexota bacterium
TGCACATCGGCTCGAAGGGCATGTCGACCACGTGGCCCTCGTGGTCGTAGACCCAGCCGTGGTAGGCGCAACGCAGCCCGTGCTCCTGGGGGATGCCGTAGGCCAGGGAGATCCCGCGGTGGGCGCAACGCTGGGCGACGAGCCCGAGGGTGCCGCTGGCATCGCGGTAGAGCACGAGATCCTCGCCGAGCAACCGCACTGGCCGCACCGGGTCCTCGTCGAGATCGGCTTCGGCGGCGATGGGGTGCCAGTAGCGGCGCAGCAGTTCCCCCATCGGGGTGCCGGTCCCAACCTGGCTAAACAGGACGGCCTCTTCCTTGGTTGCCATGGGTGGCCTCCATGCACGACTTCAACGTGGCTTTGGCCCATATTATCACCTGCTACGGACTGATATAATGGTGGCCCACGCCGAAGTGGCGGAATTGGCAGACGCGCTACGTTCAGGGCGTAGTGAGATTACTCTCGTGGGGGTTCGAGTCCCCCCTTCGGCACCAGAGACCGGGCGCATGGCCGCTCGGTCTTTTTTGCGCCCCCTGGGCTCGCGTTCCGGGTGAAGCCCGCCGCGATCCCCGGAAGCGTGGGCCCGGTAAGCTGTTGGCCCGCCACGCACCGCGGCGTGCATCGCACCCGAACCTGCGCACTCCGGACTGCCCATGCTCGAAGTCCTCGGCGACCTGCTGCCGATCATGGTCAACGTGGTCGCCCCGGTCTTCCTCATTGCGGGGGTGGGCTTCGTCGTCCGTCGCACGCTCGGCATCGATCCCCGCACGGTCACCCGCCTGAGTCTGTACGTATTCGTGCCCGCGCTGCTGATGAACACGCTGCTCACCACGCACATGAGCGGTGACGATATCGGGCGGATCGGCATCTACGCCGCGATGCAGGTGCTCATCCTGACGGCGATCGGATTCGGCGGCAGCGCGCTGGCCGGGGTCAGCCGGGCGCGGGCGAGTGGCATCACCCTCGGCCTTGCTTTCCTCAATAGTGCGAACTACGGGCTGCCGGTCACGCTGTTCGCCTTCGGGCAGGATGGGTTCGACCGCGCCACAGTGTTCGTGGCGTTTCAGACGATCCTGACGTTCACCGTCGCGACATTTGTGGCGGCTCGGGGCAATCTGCCCTGGCGTGATGCGATCCGCTCGGTCGTAAAGCTACCGGTGGTGTGGGCCGCCGCGATCGCGATCGTGCTGCGGGTCACCGGCGTGCCGATTCCGCTGCCGATCGGGCGGGCCGTGAGCACGATGGCGGGCGGCTCGATCCCGATTGTGATCCTGCTGCTCGGCATGCAAGTCGCCGGTATGCGCCTGGGATCGGTCGATCGCGCGGTGTGGGCCGTGGTGGCAGGGCGGCTCGTGCTCTCCCCGATCATTGGGCTTGGCCTTATCGCGCTTTTGCAGCCGACGCCGCTCACAGCCAAGGTGCTGGTGCTGGAGGCGGGGATGCCGAGCGCAGTGAACGTGATCTTGCTGGCCACGGAGTTCGACGCCGAGCCTGAGCTGGTATCGAGTATCGTCCTGATCAGCACGTTGCTGAGTATCATCACGGTGACGGCGTGGGTCGCATTCCTGCAGGCGCATTGATCGCGTGTGGGAATGTGGGTCGCAGGGGGCGCGTTTCCACGCAGGGAATTTGACAGGAGGAAGCCGGATGCAGCCGAATGCGCAGCAGGTTGGGCCCGCGGCGGGCCCCATCAACCTCGAGAAGTTCCAGGAATCCGTGAACAAGGCGCTCGAGGAGAGCGTCCCGTGCATGCTCATAACCGCGGATGCATCCGGTCACCCGGACGTCGCGCTCAAAGGCAGCATGATGGTCTTCGACAACGATCACATGGCGTGGTGGGAGCGCAGCCGCGCGGAGCAGGCGGCGCAGGTTGCGGAGAACCCGCACGTCGCGATCTGGTACCGCAACCCGGAGACCCGCGTCCAGCTTCGGTTCTACGGCGAGGCTGAGATTCACGAGAACGACGACATTCGCCAGCAGATCATGGACAAGACGGTGCAGCGCGAGTTGGATGCGGACCCCGAGCGTAAGGGTTTCGGCGTCTTAGTCCGCATCGACCGCGTGCGCTTGTCCCGCAACACCGTCCAGGAGCGCAACGGCTGAGTGTAGCCTCCTGAGCACGTCGACAGATTCACGAGGGCCCCGACTCGCTTTTTGGTGAACCGGGGCCCTCATGCTGCGCGTGGGTGCTCGCTGCGGGCGCCATCGCGCAGACTATCTAGAGGGTGGTGGCCGCAGCGCCGGGAGTTGGTTGAGCGGTGAACGGTGGGGGCGAAGTGAGGCTAGCGGGGTACCCGGCGATCGGGGACCACGCGATCATCGGCGATTGCCGTTCTGCAGCTCTCGTCTCCTGCGATGGCTCCATCGATTGGTGCTGCCTCCCCCATTTCGATAGCCCGTCTATTTTCGGCGCGCTGCTCGATGCCGGCCGCGGGGGCCGCTTCAGTGTGCGGCCCGGCGGCGACTACGATTCCACGCGGCGCTACGTGCCCGGCACCAATGTGCTTGAGACAACCTTTACGACGTCCACAGGCAGTTGCGTCCTGCGCGACGTGATGCCCGTCGCCTCGGAGGAGGCGAAGCGCGCCCTCCTCCGACCAGACCGCGAGCTCCTCCGCGAGCTCGTGGGGCTGAGCGGTGAGGTGCGGATCGAGGTCGTCTACGAGCCACGTCCAGGGTATGGGCAGCCGGGGCCCGTGCTGCGTCCGCGTGGCGCGTTCGGCCTATGGGGGGAGGCTCCCCCTGCCATTCTCACCCTGCACACTGACGTGCCGCTCGACGTCGCGGCTGACGGGCGCTCCGCCCATGGGGCGATGGTGATCGGGGCCGGTGAGCGACGATATATGTCGTTTACGTACAGCGAGGAAGCGCCGGCTGTGGTGTCGCTGCTCGGCGCCAGCGCGCAGGGCCGCGTCGCCGAATCGATCGCATGGTGGCAGGTCTGGGCGAGCCGCTGCGAATACGATGGGTCATACCGCGAGCAGGTTACGCGGAGCGCGCTGGCGCTCAAGCTTCTGACGTTCGCTCCTTCAGGGGCGGTCGTCGCCGCGCCTACCACCTCGCTGCCGGAGCACATGGGCGGCGTCCGCAACTGGGACTACCGGTACTGTTGGTTGCGCGATGCCGCCTTCACTGTGCGCGCACTCTTTGCAATCGGCTACGACGAGGAGGCCGTGGCGTTCATCGGCTGGATGCTGCACGCCACGCGGCTGACCTGGCCGGAGCTCCAGGTCCTCTACAGCGTGTATGGCGAAGCGCAGCTGCCGGAGCGCGACCTGCCGGATCTAGAAGGTTACCGTGGCTCCAGGCCGGTGCGCATCGGCAACGACGCGCACGGCCAGTTTCAGCTCGACGTATACGGCGAGGTGATTGACGCGGTGGCGCAGTACGCGCGGCGTGGTGGCACCGTGGACAGCTACACGGCCCGCGTGCTCATCAACTTCGGCCGTACGGTCTGCAAGAAGTGGCGCGAGCCGGACGACGGAATCTGGGAGGGGCGAGGCGGACGCTTTCAGCATACCCATTCGAAGGTCATGTGCTGGGTTGCGCTCGACCGCCTCCTCGAGCTTCATGAGGCCGGAGCGATCCGCGTGCCGGTGGAGCGATTCCGGGTGGAGCGCGATGCGATTCGAAGTGCGATCGAGACCCATGGATACAACGAGGCGCTCGGCAGCTACACCCACGTGTTCGACGGCGCCGAGCCAGATGCCAGCCTGTTGTTACTGCCGCTGTATGGCTACACCGCGGCCGACGACCCGCGAATGCGCGGGACGTGCGAGCGCATCGACCAGCTCCTGAGCCGCGATGGGCTGGTGTACCGGTACCATCAGTTAACCGATGATGGCCTGCCGCCCGGTGAGGGAGCGTTCGGGATCTGCAGCTTCTGGGCAGTCGAGTGTCTCGCCCTCCAGGGCGAATTAGCCGCGGCCACTGCACGGTTCGAGCGGCTCCTCGCCCATGCCAACGACGTGGGGCTCTATGGGGAGGAGATCGACGTGAGCACGGGCGCGGCGCTCGGCAATTTCCCCCAGGCGTTCACGCACGTCGGATTGATCAATGCTGCCCTCACCCTCGCGGCGTGCGCCGCCGGGGGTACGCCGGCAGCCCCTCGGCAGCTCACCCCGCGCCTCGCCCAGGGCGGGGTTCCCCAGAGCGGCGCCCAATGAATTGGGGCAGCGTGGCGTTGTGGGGGTTCGTCGGGGCGCTGGTGCTCACGACGACTATGGCCGGCAGTCAGTGGCTGGGCTTGACGCGGATGAACATTCCGTTCCTGCTCGGCACGATCTTTACCGCCGACCGGGACCGGGCTCGGCTCGTCGGCGACCTGTTTCACTTTGCCAATGGCTGGGCGATCGCGTTCTTCTACGCACTCATGTTTCAGAGCTGGCACCAGGCAACGTGGTGGCTTGGCGTCATTATTGGCTTCGTGCACGGGCTGTTCGTGCTGCTGGTCGTCATGCCGGTCTTGCCCAGCGTGCACCCGCGGATGGCAAGCGAGCAGCGTGGGCCGACTCCGACTCGGCAGCTCGAGCCGCCTGGTTTCGCCGCATTGCATTACGGGCGACGCACCCCCATTTCGGTTATCCTAGCGCATCTCGCCTATGGCGCAATTCAGGGTGCCTTCTACCAGGTGGTGTAACCAGATGCGCCCGGACATATAGCCCGACCTTGTGCCAGGATCGAGACTTAACTGTCACGCAGAATGTGCTACGCTAAAAGCGCTCATAAGAGTACGACTTGGCCAGACATAACATTCGCGCTGTCCAATGGTGTCAGTGAGGGTGAGATATGCTGTCTCGAGCGTCCGACGCCCTACGAAAGATGACCAGCACCGTACATCGATTCCCGCACTACGACCCCGCGTCGCACTACGATCTGCGCATCTTCGATGTTGAGTTTCGTCGGGATGGCGACGAGGTGTGGATGGCGCGGGTGTACCAGCCCGAGGGCCAAGGTCCGTTCCCCGCGATGCTCGACGTGCATGGCGGCGCGTGGACCGATGACAACCGAATGGGCAACGCCCTCGTCGACGAAGTGCTCGCCGCCAGTGGCGTGATGATCGTGGCGATCGACCTGCGCAGCGCTCCGAAGCACGTCTATCCGGCGCTCGTCGCCGACGTGAACCTCGGTATCCGTTGGCTCAAGGCACATGCGGCGGACTTCAACGCCGTGCCCGATCATATTGGGGCGTTCGGCTCGTCGAGCGGCGGTCACCTCGTCGAGCTCGCGGGCATGCGCCCCTTCGACCCTCGCTATTGTGTTCTGCCGCTGCCAGATCACGAGGACGTGGACGCGACGATCGACTATCTCATCGGCCGGGGCCCCATCAGCGCGCCGGACCTCCGCAACGAATACGCCCGGCAGATCGGACGCGAGTATCTCGCGGAGCGGACGATGCGCTTCTTTGACCCGCCGGAGACAATCCGGGAGGGCAACCCGCTATACATTCTCGAAAGAGGCGAGTCGGTCCACCTGCCGCCGTTCCTCATCCTGCAAGGCGGGGCGGATACGAACATCCTCGAATCGGTGCAAGCACGCTTCGTGGCGGCATACCGTGCGGCAGGGGGCGAGGTTCAGTATGAAGTCTTCCCCGGCGTGCCGCACAAGTTCATCGTCGACCCGGGGCCGGAACAGGACCGCGCCTTCGAGGTTGCCAAGGCGTTCATCGCCCAGCAGGTAACGGCCCCCGCTCCTGCGCGTTAGCCCCAACCCACTGCTGCCTCCGCCATAGTCCCTGGTGCCCCACGCGTGAGCGTGGGGCCCTCTCGTGTGCGGGCTGCTCCATATGCCGTCTGGCAGACACAGCCCTAGACAGATGGCAGATGCATCGCGAGCCATTGGTGGCCGATTCTCCTTCCTAGATGTGACAGATGGGCAGTGGGTGCAGGACCAATGGCGATCCACCGATGACCGCGACCCAGGCGCTTTCGCAATACGTGGTACGGGTGTCTGACGTTGCATGTGAACGGGCGGGTTCCGCGCCGTTGCGGGCGCGAGTCTACCAGCCCGACGGCGTGGGGCCATTTCCTATCGTCCTCAACGTGCACGGTGGGACCTGGTTTTATGGCTCCCGACCCGACGGTGACTGCGTATTCGGAAATCAGGATGCCATGCTCGACCAGGCCCTCGCCGCGAGCGGCATCATCGTGGCGGCGCTCGCGACGCGTCTTGCTCCGCAGCACCCGTATCCAGCGCCGGTGGAAGACGTGCAGTTCGCCGCCCGCTGGTTCGCCGCTAACGCGGCGCGGTTCAACGGCGCAAGCCAGCGCATAGGCGGCTTTGGTTGCTCGAGTGGGGCGAACGCGCTCTTACTCAGCGCCATGCGTCCATGGGATGCCCTGTATGATGATTTTCCGTCTCGTGACATCACGGCGTTCGACGGGAGGATTGACTACGTTATTGCCGCTGCCCCGTCCCTGGACCCGCGAGTGCAGTATGAGGATGCCCGGGCAAAGGGCCGCACTGAGCTGCTGTGCCGGATGTTTGCCTTCTTCCAATCGCAGCGTACGCTGGACGATGCCAACCCGCAGTTGATGCTCGATCGCGGACGGCCGGTGCTGCTGCCGCCGGTCTTGCTCTTACACAGCACTGTGGAGCCGGATGCGCCGATGGAGGTAGCGCAGCGTTTTGTCGCCGCCTATCGCGCGGCGGGCGGACCCGTTCAGTTCGAAACGTTCCCAGAGACCGCGCACCGCTTTATCCACAAACCCGGCCCGGCCTCGGAACGGGCCGCGCAGCTAATGCGAGCGTTTGTCGCTCAGCAGCTTTCGTCCACAGCTGGTGCAGTTGTCGCAGCCAGTGGGCGGCGGTAGCTCAATGGCAACCCACCACGCACTGGAGAGGACCAGCATGATCGGTGCGCTCGCGAGCGCGGTACGTGGCCTGCGCCTCGGTGGGCCGGGCGCCCGCCCTGCCCGCCTGGCGCGGCATTCCATGCGCAGCAAGCTCACCGGCACGATGGCGCTGGTAGCGCTCCTTGCCGTCGGCGCGCTCACCGCCACCCAGACGTACTTCGAGTTTTCACGGCTGCGCTCTGCCGCCGCGCTCCAGGACCTCACCGTCGCCCGGCTTGCCTCGACCAACGTCGACACTCTATTGTCGCAAACCGTGCAAGAACTCAACACGCTTGCGGCCAATCCACAGCTGGTCGCAGGGGTGATCGCGCACGACGATGCGGCGATGAATGCAGCGATGGAGGCAATGATACCCGCCGACCCGGACCTCACGGTGCTCGCGGTTCTCGACACGTCAGGGGTGTTCTGGGCCAGCAGCAATAAGTCCAAAGGCGCACTTGGCCTGGATTACAGCGACCAGCCGCACGTCAGCATGCCGTTGCAGGGCGCGCCGCTCGGTATGACCGCGGCGCGCCTGGGGCTCACCACTGGGTTGCCAGTCGTCCCGCTCGGTGTGCCAATCCGGGGTCCGGACGGGCAAGTTATCGGAGTGCTCCAGGGCTCGCTGTCACTCGCGCATCTCAGTGAGCAGCTCAAGGAGATCCGCGTCAGTGATAGTGGCTATGTCGGACTGCTCGCCGCCGATGGTATGGTCCTGGCCGATCGGGACATCAGCCTCATCCTCAATCAGCTACCCGCGCCGAGCGTGGCGGTCAATGCGGCACTCCAGGGCCAGAGCGGTGTTCAGGAGGATGCCGTGGGCGCTGATGGCCTCGCCATGATCAGCGCGGCGGAACCTGTGCGGACGACTAACTGGGTGGTGCATGTGGAGTCGCCGCTCACCGATGCGCTGGCCCCGCTGCGTGCGCGCTTCGAGCAGGCCGCCGTCGTCGGCGTGCTCGCCCTGCTCCTGGCCTTCCTGACTGGCGTCTGGTTCGCGCGACGGCTCACCGCACCCATCGGCATCCTGCGCGGAGCCACCCGCAGCATGGAGCACGGGGAATATCAGCCAGGATCGCTCCAGATCCGCAGTGGTGACGAGTTCGAGGATCTCGCCGCTGACTTCGACGTGATGGCCTTACAGTTGGCCGAGTCCGAAGCCCGCTACCGGGTGACCTCCGAGCTCACCTCAGACTTCGCCTATGCATACATCGTGCGCGCCGATGGCAGCCTTGTCCCGGAGTGGTCGACGGACGCCCTGACGCGGATCACTGGCTATTCGCTTGCCGATGTCGTCGAGCGAGGCAGTTGGCAGGGCCTCGCGCATCCTGACGATGCGGAGATTGCGGCGCTCGGCCGGGAGCGGCTCAATAGCGGCCGCCCGTACGTCAACGAGTTCCGGATCCTGACGCGCTCGGGTGAAACGCGGACGCTGCGAATCCACGCCCGCCCAGTGTGGGACAGCGAGCTCGGGCGGATCACGCATATCTTCGGGGCCGCGCAAGACATCACGGAACGGAAGCGGGTGGAGGAGGAGTTGATTGCCGCGCGCGGCGAGGCCGAAGCCGCGCAGCGCGCCGAGGAGCTCAAGAGCGAGATGATCGCCACGGTTTCGCACGAGCTGCGCACGCCGCTGACGGTGCTCCAGGGGTTCTCGGAGCTGTTGATGATGCGCGAGGTCTCCGCCCCGCTGCGCACCTCCTGGACTGGGATGATCCACACGGAATCTCTCCGGCTTGCGCAGATCATCGAGGACCTCTTGCAGGTAGGGCGACTCGAGAACGGTGTCGTGCCTATATCGTTGCGGCCGGTCGAGGTTGCGAATCTGAGCCGCGACATCGTCCAACGGTTCGCTGCGCGGCCGGAGTCGCTGCACAGCTTCGTCCTGGAATGTGCGGAGGCGGAGCTCTGGGCTTCCGCTGACCACGAGCGACTCACGCAGGTGCTCGAGAACCTCCTCTCCAACGCCGTGAAATACTCGCCGGCCGGAGGCGAAGTGCGGGTTGCGCTCCACCGAGTTGCCGAAACGGTGGAAATCGCCGTCAGCGATCAGGGCCTGGGAATTCCGGAGGAGGAGCTCGGTAAGCTGTTCACGCGTTTCCACCGGGTCGCCGCAAACTCGCGCGACACGATCCGAGGGACCGGCCTGGGGCTGTACATCACCCGGCAACTTGTGGAGCGCCAGGGCGGCACCATTCGCGTGGCGAGCAAAGTCGGCGTCGGCTCCACGTTTACGTTCACGTTGGCCGTCGCTACCGAAACAACCGACCTGACAGAGTTCCTATCCTCGCCTGATCCATCGCGTCAGTCGGTGCACGCGTAGGCCGTCGTCGTCTCTCTTACCAGCCCATCGCGCAGCCATCGGCGCGCATGTCGCTCCCAGCGATCAGCGTGCCGTCCGCCTGACGAATAATGATCTGCCCCCGGCCAAAGTCGCGCCGGTCGTTCCCGTGGACGAGCTGCAGCCGATGGCCGCGTGCCGCGAGCATTTCGGCAGGCATGCCCGGCTCGACCAGGATGCTGGTCTCCTCCACGCGGAAACGGGGCTGATCCAGGACGGTCTGCGGGTCACGCTCGTCGTCGATCAGCCCGACGGCGACCTGAAAATGGCCCTGGGGCTGCATGACCGTCCCCATGACGCCAAATGGACCGTAGAGCGAGCCATCCAGGCGAGTCATCATGCCCGGGATGATGGTGTGGTACGGGCGCTTGCCCGGCGCCAGCGCGTTCGGATGATCGCGGTCGAGGGAGAAGCCGAAGCCGCGGTTCTGGATCGAGAAGCCCACGCCGGGCGGCACGATCCCCGTGCCGAAGCGATTGAAGTTCGAGTTGATGAACGAACAGGCATTTCCCGCCTCGTCCACCACGCAGAAATACACGGTGTTCGAGCCCGCATCCGGAAAGCCGTGCTCGATGCTGGTCAGCGCACGTTCGGGATCGACCATGGCCCTGCGCTGGGCCGCGTAGCGGTCTGAGAGGAGCTCGGCGATCGGCGCCTGCGAGAAGGCGGGGTCGGCGACGTACCAATGGGTATCGGCGAAGGCGAGGCGCATCGCCTCGATCTGAAGGTGCACCCGCTCCACGCTGAGCGGCGGATGGTAGGGCAGCTCGCGGTAGATGTTGAGCGCGAGCAGCGCGGCGATGCCGACCCCATTCGGCGGGCATTCCCAGATGCGCACCCCGTGATAGACGGTCGAGATCGGCTCGACCCACTCGGCCTGATGGCTAGCAAGGTCCTCGCGCTCCATCACGTGACCGAAGCGCTGGAGCGCGTCGACGATGGTGCCGGCGATCTCGCCGCGGTAGAAGGCGTCGGCGCCCCCCTCGGCGATGGCGCGCAGCGTGCGGCCCATCCCGGGGTTGCGGAACCGCTGGCTTGGACGCGGCGCGCGCCCCGAGATCAGGAGCTCATCGCTGCCATTCTTCTGGAGCAGCGCCTCGTCGAGAGCCCACACGTACGCGGCCACGGGATGGACGGGGTAGCCTTCCTCCGCGAGCCGAATGGCCGGCGCCAGGACCGTCCCCAGCGGCATGGACCCATGCCGCTCGACCACGCCGCACCAGCCTGAGCAAGCGCCGGGCACGGTGGCGGTGAGCGCGTGGCGCTCCTGCCATGCCCCCATGAGCCCATTGCGCTCCAGGTAGTCAATCGAGAGGCCGCGAGCGGCGCGGCCCGAAGCGTTGATCGCCGTAACCTGCTGCGTCGCTGCCTCGTAGTACAGGGCGAAGCAGTCACCGCCGAGCCCCGTGGAGCACGGCTCGGTTACCGCCAGCGCCGCGGCCGTGGCGACCGCGGCGTCGGCGGCATTGCCACCTTGCATGAGGATGCTGAGGCCGACCTGCGACGCGAGGGGCTGCGACGAGGCGACCATGCCGTGGGTGCCCATGACCGGCGAGCGTCGCGATTCAAAGGTGATCTCCGGTGGAAAATTGATGTCGCTACCTCGTTTGCTAGAATTTCGGCGTGCGACCGCACCGCGGGCGCGTTAGCCCCCGTAGCTCAGCGGATAGAGCGGCGGTTTCCTAAACCGTGCGCGCAGGTTCGATTCCTGCCGGGGGTACCAAACAACGGCCGCCAAATGCGGCCATATGCCTAAATATATCGGATATGGACTGGTCTGCCCGGCGCGCCCCGGCCCGACTGATGCCCCAGTTGATGCCCAAGGGGCTGAACGCGGGCGGACGCGGCTGAACTACTCCGCGAGGAGGGCGCCGAGTTTGCCGATCGCCTCGGCCTGCAAGCCCGGCAGCACGTGCGAATACGTGTCCAGGGTCAGGCTGATCTGGCTGTGGCCCAGCAGTTCCTGGACGATCTTCGGATGGGTCCCCATCGCGAGGAGCAAGGTCGCCGCCGAGTGGCGCAGATCGTGGAACCGCATCACCGGGAGGCCGGCCTTGGCGAGCACCTTCCGGAACGAGCGGTAGATCATGTTCTGCGGGCCCACCGGGTTGCCCAGGCTGTTGCCGAACACCAGGCTATCCGCTCCCGGGAGCATACCCCGCTCGAGCCGCTGATCACATTGCCGGTCCCAGTGGTCACGGAGCGCCTGCACCGCGAGCGGCGCGAGCACAATCCGGCGCCGGCCGGCCGAGCTCTTGGGCTCACTCTCCACGAAGCCCTGCCCCTTGACCCGGCCCAGAGTGCGGCGCACCTGGATGACGCCCTGGCCCAGATCGATGTCCTGCCACTTGAGGCCCAGGAGCTCGCCCTGGCGCATGCCCGAGGTGAGGGCCAGCACGTAGAGCGCCTCGAAGGGATCACCGACCGCCGCGGTCAGGAACCGCTTCGCCTCCTCAGGTGAAAGGGCGCGAATCTCGCCGCGCGGCACCTTGGGCGGGTCGACCGCGTCGCAGACGTTGCGCACCACCAGCCCCCACCGCACCGCCTGCCCGAGCGCCCGGTGCAGCACCCGGTGGATATGACCCACGGTGCGCGGCGCGAGCCCTTGGGCGAGCTTGGCCGCGTAGAGCGCTTGCAAGTCCTGCGGCGTGAGCTTCATCAACTGGGTGCGCCCCAGGGTCGGCAGAATGTGCAGCGTGACCAGCTCGCGGTAGCGAATGGCGGTGCGCGGGCGCACGCTGGTGGCGACGGTGTCGTCGAGCCAGCGGGTCAAGAACTGCTGCAGGGTCTGCTTCTCCACGGCCACCGGCTGGCCCTTGGCCCGCTCGGCGATGGCCGCATTCAGCTTCTTGGCCGCCTCGGCGCGGTTCGTGCCGAAGTACGCCTTGCGCACCCGCTTGCAATTGACATAACCCAAGTCGATGCGGGCCTGCCAGCGGCCGTCGGGCAACTGGGTAATTGAGCCCTCGCCGGTGCCGCGTCGGTTAGTCATGGTTCGGTCCAGCCGCCGCCTGAGTTTTACCACCCGCCGGGGAGTGGCGGAGAGGAGCCAGCCAGAGCTCAGCCTCTTGGCGTGCCTGGAGCGAGCCACGCTCGGACGCCAAATAGTGCTCGAGGACGCGAGTGTCCGCCGATCCCGAAAAGGTGAGTGCAGGCTCAAAGTATTCAGAGCCGTCCTGCCCACGCACCTCGGCCAGCGCTGCACGTTCAGCGGCACCGCGCCAGGGTTGGTATGCGAGAGCCGCTTCAATGGCTTCGGGCTTACACTGCACCTCACTTTTAATAACGCGAGCGAACTCGATCGTGTCCAGCTCACGCGCATAAATGAAGGCGTCATCGGCGGGGATGTCCGGCGCCGCCTCATGGAGTCGCCACCACCACAGGGTGAGGCGGATGGTCGGCCGCGGGTACTCCTGCGCCGTGCAGTAGCGAAGCAGATCCAGGGCGGCGCGGGACGCGCGCCAGGGTAGGTGCCCCTCTTCCATGCTCCGCGGCCAGTGAAACAGGCCGCGCTTATGGCGTTCTCCTTCTTCGATTCTGCCGTGCTCATCCACGAGCCGATGCACGGTGCGCAGACTCGGCCAATCCGCCCAGCCCTGTGCCTGGGCCCATTTCTCGATGCGCAGCGCGATTTCGGCCGGTCGGTGCCCGTCTTCAACAAGGGCACCGACCTGGTCGATGTACTTCTGCGGGGTTCGCGGTCGTGGCATAGCTACTCCTGTGAAATGGCAATTTTGCTCTCTAGAATGGCAATCCAAAGAAATATACAGTGATTCCATCGAGGATATCCAGCGCGGTTCACGTGGATCGCAGCTGATGCAGATGGAGGATGCGGTGCCAGAGCGATTGCTGACCGTCGAGCAAGTTGCGCGCGATTTTCTCAGGATTGGGCGGACTCGCACGTTCGAACTGGTGGCTTCGGGTGCACTCCGCTCTGTGGTAATTGGCCGGCGATCGCGGCGCGTGCCCGAGTCTGCCATCGCTGAGTTTGTCCATCGCTTGCAGGTGGAGCAAGA
>JAXDLH010000255.1:0-3509 GCA_034666705.1 Chloroflexota bacterium
GAAATCCGATGCTTGCCTCAGCCACCGTGTGCTCCTTTCCACGCGTCGTCTCACAACCGCTTGGAAAGCACACGGTGGCTGCTCATGTCAAGCTGGAATTTCCACCATCTCCTGGGACTCTATCCGACGTACTCAAGGAGAGGTTCGCTCGAATGATCCACGTCTCGCCACCGAACAGGTTTCCGTACCGGCATCTTTGCACCCCAGGCGATGAATTTCATTGCCTGACGGACAAGCCCAATGGCGAAACTAAGGTGCGCGCGGGACCATTTATCCTGCGAGAACCATGGAGGCGAGGTAGTCATTACTACGCAAACAGCCTCAGTTTCCTAAGCGGATAACCACGGCTGCTTGGCATCGGGAGCCGACGGGGGGATTCGAACCCTCGACCTGCTGTTTACGAAACAGCTGCTCTACCACTGAGCTACGTCGGCGTGGGGAATCCAGTATACCATCGGCAGGCGGCTCGCGCCCTGAGCGTGGCGCCCGGGGGAGATCTCGTGGCCAAGGCCTATGTGCTGATCAAGACCCGCGTTGGCGATACCACTGACGTGGCCGATGCCCTCAGACGCAATGAGCATATCCGCGCCGTCGACGTCATCATCGGCCCGTACGACCTCATCGCCCTCGTCGAGGCTGACGACATCAACGCCATCGGCACCGTCGTCATGCGCTTCGTGCACGAGGTGGGCGGGGTGGAGAACACCATCACCTGCCCCGTGATCAGCACCTGAGCCGAGCTCTGCGAGAGCCTCCGCGTGAGCGGAGGACTCAGCCGCCGGCCATGCCGAGCAGCGGCAGCAGGATGCTCGCCTCGGGTCGCACCAGCGCCGCGAATGCCTCGTAGATGCCCAGCAGCATTACGCCGAGGATGAGCAGAAGCACCAGCACCGTCCCAGGGTGCGGCGTGCGTACGCCGTCGCGCACCACGTCCGCCGAAACTGCCCTCACTGCCATCGTCGCCTCCTTATCGTCCGCGAATCTCATTCATGGTCCAGCTCGAAGGCGGCGTGCAGCGCCTGCACTGCCTCCGCGACGCGTCCCTCCTCGATTACGCAGGTGATGCGGATGTCGGAGGTCGTGATCATATCGATGTTGACGCCGCGCTCGGACAGCGTCCCGAACATGCGGGCCGCGTAGCCGGGTGCACTCTGCAGCCCCGTGCCGACGACGGAGACCTTCGCGAGGTTGGCCGCACTATCGGTCAGCTTCGCGCCGAGCTCCTTGCCCACACGCTGGGCGACCTCGAGCGCCTGGCTCACGTCCGTCCGGCCGACGGTGAACGAGATCTCCGCCTCGCCGGCGATGCTCGCCGATTGCACGATCACGTCGACGCTCACGCCGGCCTCGGCCAGCGGCGCGAATAGCGCGTACGCGATGCCCGGGTGGTCCGGCACGCCAGCCACCGTGATCTTCGCGACGTTCGTGTCGTGGGCGATGCCGCGAACGTGCTTGCGGACCTCCATCTCAGCTCCTCGGTGAATCAGTGTGCCCGGCCGGTCGTGAAAACTGGATCGGACCTCGATCGGCATGGAGTACAGCTCGCCCAGCTCGACTGCGCGTGGGTGCATCACCCGCGCGCCTTGCTGCGCCAGCTCGAGCATCTCCTCGTACGAGATGTCCCGCAGCAGCCGCGCCTCGGGCACCACCCGCGGGTCGGCCGTGTACACGCCATCTACGTCGGTGTAGATCTCGCACTTCGGCGCGCCGAGCGCACATGCCACCGCGACCGCCGAGGTATCCGACCCGCCGCGCCCCAGCGTGGTCACGTCGCCTTCCTCGTTCACGCCCTGGAAGCCCGTGACGATTACACAGTTGCCCTGCTTGAGCTCGTTGTGCACGCGGTGCGTGTTGATCTCCATGATGCGCGCCCGCGAGTGGAACTGGTCCGTACGAATGCCGAGCTGCGGCCCGGTAAGCGATACCGCCGGGCACGCCATGTCGTGGAGCGCCATCGCCACCAGCGCGGCGGAGATCGTCTCGCCCGTGGACCACAGCACGTCCATCTCGCGCTTGTTGGGGTTGGTGCTGACGGAGTTGGCGAGGGCGATCAGCTCGTCGGTCGTGTCGCCCATCGCACTCACGATCACGACGGGCTCGTCCCCCGCCGCCCTGGTATTGCGGATGCGGCTGGCGACGTGGCGGATTCGCTCGGCACCGGCGAGCGAGCTCCCTCCATATTTTTGAACGACGAGTGCCACGGTCTTCCCTTTTGCAGATTCAGCTTCAGCCTATCACAGAACCGATCCGCGGTGTCACGAATATGGCACGGCGGACGCCCAGTAATGGGCCGCGGCGGTGATCGGTGCGCGGATTCACATAGTTATTGTCGGGCAGTCAGGCGAGCTCGACAGTGGCACCGGTCTCGCGCACGGCGGCGGTGGATGCCCGCCCGCCGGCGCCGTCGCGCGCTGCCGCTTCGGCCATCGAGGCGGCGATGCGCTCCGGGTCGTCCGTTTCGTCCACGAGCGCCATCACGGTCGAGCCGGCGCCGCTGAGGAACACCCCGAGCGCACCGGCCTCCAGCGCCGCATGGAACAGCACCGACATCGCGGGGAAGAGACGCGCCCGCGCCGGCTGGTGGAGCATGTCCTGCGTGGCGACGCGCAAGGCGCCGTACTCGCCGGCGGCCAGCGCCGCCACCAGCAGGCAGCCACGGCTCACGTTGAACACCGCATCGTGCAGGTCCACGCGCTTCGGGATCACCCGGCGTGCCTCGCGGGTCGGCATCGGCACGTCCGGTACGAACATCGCGAGCCGCAGCGGCCGGGCCAACGGCACCCGCACGTGCAGCACGTGGCCCTCCGCGACCGCGCAGGCCTGAATACCCCCGAGGAGCGCCGGGGTCACGTTGTCCGGATGCCCCTCGATCTCCGAGGCGATCCGCAGCAGCTCGTCCGGCTCGTGCGGCTCGCCGCTCAGCCGCGCCGCCACGGTCACACCGCCGACGATCGCCGCGCTGCTGCTGCCCAGCCCGCGGGAGAGGGGGATGACGTTGTGGCAGCGCAGGCGCGCGGGGGGCAGCGTCACGCTCCAACGCTGGGCGGCCGTGATCACCGAGCGGAACAGGAGGTTGCGCTCGCCGGCGGGGAGCCGCTCGGCCCCTTCGCCAGTCAGGATCAGCTCCCAGCGCCCGGCGGGCTCCACGCCGATGGTGTTCACTATGTCCACGGCCATGCCGAGCGCGTCGAACCCGGGCCCCAGGTTCGCGCTGCTCGCCGGCACCTGCACCCTGAAGGGGGGGAACGTCATTGGGGGTCGTGGGCCTCCTGGGCAGTGGGTGCGGGGCGGGGGAGGCCTTCTCCCACGCTGGTCCTGAGCCGGTCGAGGGGCCCAGGACGAGCTCTGTCGAAGGATCCCCCAATTTGGGGGAGGGGAGATGCGCCAATGGTCGCTATGACACCCACCGCCAACTGTTACACCCAGCCCAGGGCGCGCTCGACGGCGGCGAGGTCGGGGTCGACGCGGGCGACGACGCCGGAGAGGTTGTGGGCGCTCTCGGGGTCCTT
>JAXDLH010000256.1:0-7027 GCA_034666705.1 Chloroflexota bacterium
ATCTGACAGCACATGCTGCCCGCTCGCCTTGAGCCCGTCGACGCATGTGAACGGACGTCTGATTCCTATCCGGCACCCGATGCTGCCGGGTTCTGACCGCCTGTGTCCATCACATAGCAACCGCTCAGCCCCTACCCGATTCCCCTTAACTCCGGACTAATCTCCGCCCGCTACGCTCAGAGTGCTGGACTATCGGCGGTCGATGGTCTTGCGGAGCTTGTACCGGAGGGTGAATCGTGGATTGGACGTTGGTACTTCTCGGCGCTGTCGTCCTCATCGTTCTCGGCGCGCACGCGGTAAGCGCGATGTCGCTGCATTCGGGCCGATGCACGTGGTGCGGGTATGAGCGTGGTCCCGCCCTCGAAGCACTGGACCCACAGCAGCTCGGCTCCTTACCACTCGTCGCCTTGCAATGCCCGGCGTGCGGATGGGTCGAGCCGGTTCTCGTCGGATCTCAGGAGGATGGCTACTGGATCCTCTGAACGGCTTTCCCGTTTCCTCCAGGGATCTTCACGGCCACTTTAGAACCGCTGCCTACACTGCACAGGAGGGAGATCACAGACAGGTCACAAGGCCACGAGGAGGGCTGTGATGCAGAGTGAGACGTCGGACGCCCGCACCGCCGTTCTTGACCCGGCGCTCGAGCCGACTGCCAACCGGGTGGAGCTCATCGGCTACGTCGGCAGCAATCCGGAGCTGCGCTACACGCGCGATGCGACCCCGTTCGTCCGCTTCTCCCTCGCGACCCATCGCTGGCGAGAGGTCGACGGCGCCTGGCAGCAGCTTACCGATTGGCACACGGTGGTCACGTACGACGAGCCAAGTGAGCGAAGCGCGCGGTTGCGGGTGGGCGAGCTCGTGCGCGTCATGGGATCGCTGCGGACCGCCAGTTGGACGGACCGTGCGGGCGGCTACCGGCGCCGGACGGAGGTCCTGGCCACCCGCGTGGAGCGGGCGGTGCAGCTCCCACGGCAGGAGCGCCTCCCGTTGAGCGCGTGACCCGCCAGATTTCGCCAATACCCACGCAAGATGCGCTAGGAGGTGCTGCTGCGGAACGATGGGTGGCTCGTACAGAGCGTGCTCCGCTACCATCCCTTGCGGAAAGCAACGCACAACCGCGGACGGGGCACAGCGTGGTCAACGTATTGCTCGTCGAAGACGAGCCGACCCTTCTGGCAACAATTGCTTATAACTTGCGTCGCGAGGGTCACCGCGTCCTCACTGCGGTGGACGGTGAGCAAGCGTTGGAGATTGCCGGCGCCGGCGACGCGCCGGATGTGGTGGTGCTCGACATCATGCTCCCGAAGCTCGATGGCTTCGAGGTGTGTCGCCGCATCCGCCTGCGCAGCTCAGTCCCAATCCTCATGCTCACGGCCAAGACCGACGAGGTCGACCGCGTCGTCGGCCTCGAGCTGGGCGCCGACGACTATCTCACCAAGCCATTCAGCATGCGTGAGCTGCTCGCGCGCGTGAAGGCACTCCTCCGCCGGCGCGACCTGCTTGCCGCCGAGCTGAGTCGCGTCGCAACGAGCGCCGAGCGCCTGAGCGCAGGTGATCTCACGATTGACCTCGGCGAGCACCGCGTGATGAAGGCCGGGTCACCGGTTGCGCTTACGCCGAAGGAGTTCGACCTGCTCGCCTTCCTCGTCCGCCATCGCGGGCACGTGTTCAGCGCGGATCGGCTGATCGAGCAGGTATGGGGCTACGACCGCTCCACCGACACGGGCACCGTGCCGGTCCACGTCCGTAGCTTGCGTCAGAAGCTGGAGGACGATCCCTCGCAGCCGACCCGCATCGAGACCGTCCGTGGTGTGGGCTACCGGTTCGCGAGCTGAACCGGCGAGGCGCCGATGTTCTGGCGACTCATCTGGCGTGTCGGCGCCGGCTACCTGCTCCTTCTCGCGTTCGTTCTGGTCAGTCTGAGCCTCACGACGCCCATCGGGAGCGCTGGCGCCGACTGGGTCGTCCCCGCCGCGGGGCTGGGTCTGGCCGCGGCCGCGCTGCTCACGCTCGGTACGACCGCGCTCGTCGCGCAGGTCACGACCCGACGCGTCGAAGCCCTCACGGTCACCGCACGCCAGATCGCGGCCGGTGAGCTCAGTCGCATGGCGCAGGTAACGGGTGATGACGAGATCGGCGTGCTCGCCCAGGCGCTCAATGCAATGGCTGACCAGTTGCGGCGGCGCATCCGCGCCGCGGAGAACGAGCGCGAGCGGCTCGCCGCGGTGCTTACCCACATGGCCGATGGTGTAATCATTGCGGACCAGGAGGGCACGGTCCGCCAGGTGAATCCGGCCGCCGCTCGGTTGCTCGACATCCTCCCGGAGCGGGCTGTTGGGCGCTCGCTGATGGCCGTGGTCCGCAGTCACGAGGCGGTCGCCGCCGTCCGAGCGGCGCTGGCTGCAGCGGGGAGCGACGCGCTGCCGCGGCTGCTGGAGGTCGGGCCGCCCGCGCAGCCGCGCATCGTCCAGATCGTGGTGTCCCAGATTCCTGGCGGCGCGGGGGAGCCGAGCGACGCCCCGCAGGTGCTCGTCGCCCTGCAGGACGTGACGGAGCTGCAACGCGTGGCCGCGGTGCGGCGCGACTTCGTGGCCAACGTATCGCACGAGCTGCGCACGCCCGTGGCGGCCCTCAAAGCATTGGTGGAGACGCTCGCCAATGGCGCGCTCGACGATCGCGAGGCCGCCTTTGATTTTCTCGGCCGCATGGAGGTCGAGACGGAGCAGTTGGCAGGGCTCGTCGAGGATCTGTTGGAGCTCTCGCGCGTAGAAGCGGGCCAGATCGAGCTCCACCCGGAACCGGTCGATCTTGCGGCGGTGGCCGCGGGCGCCGCGGAGCGACTGCGGCCACTTGCCGAGCGGCACGGCATCGTGCTCGAGGTCGAGCCTCGCACGGGTGGCACTGAGGCCCTCGCTGACCCCGTGTGGACCGGCCAGGTCGTGACAAACCTCGTACACAACGCGGTGAAATTTACGCCGCCCGGCGGCCGCGTGTGTATCGGCACGGCGCCTCACCCGGAGGGTGTGGCGGTCACCGTGCGAGATACCGGGCCCGGAATCCCGCCCGATGCACTCCCGCGGCTCTTCGAACGCTTTTACAAAGCCGATCGCGCCCGTACGGGCGGCGGCACAGGGCTCGGCCTCGCTATTGCCAAGCACCTCGTCCAGGCACAGGGTGGACGAATCTGGGCCGATTCAGGAAGCATGGTGGGTGGAGCGACGTTCGGGTTCGTCCTGCCGGCAGCATAACGGTCGACGTTATGGCGCGGCACGTGTCACGTTTGCCAAACGGCTCGACTGGTCTGAGACTGGGGCTAAGCGCACATTTAACCTGCGTTAATCTTGGTTCCGTATGCTGCGCGAGTAGGGCGGGAGAAGCGTATGCAGACTGAGATTCGGCGACCAGTTGTCCTGGAGCCATCGGTGGGGTCGACGCCGCTCGTGCGCACGGGCGCCGAACCGCCGCCGCGGTCGCGCCGTGCGATGACGGCTGGTCCGGACCGCATCTTCGAGATCGTCGTGCTCAGCGCCTCGCTCCTCATCTCGGTGCTCGCGATCTTGCTGTTGGCGACCATCGTGGAGCGCGGGTCGGAAGCACTGGCCCAATTCGGACTGGGCTTCGTCACCGGGACGACGTGGAACCCGGTGACAAAAGAGTTCGGCGTGTTGCCCGCCATATACGGTACCGTCGTCACCGCGGTGCTCGCCCTGATCCTCGCGGTCCCCATCGGCATTGGCGCCGCGATCTTCCTCGCCGAGCTGGCGCCGCGCTGGCTGGCGCAGCCGGTCTCCTTCCTCATCGAGATGCTCGCCGCCATTCCGAGCGTCATCATCGGCCTCTGGGGCCTGTTTGTGGTGGTACCCGTGGTGCGGCAGGTCGAGTCGTTCCTCGGCCACAACGTAGGTTTCCTCCCGATCTTTTCGGGGCCCGCGTTTGGCATCGGGGTCCTGTCCGCGAGCGTCTTGCTGGCGATCATGGTGCTGCCCATCATTACCGCGATCACGCGGGACGTGATTCGCGTGGTGCCGATGAGTCAGCGCGAGGCGATGCTGGCGCTCGGTGCGACGCAGTGGGAGACGATCGCGCGCGTCGTTCTGCCCTATGGGCGGAACGGTATCGTCGGGGCGGTAATCCTGGCGCTCGGTCGCGCACTCGGCGAGACGCTGGCGGTGAGCATGATCATCGGCAACACCTTCAAGATCTCGCCCTCGATCTTCTCACCCGCCACCACGCTGGCAAGTCTCATCGCCACCCAGTTCCGCGAGGCGGACTCGGCGATTTATCTCTCCGCCCTGATGGCGGCAGCGCTCGTCCTGTTCGGTATCACGGTGATCGTCAATATCATGGCGCGGCTGCTCACGTGGCGGCTCAGCGCATTTTCGTCGGGGTCCTGATGGCAACGCAGACGATCTCGCTCGGCAAGCGAGCCTCCTCGATCGAGCGAGAGCTCTCCTCCATCGATCGACGCCGACGCATCATGGATCTCACCATGCGGGGGCTCTGCTCCCTCGCGGCGCTCCTCGGCGCCGGAGCATTGTTCTTGCTGGTCATCCACGTCGTCGTGAACGGCGTCGCAGCCCTCTCGATCCCCCTCTTCACCGAGATGCCCGCGCCGATCGGTACGCCTGGGGGTGGCATGGCGCACGCCTTCGTGGGGAGCATCATCATCGTGGGGCTCGCGTGCCTCTGGGGTATTCCCGCGGGCCTCCTCGCCGGGATCTACCTCGCCGACTACCAGACCCCGCGGCTAGGCGGCTTCGTGCGGTTTACTGCCGATGTGCTTACCGGTATTCCGAGTATCGTCTTTGGAATCTTCGGCTACATCCTCGTCGTGACCCGATTCGGCGGCTTCTCTGGCCTGGCCGCCGCGTTTACCCTCGGCGTTATCACCCTGCCGATCGTGGCCCGGACCACCGAGGAGACGTTGCGCCTCGTGCCGCACGAGCTGCGCGAGGCGGCGCTGGCGTTGGGTGTGCGGCGCTGGCGAGTCGTGTTGAGCATCGTGCTCCCCACGGCACGCGCCGGGCTCATTACCGGCGCCATGCTCGCGCTGGCGCGCGCTGCCGGCGAGACGGCGCCCCTTATCTTCACGACGCTGGGCAACAATTTCTGGAACGTGGATCCCACGCGGCCCATGGCGGCCGTCACGTTGACGATTTTCCAGTACGCGATCTGGCCGTATAAGAATCTCCACGAACAGGCCTGGGCGGCGTCACTCATCCTGCTGTTGGTCGTCCTGCTGATCAATTTGACGGTGCGGCTCGCCGCGCGCTCCGCTCCTTCGAGGTAACGCTGTGAACGCTGTCAACCACCTCGCAACCTCCACCTTGCCCGGGGACGCGGCGCCCACTCCGAACAGCCCAAACCAGCGGCTGGAGGGTCCGGTCGCGATGCCGACCGCCACTTCGTCGAGTGTTGTCCCCGAGTCGGATGACGGATCCGCGGGCATGGAGATCCGGAAACTGTCGGCATGGTACGGCCCGCGGCAGGCACTGCGAGACATCACGCTCGACGTGCCCGGTCACCAGGTGATGGCCATCATCGGCCCGTCCGGCTGCGGCAAGAGCACCCTGATCCGCTGCCTCAATCGCATGCATGAAGTGACGCACGGTGCGACCGTCCGGGGCGAGGTGATTCTGGACGGGCGCAACATGTACGACCCGTCGGTCGACCCGGTCGCCTTGCGACGCATCGTGGGGATGGTCTTTCAGCGTCCTAACCCGTTTCCCACGATGTCGATCTATGACAACGTGGTGGCAGGCCTCCGCCTTGGCGGCAAAGTTGGGCGCGGCAGCATGGACGAGATCGTGGAGCGCAGCCTGCGGCGGGCAGCACTGTGGGATGAGGTGCGGGACAAGCTCAAGGAGGGCGGGGCTTCGCTCTCCGGCGGTCAACAGCAGCGGCTGTGCATTGCACGCGCGCTCGCCGTGGAGCCGGAGGCTCTCCTCATGGATGAGCCGTGCTCGGCGCTCGACCCCATCGCGACGCTGCGGATCGAGGAGTTGATCCGCATGCTGCGCGACGAGGTGACGATCGTGATCGTGACGCATAACATGCAACAGGCCGCCCGGGTGTCGGACCGCACCGCCTTCATGCTGGCGGGCGAGGAGCGGATTGGCGAGCTGATCGAGGTGGGCGTGACGAAGGAGATCTTCACCAACCCCCACGACGAACGCACCGAGGATTACATCACCGGCCGCTTCGGCTGATAGGTCCGGCGCCCGCAGCGGCTCGCGGATTGGCCTCTCCCGTCCCAGGCAGGCCGGGCTGTCGCCCCAGGAGCACTCTCGATAGGAAGGTGCCATGCAGCTCTATCTGGTTCGCCATGCAATCGCCCACGACCAGGACCCGCAGGAGTGGCCCGATGATCGGCTCCGGCCCCTGACTGAGCGAGGCGTGAAGCGCTTTCGAAAGGCCGCCCGTGGGATCCGCTCGTTGGTCCCGGGCGTCGACCTCCTGCTGAGCAGCGAATTGACGCGTGCCTGGCAGACGGCTGAGCTCCTCGAGGGGCGTGCCGATTGGCCAAAGCCGATTGCGTTCGCGCCCCTCGAGCCTGGCCACTCGGCCGACGAGATCGTCCGGGCGCTGGGCGAGTACGTCGACCGCGCGTCGATTGCCCTCGTCGGGCATGAGCCCGGATTGCACCGGCTGGTCTCGTTCCTCTTGACTGGCGACGAGGGTGCAGTGGACCTCACGTTTCGCAAGGGTGGTATGGCCTGTCTGGATCTGCATACGGTGCCCGGGCCCAGCAGCGCGACGCTGCAATGGCTCGTGACGCCGAAGCAGCTCCGCCACCTGGAATGACAACCAGCAAAGAGCGCCGTGATTGCGTTTGCAGCGCGGGGCGTGTCCCTCTGACGTGTTCTGGAGGAGGAAGCCCGTCCCACAGCGACGCTTGGGATATCTCAAGTCGACTTGCCCTGCAATGAACAAAGCCCGGGCTCCCGGACCCATCAGTACGTAGCGATGGGTCGGGAGCCCGGGCTTCTGCTGCGTGGACCCGAGCGGGGTTACTTGAGAACTGGCT
>JAXDLH010000257.1:0-6693 GCA_034666705.1 Chloroflexota bacterium
GGCGCCCTGCGCCATGCTCACCACAGGCAGGCCCTTGAGCTGACTCGCTTTCACACTCGCCCTCCGAGCCGGGGGCGATCAGCTTTCGTCGCTCGCATCCCCACCGGCGGTATCTGGCGCGCTCGTCTGGCTCGAATCGTCGGCGTTCCGCAGGTGAAGATAGTCCACTACCTGCAGCGCCTGATTGATCTGCTCCTTGTACGTATCGCGCGCGTCGAGCATGACGTTGCGGAATCGCTCTTCCGCTTGCACGTCCGACTTCGTGCGAGTCGGATGAAACGTTAACACAAGGACGCGGCCGGAGAGCAGGAAATCGTACGCGTGGGCGGGGGAAGGATCTTTTTGGCGCGGATCGCGCGCCGACGGGAACGGGTCGAGGTCGGATGCTTCGCCGGCGCTCCACTTCACTGGCGTATCGGCATCGGGCTGGAGCTGCTCGTACAGCGCGGCCCAGCGCTCATCCTCGCGTAGCGCGAATGGGTCGCGCTTCCCGCGAGAGTCATCGGGCCCTGTCACATAGTAGACGCGGACGGTGCCGTCCCAATCATAAGTAATGCGGAAGACCTTCCCTGCCGGGAGCCCATCGAGGCTGGTGCGGGTTCCGAGCACATCCTCGACGGCCATATAGGGAATTCCCTCCCCCTGCGGGAGCAGGAAGCGCGTGAGCTGTGACCGCTCGGGCTCGGCGACGCGATTGGTCACGTACGCATGATCCATCGCATCACGCACCGGATCGAGGTGTGCGCGGCTGCGGTCCATATCGAGGACCTGCTCCACGCCGAGCTGCGTACTGGCTGCCAGGTTGCGCACCGCCTCTACCTGATAGATATCCGGGTCGGGCACGCGGTAGATCAACTGGGCGAGGGCGGTCGGATTCGTGCGTCCCGTCCGCAACAGAAACGCGAGGTCCTTTGAGAGGTGAAGCTGACCGTGGCCAGGATTGCCGGCGGATTGCAGCTCATACGTGATGGGGAACGGATCCGTGAGATAGAAGCGCAGCACGTCGCCGCGCGTGCTCACGAACTCCCGCACCTTCGCCGGCTGGCCGAGCCGCTCGTCGAGGTCCTGCTGCGCGCGCACCACGAAGGCATCCGCCGGCACGGTGAGCGTGAATTCGTCCCCGGGCTGGATCGTATTCGCCTTCCGATTTGGATTCTGTGCGAAGAACTGCTCGCTTACGTAGTCCGCAGCGCTCTTGCCATTCACGGAGAACAACGGTGTGAGTCGGTCGATCGCCACCTCCCCGGGGCTGCCGCCACTGAGGATGCGCACCCGAAACTGCTGCCGTCCCCGGTCGGCTGTGCCGAGCGGCTCCCAGGCATAGGTCGTCGCGATTTGCTCAGCGGGGAGCTCGACCTGAGGCTGCACCGGGTTGCCGACGAGGTTTGTCGTGACTGCCTCGGGCGCCTTCGGATTCAACTGGGCAGTGGCGAGCGTCATGATCTCCTGCGCCTGGCTCACACAGCCGCTGAGAACCAACGATGCGAGCACGAGCACGCCGAATGTGGAGAAGCGGCGCTTGCGACCAAGCAGCATCATGGATCCGGCCTCATCCAATCCATGTTGAGAACGTTGATCTCCTCATGGCCCGCGAGGAAGACTTCTTCGTGGCTCGCCTGCCCGGGACGCGTATTCCCGACGTTTGGGATCTGCTTGAACACGAGGCCATCGGGCACCGGGAACGAATCAGGCGCGTACTGATACCGGTCGATGAGCGTATGCATCATGTCGACCCACATCTTGCCTGCCGTGAGGGAGCTCGAGACCTTGATCATCGGATCGTTGTTCGTGTTGCCCATCCATACGCCGATGCACATCTGGGGTAGACAGCCGATCGTCCACGTATCGCGATAATCGTCCGTGGTCCCCGTCTTCATCATGTGCGGTCGACCGATGTTGAGCGGCGTCGCCGGGCCGAAGGTCACGAGGCGTGCGTTGGCGTCGCCCATGATGCTGAGCAGTTGGTACGTCACGCGCGGGTCCACGATCTGCTTGCCCGGCGCCTCGGGGTTCGCCTCATGCAGCACCTCGCCGCGGGCGGTCGTGACCTCGAGGTACGGTTCGATCGGCACCTGGTTCCCCTCACGAGCGATCGTGCTGTACGCGCCAACCATTTCGAGCAACTGCACTTCTCCACCGCCAAGCGTGAGTGAGAGCCAATGCCGGTCCCAGTCGTCGAGCGTAGAGATGCCAAGGCGACGCGCCATCGTCTGCAAGGTTGGCACGCCGATGTACTTGAGCACCTTCACGGCAGGCACGTTGAGGCTGTTGCCAAGCGCATCACGGATGGTAGTGCGCCCGTAGAACTTGTCCTCGAAATCCGTGGGCACGTAGGGCGGTTGGCCGGGCGGCGCGGAGAAAGGGGTGACGACGTCGTCGAGCTGGGTGGCAGGATTCAGCCCCTTCTCGAAACCTGCGAGATAAAGCAACGGCTTGATCGAGGAGCCGGGCTGGCGGCCCGCCACGGTTACGTTGACCTGGCCGTTGATCGACGAGTCGAGGAAATTCTTGCTGCCAACCATCGCCATAATCTCGCCATTGCGTGGATCGATGACGACCATCGCCGAATTATTGGCGTGCCCAATGCGGCGCACATCCTCGCCGTTCGCGACAACTTGTTCGGCCATGGCCTGAATCTCGGGGTCGATCGTCGTCTTGATCGTGAGGCCTTCGGTGTAGAGTGCCTCCGGCCCGAAGTCCTCGCGCGCCCGATCTTGAATGTAGTTGACCCAATGGGGAGCAGTAAGCGGCGGGGGCGTCGCCCGCTGGAAGGTGAGCGGCTCGTCCTTCGCCGCATCGGCTTCATCCTGATTCAAATACCCAGCAAGCACCATCTGATCCAATACATACGCCTGGCGAGACTTCGCCGCAGGGAGGTTGTGGAGCGGATCGTAGGCGGAGGGGCTCTGTGGGAGACCGGCGATCATGGCCGCCTGGGGCAGGTCGAGGTCCTTGGCGGCCACCCCGAAGTAGCGTTCAGCGGCAGCCTCAGCGCCATATGACTGGTTGCCGTAGTAGACGATGTTCAGGTAACTCTCGATCAGCTCGTCCTTGCTGTAGTGGCGGTCGAGCTGGAGGGCGGCTACCGCCTCCTTGACCTTGCGGCCCAACGTCTGCTCGGTGCGCTCATCCTGAAAGAAAACGTTGCGGGCAAGCTGCATCTCGAGCGTGCTGGCGCCAGAGGAGATGCCGTCGGCACCGGCATTCTGGGTCAACGCGCGCGCGAGACCAAAGGGATCCACGCCGTTATGACTGAAGAAGCGACGGTCCTCGGCGGCGACTGTCGCCTGCACCAGCGTCGGCGAGATCTCCGCCAGTGGCATGAATGTCCGCTGGCCGTAGTTGACGTCGTTCATCGTCGCGAGCACGGATCCGTCGCGCGCGAGGATCGTCGTCGTCTGGGGGAATCCCTGATCCAGGGCAGTGAGGCTCTTGTAGTCGACGAGGTCCGTGTTCACCGTATTGCGAACCCGAATTGCGCCTTTGCCGCCCGCCGCGGCCACGGTTCCGCAGGCGGCCAGCAACACGGGGAACAGCAAGATCGTAGCGGCGATGATGCCGATAAGGCCTCGCGGACCAAATCGCCCGCGGCGTGGGCGTCGTCTTCGGCCGCGGAGATACCAGTAATGCTCCGTACCTGGCGGCGGGCGCAGTGCGGATTGGTCCATGGGCATGCCTCGGGGAAAGAGCTTCGTACACAGTCTACGGATGGAATCAGACCCATCGCGTTGCGGAACGTTGCCCGAACGTTGCCGACATCGCGGGGTAAATCACTGTGTCCGGATGGCATGTGACAGATCAATGAACCGACGAATGGAATGGCTTGCGCCAGGGGTTGCGGTCCGTAGGATGAATACAGGGTGGCTGCATCGGCGCCCAGATTCTGGATCCGCAACGGAGGACAAAATGGCCGAGAAGATGATGGACGCAATCAGCATGTTGGAGCAGGACCACCGAAAGGTCGAGGGGCTCTTCAAGGAGTTTGAGGGCAAGGGTGACCGCGCCGCCAAGGCCAAAATGGATCTCGCACGCGCGATCAGTGAAGAGCTCGAGGTCCACACCAAACTCGAGAATGAGATCTTCTACCCGGCCGCCCGCGAGGTCGCGGAGGAGATGGTTGCCGAGGCATACGAGGAGCACCACGTCGTCGACGGGATTCTCGAGGAGATCGGTGCGATGCCGGAGCCGAACGAGCAGTTCGACGCGAAGATGCTGGTGCTCAAGGAGCAGATCGAGCACCACGTCGAAGAGGAAGAGAAGGAGATGTTCCCCAAGGTCAAGCGCGGCCTCGGCAAGGAGCGCATGGATCAGCTTGGCGAGCAGATGATGCAGCGCAAGCAGGCACTCATGCGCGAGACCCGCGCCGCATAGTCGCCCTGCTCAGATCGCGCATTGGAGGGCTCTCGGGCGATGCCCGGGAGCCCTCCGGCTACGTGAATCGCCGCGGTACACCCTCGTGAGCTGCTCTCCGAGCTTGTCGGCATTGAACATGAGCAGATTGCCGGCACGTTGGTGGCACGCCCCGCGCAGCAGCCGGCGGCGCGCTCGCTATTCACGCACCGCACCTCCACCCGCGCCGGCTAGGCACGGCCGCCGCGGCGGGCAACGCGGCCCGGATAGGCGCCGGTGTGCTCGCCATCCTCGATGAGCACCTGGCCATTGACGACCGTCCACTCGATTCCCTGAGCGAGCTGGCGGCGACGCGTCGCCCCACCGGGCAAGTCCGCGGCTTCGTCCGGCTCGAGGGGACCAATCGTGGCCGGGTCGAACACCATCAGGTCGGCAGCCATCCCGGGCTGCACCAGCCCACGATCGTGCAACCCAAAGAGCGACGCCGGAATGAAGGTGAGCTTGCGAATCGCCTCCTCGAGGGGCATGATGCCCTTCTCCCGCACCCAGTGGGAGAGCAGGTACGTCGCATAGCTGTAGTCGGTGCGGAACACGACGTGGGCGCCGCCGTCCGACTGGCCGATCACGGTGTATGGGCTGGTGAGCAGCACGGTCATCGCCTCGTCATCGCTGTTTACTTCGCGGCGCTCGAACTCCGTGTCCAGTTCCTCCTCGAGGGCGAGGTCGAGGAACACGTCGAGAACGTCGCGCCCCTGCTCCCGTGCGATCTGGGCCACGCTCTTGCCTTCGAGCCCGCGATTCTTGGGCAGCATGGGACGAAAGACGAATTGCAGGTCCCAGCGGCGCGTGAAGTCGCCGCCCTTCTCCGGGTCCGATGGCGTCTCGACCGCCTCGACGTGCAGCCTGGCGCGCGTCGCCGCATCACGGAACGCCCGCTTGCGCTCCTCAAGGGACAGCAGCATCACCGTTCGCCACGTAGGCATCGCGTCGAAATGCTGCGCCGTTTTCAGCGTGTAGCGCAGGTCACCAGGTCGGGGCATGACGAACTGGTAGGCGCGGTGGCCCTCGCGCATCAACGCCTCGGACTCCGCCAGGCGGTCACGCCAGCGGTTCGGCGCCACCGCTTGCTGGGTGACGTTGGCGTAGAACACGGGGCGACCGCTGCGCCGGACCAGCGCAATACCAAGCTCGCGATCGCCGCCGTATTGAATCACGCCCCGACCCACCTCGTCGGGAACCGCCGCCACGGCGAAAATCTCCTCGTCGGCAGCCAGGTTCGTCGGCGCGAGCCGGCCATTCCAGTCGAAATGGCGCATGTTACGCTCGAAAGACACCCCCACAGCGCCGGCCTCGAGCCCCTCGCGGACGATCGCGCACATCGCCGCGACTTCGTCATCGGTCGCATGGCGCTCCTGGGAGGCCTCGCCCATCACGTAGCGGCGCACCGCCGAATGGCCGATGAGGCAGGCCACGTTGACGCCCAGCCGCTGGTCCAGCGCATCCATGTACTGGGGGATGGTCTCCCACCTCCAGTCGACGCCGCTGCGGATCGCCTCCAGGGGAATCGCCTCGACGTGGGAGAGCACGCTCGCCAGCGTCTCGCGGTCACCCTCGTGAGCGGGCGCCAGCGCGAGCGAGCAGTTGCCCATGATGACCGTCGTCGCGCCGTGATAGCACGAATAGGTGCAAAGCGGGTCCCAGGTGACTTGCGCATCGTAGTGCGTGTGGTTCTCGACGATGCCCGGCGCGACGGTGAGACCATCGGCGTTCAGGACCCGACGCGCCTCGCCCGCGACCTTGCCAACCTCGACGATGCGGCCGCCGCTGATCGCGACGTCGCCACGATACCCTGGAATGCCGGAGCCATCGACGATCATGCCGTTGCGGATAAGCAGGTCGAATGGCATCACGCTTCCCTCCTGCGCCTGTGCGGCTTCCAGCTTACTCCACGCGCGTTGGCTCCGGGTCGATGGCCGCGTGGTCCATATCGCGGATTACACCGCGCGGATCCAGCCCCTGCTGAACCCGCTCGATCTCGCGCCGCATGAGATCCAGGAGCACAGTGAGCTCGGGACCGAACGGCGATGCCACAGGCTCGGTTGAAGCATCGCCTGCCTCGAGCGGCTCTTCCGCGGCTGCGGAGTGGAACACGATCTCCGGATCGCTCGCACCTCGGACAACTCCCGCATCGTCGGGGTCCGCAATCGGCTCAACCGATACCAGCCACGTGCGGGTGTCGTCGACCGGCGTGCGCAGCCACAACCCTCCGGCACGCACGTGGGTAGGAAAAAGCCACTCCTGCACGTCGCTGGACCGAGCACCGCGCTCGTCCACGCCCACGCC
>JAXDLH010000258.1:0-8636 GCA_034666705.1 Chloroflexota bacterium
CGGGGAACTCGTCGGGGGTGAACGATGGGGCGTCGGCGTTGCTCATCATGTCGGCGGAGAAGGCGCACGAGCTCGGCCTGAAGCCGCTCGCGCGCTTCGTCGACTCCACTAACGCCGGCGTGAACCCGCTGTTCATGGGGATTGGGCCGGTCCCAGCGACGCGCAAATTGTTCGAGCGCACCGGCGTTACGGCCGACGACCTGGACCTCGTCGAGATGAACGAGGCATTCGCTGCGCAGTCGCTCGCCTGTATTGACGAGCTAGCGCTGCCAATTGAGCGCGTCAACGTGAACGGCGGCGCGATCGCGCTCGGCCATCCGTTGGGCGCGAGTGGCGCGAAGCTCACCACCACCTTGGTTCACGAGATGGAGCGACGCAATGCTCGCTATGGCCTCGTAACCATGTGCGTCGGCGTTGGCCAGGGCGTCAGCACTCTCTTCGAGCGACTGGATTAAGCTCGAGATCGCCTGGCGAGGCCACGAGTATTCGTCAGCCCGCATTTTCCCGCCTGCGGCGGTGGACAGGCAGGGACGCCTGTCCCTACGAGTCGCTCGACGTCCAGCCGCGGCTGGCGACGTAGGCGGTGCGTTCGGCGGCGGTCGTGAACTCGTGGACGCCGATCAGGCTATTGAGGATGTACTCGGTGCCGGGCGTCAGCTTGTCGTTGAGCGCGCTTTCGTCCACCACGAGGTAAAACCGGTCGGCGGCCTCCGCGGAGTAAACCACGCCGCCGTCGAACCGGGCGACCTCCTGGATCTCTGGGAACCGCTGGTGAGCATCCCAGTTGAACGGGTAGCGCTCGACCTGCATCACTGGGCAGCAGTCGCTACCAGGTGACGGCTCCCTCGGACGCTGAAGAGACCGACCGTGCGTATTTCGCCATCACGCCCTTCGTGTAGGTCGGCTCGGGCGCCTGCCACGCGTGCAACCGGTCGGTGATCTCGGCGTCGGACAGGTGGACGTCCAGCTTCCGGTTCGGAATGTCGATCGTGATCGTGTCGCCCTCCCGCACGGCCGCGATTGGCCCCCCGACCGCCGCTTCGGGCGCCACGTGGCCGACCATGAGGCCACGCGTGGCCCCCGAGAAACGACCGTCAGTCAGGAGGGCGACGGTGTCGCCCATGCCGGCGCCGACGATCGCGCTCGTCACGCCGAGCATCTCGCGCATACCCGGGCCACCCCTGGGCCCCTCGTAGCGAATCACCACGACGTCGTCGTGCTGGATTTTGCCTTCGCGCACCGCGGCGAAGGCATCCTCCTCGCGGTCGAAGACCTTGGCCGGGCCGGTGTGCACCATTCGCTCGTGGCCGGCGACCTTGACCACACAGCCCTCGGGTGCGAGATTGCCATGCAGAATCACGAGGCCGCCCGTCGGCTTGATGGGGTCGTCGACGGGTCGGATCACGGGCTGCCCCGGGGTCTCCACCGCGGCCCGCGCTTCCTCGCCAATCGTTCGGCCGGTCACCGTCATGCAGTTCTCGTGCAGGATCTCGGCGTCGAGCATCCGCTGCGCGATCACTGGTATTCCGCCCGCCTTGTAGACGTCCATGGCCATGTAGCGGCCACCCGGCTTCAGGTCCCCCAGCAGCGGGGTGCGCTCGCTGATCTCGTCGAAATCGTCGATGTGGAGCGGCACGTCGGCCTCTTTCGCGATCGCCAGCAGGTGCAGCACGACGTTGGTCGAGCCGCCCGTCATCGCGGCCGCCGCGATTCCGTTCTCGATCGACTCGCGGGTAATGATCTGACTCGGCCGCACGTCCCGGCGCAGCAAGTCCATCACGAGCTCGCCGCAGCCAAATGCGACGTCGTCCTTCTTAGGATCTTCAGCCGGCACGCTGCCACTGCCTGCCGGCGAGATGCCCATGACCTCGAACACCGTTGCCATGGTATTGGCGGTGAACTGGCCGCCGCACGCGCCGGCGCCCGGACAAGCGGCACATTCGACGTCGTGGAGCTGCTCGGCGGTGATGCGCCCGGCCCCGTACGCTCCGACGGCCTCGAACACGTCCTGGATCGTGATGTCGCGGCCCTCGTACACGCCTGGCGCGATCGTCCCGCCATAGAGCATGAGGCCCGGAATGTCCAGGCGGGCCAGCGCCATGACGCAGCCCGGGATCGTCTTGTCGCAGCCCGAGATCGCCACCAGCCCATCCAACAGGTGGCCACGCACGGCGAGCTCGATAGAATCGGCGACGATCTCACGGGAGACTAACGAGGCCTTCATTCCCTCCGTACCCATCGAGATGCCGTCCGTCACGGCGATGGTGTTGAACTCGATCGGCGTGCCGCCCGCGGCGCGAATGCCCGCCTTCACCTTTTCGGCGAGGCGTCGATGATTGAAATTACACGGCGTGATCTCGATCCAGGAGTGCGCTACGCCGATTAGCGGGCGACGCAGCTCCTCGTCGCCAAAGCCGACGGCCCGCATCATGGCACGCGCAGGAGCGCGGTCTGGTCCCTGGAGCAGAGTGTGGCTGATGTGCTGCAGATCCTCGCTCATGCGCATCTCCCGGGCGCGACGGTACGGCCGCGCGGTGCATTCAAAAGGGGTAGGGCGCAGCATTATAGCCGGCGCCCCAGGCCATTCGGCGTTCCAGATTCTGGCTGAATGTGACCCCGACGTGATCGATTCGGGTTGACGGAGGCTGCAGATGCTCCTTACCCTTCCCGCAAGAGTTGCCCACAGCGTCGTGACGCGTAGGCACTGGGATTACGGAATGACAGAGAGTCTCACGCAGTCGCCCTCGGCGTTCGGTCGCTGGACAGGCGCCTCAGTAGACGCCCTCCGCTCGCTGTGGCGGCGAGACGAGACGCGGGAGCCAGCGGCGACTGCCGTAGAGCTGCTGCCCGGCATCGAGGGCGCAGCCGAGGTGGGCCGCCGTTTTGCCGCCCGTATTCACGGCATCGAGGATAGCCAACCGCTTGCCAACGCGGCATCGATCTGCCGCTGGGAGCTGCTCGTCCTGCGGGAGCGGGTGCTCGAGTTGTCGGCGGGACCGAAACTGCGTGGATTGCAGACGGAGATCGTTCGTCATCTCGACGAAGCCGCCGCCGCGGCGCGCATCTTGAGCAGTGGCTATCGGTTTCACAGTCTCGACCGCATCTGTGCCGGCGGTCAGGCACTCGACGACCACCTCGAGGCGCTGGAGCACCTCCGCCCGCGGCTGCTGATCGCCCACTGATTCCACCCTATCCACGCAGCCGGCACCGCTTCCGTTCGCTACCATAGGGGGATGCTCGCCGCCATTCACCTGGCGATACGAGTTCGCCCACGCAGGCAGCGCATGTCGCGGAGGTCGCAGCTGTGACGTTTGCGATCGGTGCCGTGGTCCTGGTCCGCAAAATTGACTATGGCACCGGCTACGTGGTACTTTCCTGGCCAGGGACGTTGATCGAGCACAGCGCAGAATGGATCGTAGTGCGTGCTCCGTTCGCGCCACTCGCCGTGGAGCCGGTTTTCATCGACGGGGTGCCCTTCGCCGCAGGAGACGTCTTTACAGAGTTCTATCCGCTCGGTCACTGGTTCAACGTATTCCACATCGCCGACGCCGCGGGTACGCCCAAGGGCTGGTATTGCAACGTTACGCGGCCCGTGGAGCTGGACGACGAGGGGCTGCGCTACGTCGATCTGGCGCTCGATCTCTTCGTACACCCGGACGGCCGTTACACCGTGCTCGACGAGGACGAGTTCGAGCTGGAGAGTCAGGGGACCTACGCCCCGGCTGACGTCGCAGCGGCGCGGGCCGGGCTCGCCGAGCTGATCCATCTTGCCCAGAGCAACTCATTGCCGAGCGCTGTGAACCTCCCAGCCCGTCCGTCGTGAGTCGATCAGGCCAGGAGGCGTCGCTGTGATGAGGTCGACGCAGCGTCTCGGTCCGGACTGGACGGCGCGGTGGATCGCAATCCCGATCGGGGTCGCGGCTATCTCAACGTCTGGCGTGCTGATTCGTCTCACGCAGGCGCCGCCGCTCGTGACCGCCAGCAATCGCCTGCTGTGGTCAGCGGCAATTCTCCTGTTGTATTCGGTGCTCGCCGCTCCCCGGGCCCTCCGTGGGGTGCCGCCGCGTGAGCTGGCGTGGCTGGCGATGAGCGGTATGCTGCTAGGGCTGCACTTCGCCCTCTGGACGTCGAGTCTCTTTCTGACTTCGGTCGCGAGCGCCGTACTGCTTGCTGACACGCACCCAATCGTGGTTGCGGTCATCGCCCTGCTCGTCCTGCGGGAGGCGACCGCCGGGCGGGTCTGGCTGGGTATCGGGCTCACATTGCTCGGAAGCGCCACGATCGCGGGTGGCGACGTGCAGGTCGGCGGTCGGGCGCTCCTTGGCGATCTGATGGCCGTGGGTGCATCGATGACGTTCGCTGCATACCTTGTGATCGGGCGCCACGCCCGGCAGCGTATGGCCGTGACGGTCTACGCCGGGCTCGTGTATGCGCTCGCCGGCATCGTGCTCACCCTGCTGGGAGTCGCGAGCGGTGCGGACTTCGCCGACTTCTCGACGCGGGATGTGCTCCTGTGGGCGGCGCTGGTCGTCGCGCCAACGCTGGGTGGTCACACGGTCTTCAACTGGACGCTGCGATACCTGCCGGTTTCAGTTGTGGGCGTCGCAATTCTCGGCGAGCCAGTAGGCACGACCCTCCTCGCCTGGCTCGTGCTCGGCGAGCCGCCGCGCTCAACGGCCCTGCTTGGCGGAACCATCGTCATCGCGGGCCTGCTGCTCACACTGACCGCGAAGTCGAAACCGCCGGTGATCGTAGGAAGCGAGGCGCTCGCGATCATCCCGTAAGGGCACTACGGCCAATGCCCGATGCACCCGTGGGGACGGGCGTCCCCCGCTCATCCTTCGTCCCGCTCATCCTTCGTCCCGCTCATCCTGAGCTTGTCGAAGGATCCCAAGCGTCGAGCGCGAGAGCCATAGCCGCGCCCGCCCGTGCGCGATCTGCCATGGTGCAGGATCGGACCATGGCATACCGATGCATTCAGCCATCCGCTCCGCCGCGGGCCGCGGACCATTCGACAGGCTCACGGTGCGCGGGGGACGCCTATTCCTACGGGCGTATCGGGCATTGGCCGGGGCTCCTACGGGGTGCCGGGCGTCACGATCTGGAAAACACCGCCGAGTTCGGCGGCGAGCACGTGGGCCACGTCGTGGATCGGGGGCGCGGCGCCGGTCAGGTCCGCGATAGAGGTCACCGGTACGTCCAGGCCGCAAGGGCGAATGAGCTCGAATGTCGACAGATCGGGGGCGACGTTGAGGGCGAAGCCGTGCCAGCACACGCCACGGGTCACGGCCACGCCGACGGCTCCTAGCTTGGCGTCGCCGACCCATACGCCGCGTCCTTCGTAGCAACGCGCGGCGGCGAGGTCGTACTCCGCGAGGGTATGAATCATCGTTTCCTCGAGCCGCCACACGAGGGTGGGCAGGTCCGGCGCGAGGGCGCGGGCGTGGCCGATCAGGTAGCCGACGAGCTGGCCTGGACCATGGTAGGTCGCCCGCCCGCCGCGCTCGGCGTGGCGCAGCGCGATTCCGCGCGCCGTTAGCTCGCCTTCCGTCACCCGGAGGTCGCCGGACTCGCCACGCCGCCCAAAGGTGATCACCGGCTCGTGCTCCGACAGCAGCAGGACCGGATCGAGCGACGGATCGGCGATCCGTGCGTCTCGCAGCGCGAGCTGCAGCTCATGCGCCGCGTCGTAGCCAACCCGACCGAGCCAGCGGATCTCGATCTCCGCGCCGGTCAAATGCGCGCTTCTGAACGTCGTCGAAGCGTCCGTGGTCTGGCCGGGTGGGGCCTCCAGATCCCCGAGACCAACCGGCGGACCATCCTTCGCCGCGGCTGTCTGATCGTCGTGTGCGGCCACGTCATTCGTGAGCGTCAACCGGCGGCCTCGCGGCGTATCGGTCGCGGCGGAATGTGGACTGGGGTGCCCTGGGCGACAAACGCGGCTTCGAGCATCGCCTCCGAGAATGTCGGGTGAACGTGGATCGTGGCGGCGAGCTGATCGATTGTCGCGTGCAACGTCATCGCGAGCGACGCCTCGGCGATGAGGTCGCCGGCGTTCGGCCCGACGATGTGGCAGCCGAGCACTTCGCCGGTTTCCTGGTGCGCGATGATTTTCACGAAGCCGCCCGCCTCGCCGGCTGCCGCGGCGCGGCCATTTGCCGCAAACGGAAAGCGCCCGATGCGCACCGGCACACCCTGCGCGGCGGCTTCAGCCTCGTGGAGCCCCACGCTGGCGATCTCGGGATGGGTGAAGATCGCCGCGGGGACGATGCGCTGGTCGAACGCGTGGTCGCCCTGCCCCGCGATGGTCGCGGCGGCGATGATCCCCTGGTGCGCGGCGACGTGGGCGAGCAAGAAGCGGCCGGTCGCATCGCCGATCGCGAAGATGTTTGGCACGTTGGTGCGTCCGTACGCGTCCGTTGGAACGCGGCGAGGCTCAAGGTCAACGCCGATCCCCTCAAGGTTCAATCCGTCGACGTTCGGCCGGCGGCCAACGGCGAGCAACACGATGTCGGCCTCCGTGATCCGTTCCTCGTCGCCTGCCGCAGCCACGACGGCGAGGTGGTCGCCCTCCCTGCGAATCTCGCGTACCTGCACCCCGGTCGCCACGCTGATTCCCTGTTTCGCAAAGGTACGGGTCAGCTCCCGCGCAATCTCTGGCTCCTCGGTCGGCACGAGCTGCGGCAGCATCTCGAGCACGGTGACCTCGGCGTCGAAGGCGGACCAGATCGCTGCCCACTCCACGCCAACTGCCCCGCCCCCGATCACGACCGCGCGCCTGGGCGCCTCTCGAAGCGCCAGCGCCCCGTCGCTGTCGATCACGCCGGGCAGGTTAGCGCCCAGGATCGGAGGCCGCGCGGCGCTGGAGCCAGTGGCGACGATCAGATTTCGGAAATAGACGATGTCGGTGGTGCCATCGATGAGCTGCACGGCGACCGAATCGGCGTCCGCCACCGTTGCAGTTCCCCGAATGACGTCGACGCCGTTGCCCTTCAGCAGATTGGTGACGCCCTGAAGCATGTGGGCGACAATGCGGTCCCGCCGCTCCACGACAGTCGCATAATTGCCGCGCACGTTGTCGGCCGTCACGCCGAACGCTGGTGCATTGCGGGCGAGGTCGAGCACCTCGGCGCTGCGGAGCATCGCTTTTGACGGGATGCAGCCCCGATTCAGGCAGACGCCGCCGAGCTCTTCGCGCTCGACGACGGCGGTGCTGAGCCCGAGCTGGGCCGCACGTATTGCCGCGGTGTAGCCGCCCGGGCCCGCGCCGATAACCAGGACGTCATATGCTTCGCGTGGATGCTGCATAGTCATCAGTATAATTTTTCGCCAGGAGGCGCCCGTGGACCCCGAACAGTTCATGGTTCAGGCGGAGCGCTTCTGCCGGGCCGTCGGTGCGGAGCACTACTTTCATGGCGCCGGGCTCAAGCCCGACTTGAATCTCACCCCGATCTACCGTACCCACCAGTCGCTCTTCGAGGGGGAGCAATTCGAGGCGGTGCGGACGTGGGACCTCGAGCCCACCGAGCGCCGCTACGTCCTCGACTTCGTCGCCAGCAACTATCTCACCGACCGCACGAAAGACGTCCAGGAGCGCCACGCCGATGCAGAGTCGGCGGCCCAGGTCGAATGGGACGAGCGTCCGGTGCCGTACCGCGACGTACCAGGCTTGATCGCCAACGAAGGAGACGCCGTTCGACGCCATGAGCTGGAGCGGCGCTACCTCGAAGTGATGGCGACCTTCAATCCCCTCCTCGAAGAGGGCGAGAAGCGCGTCCAGCGGGAGGCGCGCGGTTTCGGCTACGCCGACTACGTCGAGCTCTACGACACGCTGCGCTCGCTCGACCTGGCATGGCTCAACGAGCAGATGCTGGGTTTTATTAGCGCGACGGACGAGCTCTACCTCTCAGCCGTCGATACCTACCTTGGAGAGATGCACATCCTTCGCGACGACGGGCGACGCTGCGACCTGCAGCGGATTTTTCGAGCGCCACACTTCGACTCGCTGTTCCCACGCGATCGCATGATCAGCATGCTGCACGCAACCATGCGCGATTTTGGCATTACCCTCGAGGACCAGGCCAACGTCCGGCTCGACACCGAGCCTCGCCCGCTGAAGTCGCCACGCGCCTTCTGCAGCGTGCTGGGGGTGCCCACGGACGTGCGTCTGGTCATGAAGCCGACTGGTGGGGCGCAAGACTACGAGACGCTCCTCCACGAGGCTGGCCACACCGAGCACTACGCGCATGTCGACCGCAGCTTGCCTTTTGCGTACCGCTGGCTTGGCGACTCGGCGCTCACCGAGTCGTACGCGTTCCTGTTCGAGTACCTTCTCGCCGACCCGGCGTGGCTTCGCCACCGGCTCGGCATCGAGCAGAGCCCGGAGTACCTGCGGCTGATCGGGTTCCACAAGCTCTACTTCCTGCGGCGCTACGGCACCAAGCTGCGCTACGAGCAGGAGCTCCACCGCGCCGACGAGCCAAGCGACGTCGCGCCGCTCTACGACGAGCTGCTAACTCGCGCGCTGGGCGTCACCTACGGTCCCGAGAGCTACCTTGCCGACGTCGATGCGGGGCTCTATGCCGGCGAGTATCTTCGCGCGTGGATCTTTGAGGTCCAGATGCGTCGTTATCTCC
>JAXDLH010000259.1:0-11819 GCA_034666705.1 Chloroflexota bacterium
CTCCTCCTGAAAGCTTCCAAATTCAAGCAGGATCGGCGCCGTCGCGTCGCGCGGGATCTTGCGGTTGGTGCGCGCTGGCGTGCGCAATGGTCAGTCGGGGTGAAGGACAGCCTCGCGGTAGACGCGCGGGCTAACGCCGGCCACCGCCTTGAAGCGGCGCGCGAAGTGGCTTTGGCTGCTGTAGCCGACGCGACGGGCGATCTCGCCGATGGGGGCATCGCTTTGGATCAACAGCTCGCGCGCGCGCTCGAGCCGCAGGTTTGCGAGATACTCGCCGGGCGTCGTGCCCGTGAGCTGTTTGAACAGCCGCGCGAAGTGGAACGCCGAGAGATAGGAAGCGGTCGCAATCTCCTCGAGACTCAGGTCGCGCGCGTAGTTGTCGTGCATGAGCTCGACGGCGAGCCGAATTCGGCGGTCGACGGGGCCAGCGCGCGAGAGCTCGATATTGGGCGCGCGCCGCACGACGAGGTGCTCGCGGAGCAGATGCACGACGAGCTGGCGACCGAGTGCGTCGAGCATCGGTCCCCGTCCGGGCCGCACTTGCTCCAGCTCCTGCGTCAGCGACTCGACAATCGTGACGAGCGATGGATCGCGGGCCACCCGCGCGCGGAATGCGCCGGACGCCCCACCGAACGCAAGCCCGGACTCCACCATGAGCGCGTCGACGAGCTCTGGGGCGATCCCAATGGAGAAGAAGCGGTAGTCCGTGGCGCGGGCTGCGTGGACCTCCCCCGCGTTGAGCAGAACGCACTCGCCGGCCAAAACCCCGTGCGTCACGCCGGCAACGGTCAACTCTACACGGCCCGCCATCATGACCGCGACGGTCAGCATCGCGTGGGCGTGCGCCTCGAAGTCGGTCTGCCCGCCAGCGAGGGTCCGCACGACCATCCCCGGGCGCTCGACGATGCGCAGCTCACGGTCAGGTCGCGGCCCTGCGCCTGGTTGAATGTCATCAGTCACGGCCGCATGATACGGCCCGGTGTGCGTCAGCCGAGACCGTTGGCTCATACTCCGGAGAATCGCGTACCGTAGCGTGTCGGAGCTCCATCGTGTTCAGGATCCGCGTCATGTTCCTCGTCGCTTTGGTGGCGCTGTGCGCCGCGTGCGGCTCCGGTGCGCCGTCGGTCGGGGACGGGGCCACGTCCCAGGGGGGGCGTGCTGGCCAGAAGACGCTGCGGGTCACGATCCAGGCGCAGCCGAGCACGTTTGTGGGGACGGCGACTGGTGGCGTCACGCCGGTCGGAGGTCGCAACCAGATTACGGCGCTCGCCCACGACTGGCTGACTTACACCGACATCGACGGTACAGCCAAAGCGGCACTTGCGGAGGAGCAGCCATCGCTCGATCGTGGTACGTGGACCGTGAACGCGGACGGCACGATGGTGACCACCTGGAGGCTGCGCTCCGGGGTGACCTGGCAGGATGGTGCGCCGTTCATCGCCGACGATCTCGTCTTCGGCTGGGAGATCGCGACCAACGCCAACGTACTCGCCGCTGGCTCGGCGCAAGCGCGGGCGGCAAGCGCCGTCGAGGCAGTGGACTCGAATACGCTCCGCATAACCTGGCGGCGCGTCGCGCCCGACGCCGACGACCTTGGACCCGGCACGATCGAGCCGCTGCCGCGGCGCCTTCTTGCCGATGCGCTTGCCAGCCCGACGACGTTCCTCGCCAATCCTTACTTCACTGGCCGATTTATCGGCCTTGGGCCGTTCCGCGTCGTCCGCTGGGTCGAGGGCTCGTTCATCGAGTTTGCCCGCTACGACGGCTACTGGCGCGGGGCGCCGCCACTCGACGGTATCACGGTGCGGTTCATTAGCGACCCCAACGCGCAGCTCGCTGCCGTCCTAGCCGGCGACGTCGACGTCGTGCTCCCGGTCGGCGTCGACATTCAGAGCGCCGGGATCGCGCGCCAGCGGTGGCAGGGCACGGCGAACCAGATCATCGCCGCACCGGACGACCGCCTGGAGTACGTCGCGGTGCAACTGCGACCCGGCGACCAGACCCAGCCGTCTCTCCTCGATCCCAGGGTGCGTCGTGCCCTGACGCTGGCCATCGACCGCCAGCAGCTCGTCGACGTGGTGACGGCCGGCGAAGGTCTCGTAGCCGATGGCCTCATCCCGCCCTGGCGGGCGGAGCGTGTCGCGCTCGCCGCCAGCATCCCGCCCGTGCGCTACGATCCCGCTGCCGCGGCTCAGGACCTGGCCGGGCTTGGCTGGCGCCGTGGCGTCGACGGCATCATGCGCAGCCCAAGCGGCGAGCCGCTTGCGTTTCCCGTCAATACGCTCCCCACGGCGCACTCTGAGGAGGAGCGGGCGCTCGTGGCGGACAACTGGACGCAACTCGGCGTGCAGATCGATCAGCAGCTCCAGTCCGCCGCGACAATCCGCGACCTCGAGACGGTCGCGCGGCTGCCCGGCACGCAGGTTACTGCCAGCCTCTACCAGTTGCTCTGGACTGTGCGCTTTCACACGCGCGAGATCGCCCGCCCCGAGAACCGCTGGGCCGGTAACAACCTCTCCGGCTACAGCAATCCGGTAGTCGATACGCTGCTCGACCGCCTGGCCACGGCGATTGCGCCCCAGGAGCATCTCGCACTGCTGCGGGATCTGACATCGGCGATCCAGGCCGACCAGCCGATCATGCCGCTCTTCTGGGACATGAACCCGATCCTCGCGCTCGCGCCGGTGCGGAATCTGAAGCCGTATCCGGTACTGCAGACGACAAATGCCTACGAATGGGATCTGCGCTGATCGGTAGAATTTGTGCATTGGCACGCAGAATGATGTGGCGAGAGCCGGAGTAGTGGCCGGCAGGCCTAGAGCGGGAGGCGCAACAGCGTGAAGGCACTGGTCATCGGCGCATCGGGCCTGGTCGGCGGGGCGCTCATGCGTGAGCTGCGGACTCAAGGTTGCGAGACGGTAGGCACGGCATTGAGCCATCCCGCACCTGGTCTCCGCTCGCTCGACGTGACCGACGAGGCCGCCGTCGCGCGCTGCCTCGACGCGGTCGCGCCGGACGTGGTCTACGTTCCCGCGGCGCTCACCGCCGTCGACTACTGCGAGACGCATCGTGAGGAGGTGTATGCGCTCAATGTCGAGCCGCTGCGTGATCTTGGCCGCCGCTGCGCCCAGCAGGGCGCGCGGCTGGTGCATTACTCCACCGACTACGTATTCGACGGCGATGATGGTCCTTACGCCGAGGATGACCTACTCCACCCGATCAACGTGTATGGCCAGAGCAAGGCCGATGCGGAGCAGCTCATCGTCGAGTCCGGCGCGCAATACCTGATTCTGCGGACGACCGGCGTCTTCGGTTGGGATCCCACCTCGAAGAACTTCGCGATGCAGGTCTGGCAGCGGCTGGGGGACGGCGAGACGATGCGCGTGCCGAGCGATCAGTACGCGAACCCCACCTATGCCCCGTTCATCGCCGAGGTCAGCGTGGGTTTGGCGCAAGCCGGCATCGGCGGGATCGTGCACGTCGCGGGCGGGAAGTGGCTGCCTCGCCACGAATTCGCCCATGCGCTCGCGCAGCTTTTCGAGCGCGACGAGACGCTGATTCAGCCAATTACCACCGATCAACTTGCGCAGCCGGCGCGCCGGCCCCTGAAAGGTGGTCTGCGGACCGAGAAGCTCGCGGGCCTCCTCGGCCGACCAGTCCCTTCCCTTGGAGAAACCCTGGCTCAGTTGCAGGCGGCCAAAGGGACCATCACTGCTGATTGACAGTGCGGCACCACGATACTACGATGAGCCAAGAGGCGGCCAGAGTCGCCCACTTGGATGTCACGGGGAGGTGCCACGATGCCCGACGTGGTCGGTCCTATCCTGCGGTGGCTGCATTTCCTGGCTGGGATCACCTGGATTGGCTTCTTGTACTACCTGAATCTGGTCAATGTACGCATGATGGCGTCGCTCGATCCCAGCGTGCGGCCCGTTGTGATCCAGGCGAACCTGCGGCGCGTGATGGCGTGGTTCCGACACGCTGCCTGGGTGACGGTGCTGGTTGGGATCATGCTCGCGTACTGGCTCTACTGGAAGGGTGGCGATTTCGCGACCAGTGACAGCGCCAAGACGATCGCGATGGGTGGTCTGCTTGGCATCCTCATGATGCTCAACGTGTGGGGCCTCATCTGGCCAAACCAGAAAAAGATCATCGCCGCAGCGCAAGCTGGGCAAGCTCCGGATCCCAAATGGGGCCGCACGGCGCTCTACGCATCGCGGGCGAACTTCACGATGTCGTTCCCCATGCTGCTCTTCATGGGCGGCGCCGTGCGCTTCCCGATGGACTGGCCGATGATCTTCGTGACGGGCATCATCACGGCGGCGATCGGCTTCGTCGTGCTCTTCACCGTGCAGAAATGGGCCGCCCCGAGCTTCTGAGGCTGTCCTGGCGACCGATTTAGTCGCGCGCTCCGCCCGCGGCGTCCATGGGGTGCACGCCGAGGTCCTGTGCCCAATCGAGCACCTGATACTTCACGCTCTCCGGCGGCGTTTGCACCGACTCGGCGAGCTCCGGCCAGCTCGTGCCGTGGAGCGCCCAGCGAGCGAGAAGCGAGGCGCCTCGCTCGAGGTGGAGATCGTCGGGGATTACGCTGGTAGGCAGCGCGCCGGGCGCGGGCTGGAGCGTTGCCTCGGACGGCTCGATGGTGAACGCGTAGGCGAGATCTCCGGCCGCATCCGGTGGCAGGGGCCACGCGGCGCAGAAGGCGACAATACGCAGGGCGGCGACCGCCGCTTGCTCCTGCGCCTCGGCGTCGTGGATCAAGCGCATCGCGTGCCGGACCCGGGGCGATTCCTCATCCGGATCAGCGGCGAGTGCCTGCAAGAGGCGCATCGACGCTGCCATCCCTGCTTTGCTGGCGCTATCACGAGCCCACTCGACGGCGCGCTCCGGCTGCGACCAGTCGAAATCAGGGCGCATCAGCCACTCGTGGGCTGAGCGATCCACTGGTTGGAGCGCCGCGAGCGCGTCGAACAGTGCGGTGAGCGCACGTCGAAATCCTGGGTCGCCATTCAGCTCCGCGTAGTAGTGCACCTTGCGGATCTCGCGGAGCGTGGGCATGGCGCGCAGCTCGCGATGCGTCCCGCTCACCCTGAGCCCCTCCGCGAGTTCGGGCCAGGCTCGGTGGCAAGACGTGAGCGGGCAGCATGGACGACGCGCATTAGCGCGCTGGCTCGCTCACTCGGCTGCTGCCACCCACACCGAGCTCGTCCAGGATCGTGGCTGCTACCTCGTTCGCCAGCTTGATCGAGTAGTTCTGGCCCCGATCTTGCGGATACACCTGGCCCATGTTCGCAAGCGTAACCCCAGGCAGCGGCGTAGTGTGAGGCGGGATGTGGTCCTTATAGTCCACCGTGACGATTGGTTGGGCGAACGGCGCCTTGAACACGTGCGACTCCTCGACCCAGCTACGATCGAATGCCGGGTTGATCTGCGGCAAAGCCGCGAGGAATCGGTCGAGCACCTCCTCGTCCGCCTGGTGAAAGAGCGGGTCACTCATCGGCAGGTAGTTGCCCAGATAGACGATGTGGCGCCCGCCGTAATCCGATGGCGGCATGTAGTTCGTGTGCTCGACGACGGCGAGAAACGGGAACTCGGGGTCGTGAACGCTGAGCCAGTAAATGCCGGGCAGCAACTGCTGGCGCAGCGCAAGTACGACGACGTGGGCGCCGTAGTAGTCGCCCCATTCGTACTGGGCTCGATATTCGTCTGGCACGTCGTCGGCGAGCCGCGTGAAGAGCCGGGTGGGGATGGTGACCAGCAGATGGTCGAACTGCTCGGGTCCGTGGCTGGTGTCCACGATGACCTGGCCAGCCTCGGCGTGAATACGTTTAACCTCGGTGCTGAGGTGGATTGTGCCGCCGCGGGCCTCGATTCGCTCGGCGAGCCGCTCGTAGAGGCGTCCAAAACCGTGCCGCACGTAGCCCAGGCGCGGGCTGCGGTAGTGAACGCGCGCCCAGAACCAGGGCAGCGCGATGCTCTCGGCGTACGCGCCAAACTTGGCCCGGAGCAGAGGACCCCAGACGACACGGTATGCCTCGGGGCCCATGGTGCGCTTGATCCACGCCACGGAGGTCTGGCCCTCCAGTGGGTCCGCGCGCGGCAGGAGCTTGAGGTACGCCGCACCGGCGCCCAGGCGCAGGCGATCGGTCATTGGGAGCGGTGAGAAGCGAAGCACGGCACTCGGGCTGTCGAGCTGGTAGAAGCTCCCTCCAACGAGCGAGCTGGTCGTCGGCCGCGGCCAGATGAGCGCGTCGCCGAGGCCAACCTCGTCGATCAGGTCGCGCGCGGCGTGGTCCGAGCGAAAGAGGTGGTGATAGAAGCGCTCCAGGGGTTTCCCGGCGATCGTGAACGAGGCCGCCAGGCCGCCCACGTGGTCTTCGCGCTCGATCACGGTGACGCGGGCGCCAGCCTGGGCGAAACGGTACGCCGCGGTCAGCCCCAGGATGCCCGCCCCGATGACGCCGACGTGCGGCCGCTCCTTCACGCTGCCTCCATCAATTCGATTTTCACGGACAGTGTAACGGGCCGCGTGCCGCTCCTGGGCTCGTCGGCGCGCCGAGGTATGCTACGCGCCTGCCAATCGAGGCCGCCGTGGCCGGTGTCATCCTCGAGGCCGCGGCTCACCCTCTATGTCATCCTTGAGCGAAGCGAAGGATCCGTAACCCGGACGTTGGAGCCTCGGATCCTTCGGCTGCGGCCTCAAGGATGACGGAATTCTCGCCGTTTATTGAGCTTGACAACTGAAGCATGCTGTTAGAGGCTGGCCCGGACGGGGAGGTTCTCCAGTTGGGCGAGCAGCCAGGTGGTTTGACGCTCGTCGAGCCGGCGGGTGGCGCGCGTGTGGAACCCGATGAGCTGGAGCTCGGTAAACGCCCGGCCGTTGCGGTCATGCTGCGCCCAATCCCACGGCACGCCGTTTTGCGAGGGGAGTGCGAGCGTCTCGATGAAGGCGCGGTCCATCAGCAGGGGCTCGGCGAGGAGCCGCGAGCCGGGACCCCCGCGCCAGATCGCGAAGCGGGTGTCTGACTCGGGGATCAGCCGATTCCGGTGGACGTGGGCATTCCGGACGTACCGTGGATCGTCGAGCAGGCCAGCCGCGGCGAGCTCGTCATAATGTATGCGCTCCTCGATGTGATACGCCGCGATGGTGAAGCGCAGCTTCATGCCCGCGACGATCAGCGTCTCGTTGAAGAAGATCCAGTCGCCGGGCCCCATCTTGGCCAGGTTCGCTTTCGCCGGCTTCCACGTATAGTCGCCATAGGTGAAGGTCACGAACTCCGGATCCTCGTGCTGGCGGACGCCCAGCGCTCGGTAGCGAGGATCCTCGCGAATCCAGCGGATGCTCCAGTCGGCGAGCGATGCGCACGCCGCGGGGTCGCCGACGTTGACGAGCACACCCTGCACGAACCAACTCCGCGGTGTCATTTTGAGGCCTTCGGCAGGCTCAGGATAGGCGATGCGAGGGAGATGCTCCCAGCATCGTTGCAATTCCACACCGGCATGGATCGTCGTCCGTGGTCCCCACCTTGCCCGCATGCGATACTTCGCCCCGCTCGGAATGACCGGAGCGACGGCCACGAGGCGGCATGCCCCATTGCCAGGGGGCCCGAACCCCGATTCGTATAATGCTGCATCCCCCCGGAGGCCCTGCGTGTCGCATCTCGATGGACTGAATTCCGCTCAACTCGAGGCGGTCGAGACGGTGGAGGGCCCGCTCCTCATTGTGGCCGGGCCTGGCTCGGGAAAGACTCGAGTCATCGTCCACCGCATCGCGAACCTGATTCTCAATCACGGCGTGGCGCCGTGGAATCTTCTCGCGGTGACGTTTACCAACAAGGCAGCGCGCGAGATGCGCGAGCGGCTCGACGGCCTGCTCGGCCACAGCGCTGAGGCGCTCGCCGTGGGTACCTTCCATGCGCAGTGCGCCCGCATTCTGCGGCGTGACGGCGCAGCCGCGGGTGTGGACCCACGCTTCACGATCTACGACGACGGCGACCAGATCGACCTCGTGCGCCGCATCCTGCGCGACATGGAGATCGACGAGAAGCGATTCCCACCCCGGTCGTTCCTGTCGGCGATCTCGGCCGCGAAGTGCGAGATGATCACCCCACGCCAGTATCTGCAGCACGCCAATGGCTACTGGCAGGAGCGGGTGGCGGCGATCTACCAGCGCTACCACGACGGTCTTGCCGAGAACCGTGGGCTGGACTTTGACGACCTCATTACCGAGACTGTGCGGCTCCTGCGCGAGGTCCCGGAAGCGCTGGCGCACTACCAGGAGCGCTTCAAGTACATCCTCGTCGACGAGTTTCAGGACACGAACGTCGCCCAGTACCAGCTCGTACGGGAGCTCGGCCAGAAATACCACAACGTGTGTGTAGTCGGCGACGAGGACCAGAGCGTCTACTCCTGGCGCAAGGCCGACGTGCGGAACCTGCTGAACTTTGAGAACGACTTTCCTGAGCGCAAAGTCGTCATGCTGGAACAGAACTACCGCTCGACCGGGATCATTCTCGAAGCTGCCCGCTCGGTGATCGCCGAGAACCAACTGCGCCGCGACAAGAAGCTATGGACCGAGAACGAGCGCGGCCGGCCGATCGTGGTGCACGAGGCATACAACGAGCAAGATGAGGCGCAGTTCGTGCTGCGCGAGATCGAGCGGCTGGTTCGCTACGAGCGGGTTCGCTACGGCGAGGTCGCCATCATGTATCGCACCAACGCGCAGTCCCGCGCGCTGGAAGACGCGTTCGTGCGGCTTGGCGTCCCATACCGGCTCATCGGCGGCACCCGGTTCTACGAGCGCAAAGAAGTGAAAGACATGCTTGCGTACCTGCGCCTGGCGCTGAATCCCGCCGACGTGATGGGAATCAGCCGGGTGCTGAACGTACCCGCGCGTGGCATTGGCGACAAAACCATCGCCGAGGTCGAGCGCTGGGCGGCGCGGCATGGCTACACGTTTTACCAGGCGCTCGAGACGATCGCCGACGATGGGCCCGAGGCCGCCAGCGCCCCCGTGCAAGCGCGTGCCCGCAATGCGATTCGTGGCTTTATCGACCTGCTCCGGGTGCTGAATCGGGCCGCCTCGGAGCTGAGTCCGCTCGAGGTGCTGGACGTCGCGCTCGAGCACTCAGGGTACGCCGCCTTTGTGCGCGACGGCACCGAGCAGGGTGAGGAGCGCTGGGCGAACATTATGGAGCTCCGCACCAAGGCGCATGACTTCGCCGAGATGCCGGCGCCACTTGGCCTTGGCGCCTTGCTCGAGGAGGTCACCCTCGTCCAGGACGTCGATTCGTTCGATCCCGATGCCGACGGAGTGACGCTCATCACGCTGCACGCGGCCAAAGGTCTCGAGTTCCCATTCGTGTTCCTCGTCGGCATGGAGGAGGGGCTCTGCCCCCATTCGCGGTCGATGGACGACGCCTCGCAGATGGAGGAGGAGCGGCGTCTGGTGTACGTCGGCATGACGCGCGCCATGCGCGGGCTGTTCTTGATCTACGCGACCCGGCGGATTCTCTTCGGCAACATGATGGGCAACCAGCCGTCGCGCTTCCTGCAAGACATACCCCCAGAGCTCACCGAGCGACCCTTCGGGCGAACGCCCATGCCATCAGCCCCATCAGGCGCGGTGAGCAGTGCTGCAATGGGACGGCGGCCGGCGCCTGCCGCGCGCGTGGCGCCGAGCCTCGTCGTACCTGGGCCGCGTCCGACGGAGGTCCCGCTCGTCACCGTCGAGCAGCAGTTCCAGCCGGGTGACCGGGTGTTCCATCCCGCGTTCGGCACCGGGGTGGTCGTCACGAGCGCGCTGTTGCGGGGCGATGAGGAGGTCACCGTGGCGTTCGAGGGCAAGGGTGTGAAGAAGCTTTCGATGGCCTACGCTCCTTTGCAGCGGTCCTGACCCTTCGTCATGCGGAATCCGCAAACGAAGTATTCGTAGCGTCAACCACGGAGCCCGTCGCCTCGCTCAGGACGTCACGCCCATTTGGAGCTCTGGAGCGTCAATTGGATACGAAGCTCATCACGGAGCTCGCAGAGCGACTGGCGCGCGCTGAGCGGGACCGCCATGCGATTACGTGCCTCACTGCTGACACCCCCGATCTCTCGGTCGAGGCGGCGTACGCGGTGCAGCGCGCGCTCGTGGGCCTGCGGACGGGCCGCGGTGAACGGATCGTGGCGATCAAAGGTGGTCTGACGAGCAAGGCGAAGCAACTGCAGATGCACGTCGACGAGCCACTCTACGGCGTTATCACCGATCGGATGGTGCTCGACGAAGGTGAGGCGCTGCGCACGAGTGAGTTGATCCATCCCAGGGTCGAACCAGAGATCGCCTGCTTCCTCGCGGCCGACCTGCGCGGCCCGGGGGTGACGTCCGAGCAGGCACTGGCCGCCCTCGAGTGGGTCGCGCCGGCGCTAGAGGTGCTGGATAGCCGCTACGAGGACTTCCGCTTTACCCTGCCGGACGTGGTCGCCGACAACGCCTCATCGGCGCGCATCGTCATCTCTGACGCGCGAGTGAGCCCGCGCGACCTGAACCTCCGATTATTGGGTGTGGTGTTCGAGAAGAATGGCGAGGTCGTCGAGACGGCCGCGGGCGCGGCGATTCTCGGCCACCCGGCAAATGCGATCGCCTGGGTCGCGAACAAGCTGGCGGAGGGAGGTGATTATCTCCCGGCCGGCAGCTTCATTCTGCCCGGGGCGCTCGCGAATGCCCACCCCGTCACGGCGGGCGATACGCTCCGGGTCGAGATCGACCGCGTTGGCAGTCTCACCCTCTTCTGTCGCTGAAGGCGTAGCCGGCAAACCGAATCGTTATCCTCTGTTGCCATGCGCCATCGACGCGCCACGGGCAGTATGAATATCGCTATTCAGAGCAAAGAGGCGAAGAATCCGTTTAATGACGATCAGTCTGGTTACGGATCCTTCGGCTGCGATCTCAGGATGACACGTTCCTTGTAACCCGACTCGGTCCTGGTAGCTCCGCTGGATCCTCGGAGTCTGGCTGGGAACGAGACGTCCCGCATTGTTAGGTCCTGCCGGGCGCGATGCGTTCGGTCGAGATCTCGAGGCGGCTGCCATCGGTCTCGATGGTGATCGTCCCTTGCAGGTCAGTGCGAAATAGCTGCCGGTCACGCAGCAGATCGAGCACTGCCGGGGCCGGGTGGTTGGCCCGGTCGCGTGGCCCCACCGCGATGATCGCCACGGTGGGGTCGATGTTCGCCAGGGCCTCGCTGTCCAGTGCCACCCGATCGCCGTGGTATGGCATCAGCCAGGCATCGGCCCGCAGCGGCCAGCCGCCGGCGGCGAGGTCGTGGATACCTGGTGCGGTGAGGCCCGGCGCCACCAGCACGGTCACGCCGCGGTCGACGATGCGGACGGCGAGCGAACGCAGCGGCGGCGTCGCGTCGTTCGCAGGGCCCGGAAGAGGCCGCGTCGGGGTCAGCTCCAAGGACACGCCTGGCTCGATCTCGATCGTCATGCCCGAGTCGGCGGTGAGGGTCTTGGTCTGGCTGGCGATGCCAAGCAGTTGCGTATAGGCGGCGCTGTTGGATCCCTCCGGAGGCAGCACGACGAGCGCTGGCGGAAACCGCCCGGCGGCCGCGGTGAGGCCAGGCACATGCGCTGCATCAGCGCGCGTGAGGATGGCCACGGTGAGGTTGCGATCCAGCAGGCCGAGCCGCTGGCCGAGTTGGGTGAGAAGCGCCGTCGGGTCGCTACCGCCGTCGATCAAGATCGTGCGGCCGGCGGGCGTGCGGACCAGCACCGCATCGTCTCCGCCGACGTCGAGGACGTAGATTCGCAGCGCCGCGGGCGCCGCGGTC
>JAXDLH010000260.1:0-12285 GCA_034666705.1 Chloroflexota bacterium
GGGTGCCGTGCAGCCGCCAGCCGATATAGATCGCGAGTTGCTGTGCCTCCGGCCCAGGCAGCAGTGTGCAGAAGTTGAGCGCGCGCAGGAACGCGGCCTCGGAGATCCAGCGCTTCTCGTCCACCAGCTCGCGGTGCATGATTGCGATCTGCCCGGCCGGACCGCCGAAGTTGATGAAGCCGAGCCGCAGCCAGTAGCGAAAGGCCTCGCCGAAGCTGGGCTTGGCCACCGTTGCCACGTCGTTCCTCCTGGTGCACTACCGCTCGTCCTCAAGATACGCGGCAGGCCAGCGTTGGTGGCACGCCCACTGCATGCAACACCGGTTCGTGCGGATTGCCGCCCTGAAAGGCGAAGGGACGCTCGTTCACCCGCGGTCCTCGACGCCAGCCGCACTGTGCGCCTGGCGTCCCAGTTGAGAGCGGCCCGGGCAGCCGAATACGAGGAGATGGTAGGTGAGACGCAGCACGCGAGCTGGAAGGGGGTTAGATTTCCCTATATTGTGGCGACGCGAGGGCGCGCCGGGGTGTGACCTCAGCGCGCCCTCGCCCGTCTGATGCTCAGGGGGCCATGTCGGCTTCGCTCGGCGAGCCCCCGTTCGGCGGCGTCATGCCGACGCCGAAGGTGAAGCGGCCAGTGAGGCCGTCCCCATCCTCCGAAAGGTTTTGCCAGGAAACCAGATAGAGCCCCGAGGGCAGCTCCGGCTGAAGGCTCACGGTCATGCCGCTATTGTCATCGCCGATAACCGTGCTGTCATTCATGTCGACTCGATGGCCGTTGCTGTCGAGCACTTGGATCCAGCTCTGGTCCGCCTGGAGTCCCTCGACGTACCAGATCGTCACGGTAGATGGGCTGCTGTCGAGCGCAGCCCCCGGCGCGGGGTCCGCATGGTCATAGTGCGCATGCGCCAGGGCGAGCTGCGGCCCGCTGACCAGGATGGTAACGCTCGCCACGGCGGCGACCACCATGGCTGGCAGCCAGTGACGGCCGAATGATGTATGCATTGTTCTCTCCATGGGTTGAATCGGCCTGAGGTAGCGCTAGGGGTATTGAAGCGACGCGGCCGGGTCGACGTCGCTGAAGCGGCCGGGACCAGACACGAACTGCTCGTTGACCGGCAGCCCTTCGACCGTGCCCGTGAACATGAACGTATAGGTGCCCGACTCGGTGGGAATAAATTGCGCCACATAGCGACCGGGCGTGCTCCCCACGGCGGCGAGGGGAAATGTCTTCGGCGCGTTGTCGCCATAGCTGACCCACATCTGCAGGGTGTCCTGGAGCCCCACCACCGGTCGGTTGTCCTCACCCGGCATGGTGACCGTGAGTTGGGCGCCGTTCATCTGCCCCTGGATCGCCGGCTCGGCGTTGAAGCCGACCAGAAACGAGTAGTCGCCTATTGCGCGCCGCTCATGGGCGAGCGCGGCCCATGGACCGAGCGCCGCCATTGCGAGGAGTGCGAATGCCAGGCTGGGTACGATGCGCCAAAGCGCGCGGTGTCGCATGCTATCCCTCTTCCTGCGTGAATTTGCACGAGCCGTTAGCCGACGCCGTGACGGCGTTGGCTCGACAATGCCGATCAGCGAGTGGGGAAGTGGGTAGGGGGTGGGGTAGGTGGAATGAGGTTGACCTGCGCGTCCCCGTCCTGGTTCGGGACCCATCGGAGCACGCATGGGATCCGGCAGAGGCCGTCGGTCCCACCGACGAACGCCATGGCCATCGTCGCGAACAGGATCATGAGGATCAGCGAGGGCTCGCCGATAATCGGTGCTGTCGGCTGCCCAGCCAGCACGCTCACACTATGGATGTGGATGTGCGGCACCTCGAAGCCATGAACGTGCGTCGGTATTACGCCGTCGACGGCCGGGTGCTCGTGGGTTGGAATACGCTCGGCTCCGTGATGGTCGACCGCCAGCAGCACGCTGGGGTACAGCAACGCCCCAACGACAAGCGCATAGCCGAGCGTGCGGCTCAGTGCCCACACGTCGAGGCGGCGACGCGTCCAAACCAGAGCACTCTGGAGCATGCCGACCCTTTCCTGCGATGCTCCCTAAGTGTAATGCTCACTCGCGCCCGGACCACAGCGATATGAACCGGCACACTCGATTCGGAGCAGGCGAGCCCCAACGTGCTTGACCCTCTAACGATCGCATGGATAGCATGCTGAGATGAGATGGAGAGTCGCATTCGCGTTCTGACGATGCTTCTGGCCGCGGCCGCGCTGGCGCTCGCCGGGTGCTCCGCGTTGCGATTCCCGACTCCTTCCGTTCCGCCCACCTCGGCGAGCCCCGGGCGTCCCCTGGCACGCCTGCAGCCGACCGTGCAGGGCCCGACCTTCACGATGTATCTGCCCCGGCTTTTCGAGGACGAGTCGCTCGGGTTGCGCGGCGTCCCACGCGCCACGGTCGAGGGTCGCGATCCAACCATGACTGCAATCGAGGCCCTCATTCGCGGGCCAGACGGCGACGAGCGGGCGGATGATTTCGAGTATCCGCTCGATCCTCAGACGCGCGTGGTTTCGCTCGCCGTGGTCGACAGCACCGCCATGCTCGAGTTGGATGCAGCGCGGCTGCAACGCGTGCACGGCCGACCGTTCTCAGAGCTCGCGTACTGGTCGATCGTCTACACATTGACCGAGCTGCCTGGTGTAGAACGCGTGACGCTATTGCAGGATGGCCAGCCAGTGGCGGCGTTCGGCTCGCCGCCGATCACGCTCCGCGTCGGTGCAACCCGCGCCGACGCGCCAGCCTGGGCGAGGCCACGCTGACCGGAGCCTCGCAAAACACGATCGGTAAGGCAACCCGGAGTGGCAGTTCCCGGGGGCTGGGTGAGCGCCCCGCTAGAATGAGGTAGCGGCTGCGGGCCGCGAGCGGAGCGCAGCGGGCCATGGCCTCCACATCGCCGTTCTTCTTCATTGTGAATCCGCGCGCGGGCTACGGCGGGCGGCGCTTCGCCGCGGTGTCCCACCGGCTGCGCGCAGATGGCGTACCGTTCTTCGGCGCGGCCACCCTTGGGCCCGGCGATGCCAGCGTGCTCGCGCGGATGAGCTGCGGTCACGATCTGCGCGCCATCGTGTGTGTGGGCGGCGACGGCACGATCAACGAGGTCGTGAATGGCCTGTCCACCCCGGACGGCGGGATCGATCCCGATGCGGCGATTGGCGTGGTGCCGAGCGGCACGGCCCAGGACTTTGCCCGCGGTATGGGGATCCCCACGAGCCGCGACGCCGCCGTGGAGCGGCTGCTGCATGGCAAAGAGACGCGGATCGACGTGGGGAGGATTCGCTTCCGGGACGGCAGAGTCCACTTCTTCGTGAACGCGATCGGCATGGGCTTTGACGCCGAGGTGGCTGGGCGGGCGCAGGACGTGCGAGGCGCGATGTCCTCGATCCCGGCCCACCTCGTTGGGTTCGCGTCGGTCTTTCCGGGCTATCAAAACAAAGAGATCGCCCTCACGTTCGACGAGGGACCGAACCAGCCGCTGCGCGTGCGGAGCAGTATGGTGGTGGTCGCCAATGGGCCGTCGTACGCGGGGGTGCTGCGGATAGCTCCCAAGGCGCTGCCGGACGATGGGTTACTCGACGTGGTCGTGATTGGGGACGTAGACAAGCTCGACCTGCTGGTCAACCTCCCGAGGGCCTTCACGGGGACGCACCTGGAGCATGCAAAGGTCGCGGTGTACCGCGTGCCGAGCGTCACCCTGGACTCCGACGATGGCGTACTCGTGCAGGCGGATGGCGAAGTCGTCGGGTTGCTGCCAGTTCACGTAGACGTGCTGCCGCAGGCGTTGCGTCTCCTTCACTAGTGGGCGGACAATAACAGCACAGTCCAGGAGCAAACACATGGCTATCCCTTCCACACGTTCGGGCCGGCAGATTCCCGGACCGCTGCTCGCCGGCCTCGCCGGTGGCACCGCGGCCGGCCTTCTGTGGGTCTGGGCGCACCGCTACGGGCGCGACCGCGCCGACCAGATCCTCGATTGGGACCAGATCACCGCGATCGCCATCCGCACGTCGACCGACTCGCCCGGCATGAGCGCGACGGTCCGAGGACGCGCAGAACACGAATACAGCCAACTGCTCGAGAAGATCTCCGAGCCGCTCGCCGCCTATACGGGCACCGGGCTGAAGGTCGATACCTGCGAGGTGCTAGCCCTCGACCGCCCGGATTGGATTCGTGCCAACGTAGCGAACTTCCGAGAGCTGCTGCGCCCCTTCGAGGAGCTGTACCAGGAGACGACCCAGACCGGCCGCTTCGATCTGCCGGGCGTGACGGCCGTGGGCCGGCTCGTGCTCTCGGGCGAAGTCGGCGTGTTGCTGGGCTATCTCGCCCGGCGCGTGCTGGGCCAGTACGACATCAGCCTGCTGGGCGCCGAGGCGCCAGAGCCCGGCAAGCTGTACTTCGTCGAGCCAAACATCCTGGCGGTCGAGTCCCGCCTCGGCCTGCCGCGTGAGGAATTCCGCACGTGGCTGGCCTTGCACGAAGCCACCCACATCCACGAGTTCGAAGGCCATCCGTGGGTTCGGCAGTACATGCACCGTACGCTGCACGATTACCTGCAGAGCATGGTCGAGCACGTTCGCGATGGGCAGGGGCTCGGCGCGTTCCTGAGTCGCGCGGTCGATAGCCTCTGGATCGGCGGCACCCTGCTGGAGGCGGTCATGACACCGCAACAGCAGGAGCTGGTAAGCCGGGTGCAGGCGCTGATGTGCCTCCTGGAGGGATACAGCAACCACGTGATGGATACAGTCGGGCGTGAGATGCTGCCCCACTTCACCGAGATCGAGCGCCGGGTCGAGCAACGGTCCAAGCAGCGCGGAGTGGCAGAGCAGCTCTTCCTGCGACTGACCGGACTGCAGATGAAAATGGACCAGTACCGGCTGGGCGAAGCGTTCGTGAACCGCATCGGCCAGGATCGGGGCATCGCTTTCATGAACCAGGTATGGAACGGACCCGAGAATCTGCCGACGGAACAGGAGATCCGCGAGCCGACGCAGTGGATCGCCCGCATGGAGCGCATTGCCGCGTGAGGACGCGGCACAGGCAGGGGTCGCTCAACCCGAGCCTGCCAAGGGATATGAGCGGCCCGCACACAGTGGTAGAGACCGAATGCTGAACGACGTCATGCGCTTCACGATCATCGACGATCGCGGCGGGGTGAGCTTCGTCGCGCCCTGTCGGACGATGGAGGCGCTCGTCGCCGCCTGTGCCAACGAGCCCGCCACCGTCGAGGCGGTGCTCGATATGGCAACCGTGTTCGTACCGGAGCTGCGTGAGCGGGTCACGAGCGGACTGGCGGTCTTCGACGAGCACAACTCGGTCGCCAACCCGGGGTCGATCCACGCCGCACTCGACCTGCTGCGACCGGCGGACCTCCCGGTGTTCCGGGTGCTCGACGATCGCACCCGGCAGGCCAGCTTGCAGCCGGCGCGCGCGGGCGTGATCGTCTTCAACCTCACGAGCAAGCGCATCGTCCAGATCCAAAATACCTACACGGAGATCAAGCGCGAGGGCCGCATCCGCCTCCCGCGTCGCGAAGGGACGGGCGGCCCGCGCGTCCATCGCTATCAACTGCCCGAGAGTTGGTCGCTGGTCCCCAGCCGGTAGAATTCGGGCGCGGCGCGGCCTGCGCCCTGGAGTGCCACGTGGAGACGACTGATATCCGGCGGCCCACGCTGCCGACGAATGCCGCCGTGAATGAGCGCGGTCACCTGGTGCTTGGTGGCTGCGATGTGACCGACCTCGTTGCCGAGTACGGAAGCCCGCTGTACGTGTACGACGAGGCCACGATCCGGCATCGCGCGGGCCAGTACCGCGACGGCTTGGCGGCGGTGGCGCCTGACTCACTCGTGATCTACGCGACGAAGGCGTTTGCCAACGTCGCGCTCTTCCGCCTGCTGGCTGAGGAGGGACTCGGCCTCGACGTGGTTTCCGGTGGCGAGGCGGTCATGGCCCACCGCAGCGGCTTCCCGATGGACCGCGTGTATTTTCACGGCAATAACAAGCTCCCAGACGAGCTCGCGCTGGCCGCACAACTCGGCGTGGGCCGCGTGGTGGTGGACAACTTCCACGAGCTGGCGCTGCTCGACGCGCTGGGCCAGCGGCTTGGGCGGCGGCTGCCAATTCTCATCCGGGTGGGGCCCGGCGTCGAGGCCCATACCCATGACTACCGCAAGACCGGCATCCTGGACTCGAAGTTCGGCATCCCGATCTCCACCGGGCAAGCTGAGACCGCGGTGATGCAGGCCGTCCACGCTCGCGGCGTCCAGCTCCTCGGGCTTCACGCGCATATTGGGTCCCAGATCTTCGAGATCGCTCCCTACCTGGAGACGATCAACATCGTGCTGCAGTTCGCGGCGGAGATGCACCAACGGCACGGTCTGGAGCTGCGGGAGTTCAGCCCGGGCGGTGGCTGGGGCATCTCCTACACAGAAGCGGACGACCCGATGGAGCCGGATGCGGTAGCGGGCGCCGTCGGGCAGGCGATCTGGCGGGGCGCGGCCGACCGCGGGCTGCCGGCGCCGCGCGTCGTGATCGAGCCGGGCCGCTCGATCGTGGGTCAGGCGGGCGTGGCGCTCTACACGGTCGGCGCGATCAAGGACATCCCGGGCGTGCGGCGCTACGTGGCGCTGGACGGTGGCATGGCCGACAACATTCGCCCGGCGCTCTATCAAGCGGTGTACGAGCCGCTGCTGGCGAGCCGGGTGGACGCCAGCGCGCCCCAAGCGCAGACGCTGGCCGGCCGCTACTGCGAATCCGGCGACATCCTGGTGAAGGACGCGATGCTGCCGCGGCTGCGTGATGGCGACGTCGTGGCGCTGCCCGCGTCCGGCGCGTACAACCTGGCGATGAGCAGCAACTACAACCTGGCGCTTCGCCCCGCCGTGGTCATGGTGAAGGACGGCGCCGCGCGCCTCATCCGGCGCCGCGAGACCTACGACGACCTGCTCCGCAACGACATGCTCGACGAGGGATAGGCAGCAGCCCGGATCCCTGCGTGCAGTCCTTGGACAAGCTCAGGACGAGCAGGGATCCAGAGTGAGGGCAGATCGTTCTACGGCAACGAGTTCTACGGCACTGATTGGTAGCCGAGACACGTCGACGACGGACCAGCGGCGCGATTGGCTGCCTCGAGGCGCGTGCCCACGTCGCCCCAGGCAACCCATAACGATGCCTCGTCAGGCACGCCGGTCACCCCGCGCGAGCGATCCGCATCCGGCCCGGCGTTCGGCCCGGGGACAGGCGCACCCCACGCTGCCACCCCTGCGAGCCCCGTGCGTTGCAGCAGCTCCGGCACACCCCACGAGCGAGCGATCAGGTTGCCGTCGACGTCGCGCCACGGCAGATTGACGCCGTCGCGCACCGCGGCCGCCTGGTCGGCGCGGTAGCGCTGCTGCATCTCGGCGACGGTGCCGCGCGTGAAGCCATACTCCGTCATCACCGAGGCGATGCCGGCCTGCCCCATCAAGGTGGCGTCGTCGATCGCGAACGGGTTGAAGTCGTAGCCAGTGAGCCCCCAGACGTTCCAACAGTGGGCGGTGCAGGCGTTCATCGCTTCCTGGACCACGCTCTGGTACGTGGGGATCCGATCGAGGATGGGGTCGCCGTTCGCGCCACGGTAGTCCCAATCGACCAGCTCAGCCATGTACTGTGCGCCCATGAAGATCAGGTGGTTGCGGTCCTGCGCTCGGATCAGATCGACCACGTCGCGGGTGAAATCGAGGTACCAGCTATACGCGTCCGAAGCCGAGATGTCGTTCCGCGGGCTGTTGCGAGCCTTCAGCTCATTACCGAGCTGCCAACCCATGAGGGCTGGGCTTGTGCTTGCGCTGGCCACGATCGCCCGCACCCACGGTCGATACGTGATCTGGTAGTTAGGCATCCCGGTGGCCATGCCGTAGCCGTGCTCCTGGTCGAAGCTGAAACCGGCTGAGCCGGCGCGATACCAGGGCGCCGGCAAAACCGGGCTCTCGCTGAAGGTTGGGTGGTCGTACGCGAAGCGGTCGCCCGGCACCCCGGGCGGGTAATAGTCCGTGAGCGCGACGAGGACATAGATTCGTTCGGAGGGGTCGTGGGCGATGTTGAACGCCTCAACCTGGGCCAACAGATCGTGGAGCCGGGCGATCACGGCCCCAACGTTTTGCGGGAGGAGATCGGGGTGATTGCCATGAGTCGTGGCGAATACGCGCATCCATCGCATGCGGTGGATGCGCATCCATTCAAGCTGCTCGGGCAGTCCGGGGTGGAAGAGCAGGTTCGGCACGTTGGCGCCACTCGATTGGAGCGGCACGCACTGCGCGTCGTAGAGCCCGCCGCCGACCGCCGCCACGAAGCCCGGCGCCCGCCAATCGTGGGCCCGGCTCGAGACCGCGGTGGTGTCGGCAAGCACGCCGTTGCTCGCCTGCCAGATCGCGATACCGGCGTCCTGGGCTTCTACCTGTAACTCGAGCAAATCACCCGCGTAACAGCTACTCGTCGCCGCGGCCGCATCGGGTACGCGGGCGAGGCCCGCCGCTACGAGCAGGCCGTTGACCCACGCCACCTGATTGCCTGCGTCGTCAAGCGTCGTGACGTTCCATAGCGGCGCTCCGTCCGGCGCCACGAGGTCGACGCACCGCTCGAGGAGCAGTGGCTGGTCGACGACGATCGTGCGCACGAGCGCGGCGGCCTGCTCGCCGAGCGCGTCGCCGCGCGGCGGTGTCTGGACGCCAAAGAGGCGCAGTGTCGCCGGCGTCCCGTCGACGACGGCAAGCACGGCGCTGCTCCCAACCGCGTCCGCGCCAACGGCGGCAGCGGGCGGGGGCTGGGCGGCGGCAGGTCGCACCGCTGGCGCCGCGCTGAGCACCGCGAGGAGAATGACGAGCAGGACGAAGCGCGGCATGCGCGCCAGCACGGTTATCGCGGTGCCTGTGGGCCGCTTGCTTTCGCGCGGACCTGTTCGAGCGTGGTATCGAGCTGCTCCAGATGCTCCTCGGCGTGGCCGGCGAGGAAGAGGTTCGAGATCGCGTCCATATCCATCTCCCCGCGCGCCGAGTGGATGCCCGTTACACTCGCCCACTCTTGCGGGCTGAAGGAGCGAAGGGCCGCAGCCGCCTGCGCCGCGCCGAGCTCGATCCCCGAGATCAGGTAGCGCAACTGGTCGTGCTTGTGCGTGTCCACGTACGCGATGCGGCTCGTATCAGCCATCGTCCGCCCGAATGGCTGATGCGGCGTCTGCCGCAAGGTGGCGAGCTGGGATGCCCAGTACGCGTAGATCTCGGCGCTGTGCGCGGACAACTCCTTGATGGTCCACTCGCCCTCCGCGGGTGCGATCTCCAGCAGATCGGGCGGCACCTGTGCTACCCGATCGATGTATGAGTCCACGGCACGCTCCAGCCGCGCGGCCTCCTGCTCGCCGTTGCTCGTCGTCATCCTGCCCTCCCGCCACCACGTATCGTGCACGTCGCCGCGCTCCCATTTCTACCTCACCTGGCTGTGCCTCCGCTTGCGGTGCCCATTTGGCATAGGCTGATGCGTCCGCCGCATTGACCTTTCCGACATGTCGGGTCCGGCCGGCGGGGTCCGGCGGATCCGGCGGATCGGTCCAGACGCCGGCAGTCGCACCGGGGTCACAACGGGCACCCGCCACCTCACAATCGAGGGTCGGCGTTTGGAAGTTACGAATCGAACCGATTAGCGGTTTTTGCCTTCACTTTGCATTAAAGGACGCTTAAGACTAATTAAAGTGGCTAGCAAAGCTCGTGCCGCAACCGTGTCGGAGAGGCACGGTCGTGTGACCGGAACGTGACACCGGGCCGACCTCAGCGCTTTCGGCCACTCCATCACCCTGCTAGACTGTAACCTCTGAGGTCGCCGCCCGGAGGCTAACCGGCGGATTCAACGCCGGGCCGCATCGCGGACGAGGCCCACGAATCGAACCTCCCAATGCACAAGACTCCGCTACTGCTTTGCCCGTTTTACGGGCAGGTGAGGGCACCAAGATGGCCGTAATGGATCCCGCCCAACTGTGGCAAACCGCGCTTGCCGACCTGCAGATCCAGATGCGCCCCGAGGATTTCCGCACCTGGTTCCGCGATACCAGCGTGATCTCCTACGACGGATCGCGGTGTGTAGTCGGCGTCGAGAACCCGTTCAACGTCGACTGGCTCAGCACCAAGTGCGCCGGGCTCGTAAGCCGTACCCTGCAATCGTTGGTTGGCAACCCGGTTGACGTGCAGTTCGTCGTCGAGCGGCCGGAGCCGAGCGTGACCGCACCACCGCCCTTGACCTTGAGCGCCCCGCCACGCGGCACGCGCTCCCGAGCGGCCGCACGGCGTGCACCTTCCGAGCCACGGGTCGCGATCTCGCCTCGCTATACGTTCGACAGCTTCGTCGTGGGCAAGAATAATCAGTTCGCCCATGCCGCCTGCATGAACGCAGCTCAACGACCCGGTCAGGTCCACAATCCGCTCTTCATCTACGGCGGCGTCGGGCTCGGCAAAACCCACCTGCTGCACGCGATCGCGCACGCCGGGCTGGCGCGCGGGCTGGAGGTCGTCTACGTCTCGTCGGAGACGTTCACCAACGAGTTCATCGAGTCGATCAGCCGGGGCCGCATGGAAGAGTTCCGCGCCAAGTACCGCCGCACGGACATTCTCCTCATCGACGACATCCAATTCATCGCCGGCAAGGACGGGACGCAAGAGGAGTTCTTCCACACGTTCAACGCGGTGCACCAGGCGAGCGGGCAGATCGTAATGACGAGCGATCGCCACCCGAAGGCGATCACGACCCTGGAGGAACGGCTCCGCTCGCGCTTCGTCTGGGGGTTGATGACGGACATCCAACTGCCAGACCTCGAGACCCGCACCGCCATCCTGCGCTCGAAGGTGGCAGAGGCGGCCCAGCATGGCGGCAGCCAATTCGTCCCAAACGAGGTGCTCGACTTCATCGCCGCCAAGGTCCCGAGCAACATCCGCGAACTCGAAGGCGCCCTCAACCGCGTGCTGGCATACGCAGCAATGATGCGCGCCGCGGTGACCATTGAGCTTGCCGCAGCCGCGCTGCACGAAGTGGTGAGCGGCAGCCACAAAGGCGTTGTGGCGCCAGAGGCCGTGATCCAGGCCGTCTGTCGCGGCACCGGCGTCTCGCGCGGGGAGCTTGAGGGCAAACAGCGTGACCGCCGCGTGGTTGTGCCCAGACAGATCGCCATGCACCTGCTGCGGGAGGAGACGGACCTGTCGCTATCCGAGATCGGCGCGCTCTTCGGTGGGCGCGACCACTCCACGGTGATGCATAGCTGCGAGAAGGTGGCGGCCGACGTGGAGCACAACGAGCGGGTGCGCGATATGGTGCGGACCGCCCGCGAGCTGCTGGCGGTCGGCAAGCACTAGCCCGTCAGTTCCGCCGGGCATGGCCTTCGTCTGCTAGGGGAGGGGCTTGTACCCTCCCGCCCGGCGATGGTGGCGCGGGGCGATACGGCGAGGGACAAGCCCTCGCCCTACCGGAGCGACGGAACCCGCGCGAAGGCTACGATCATGCGCACTGCCCTACTCGCCAGTCGGGGATGCGCGGCGGATGGTTTCCCCCTCGCAGCGCGCCTGTGCGGCCCTCAGACAGGTCGGCTTCCTGGCGCTGGCGGCGTCCTGCCACCTCCCGGCCGCCTTCTGATGCCGGCCGCTCCGTCGTACAATCGGCGATAGTCGGGAAAGGGAGGCGTGTCATGGCCTCGAGCGAGGTATCCCACTTCCACGAGATCGAGCCGAAAGAGGTGCTTGATCTGATGCCGAGTGGCCTCTTCCTGCTCACCGCCGCATTCGAAGGCCATGACAACTGGCAATTCGTGCAGCGGGGCCTCAACCTGGATGCGGGGCCACCGCCCACCGTCCTGGTCGTCCTCAGCCAACGCAACCGCACGACGGATCTAGTCGAGGCATCCGGTGAGTTCGGCCTCGCGGTGTGCTCGCCGATCCACGCAGCGCTCGTCGTCGCTAGCCGGGGCGTCAGTGGCCACACCACGGACGATAAGTTCGCCCAGCTTGGGCTCCAGCGGCTGCCGGCGAAGCACATTGGCGCGCCCCTCGTCGCTGGCTCTTTCGTCAATGCCGAGTGTCGCGTGCGCGAGACCTACGTCCAGGGGAACCGCACGATTTACGTGGCCGAGGTGCTCGCTGCCTATCACGACCCCAGCACCGAGGCAGTGGTTCATTACGACAAGCTGATCTACCGCTTCATGCAGGATCCGGCCATCGGATAGCGCACGCCCGGCAAGATGTTACGCACTGCGGGGGCGGGGCGCATGTAGCGCGCCCCG
>JAXDLH010000261.1:0-12264 GCA_034666705.1 Chloroflexota bacterium
TAGCCGTAGTGCGGATCCTTGTGGCCAGCCGCCACTCTCCGCCATGCGCTATCGTCCCCGCATATCCTTGAGCTGACTACGTGGGCCTGGAGCGCGCATGGCGGAGATGGCTGCCGAAGCGATCGAGACGACGGACCGCGCGACGCTCGAGGCGCACCAGCTCGAGCGGCTGCGGGCTGTGCTGGACCGCGCGTTCGCGAGCCCGTTCTACGCCGCGAAGCTGCAGCACGCCGGGCTAACCTCTGCCGAGGAGATCCGCTCGCTCGACGACCTCACCAGGGTGCCCTTCACGCTGAAGGCCGAGCTGGTCGTCGACCAGGAGGCCCACCCACCGTTCGGCACCCGCCTTACCGAACCGCTCGTCAACTATCGGCGCCTCCATCAGACATCGGGCACCACGGGCAAGCCGCTGCGCATCCTCGACACTGACGAGAGCTGGGCATGGTGGCTGCGCTGCTGGGCCGCAATCTACCGAGCGGCGGGGGTCGGGCCCGGCGACCGCGTGTTTGCCCCCTTCTCGTTCGGTCCGTTCATCGGCTTCTGGGCGGGGTTCGAGGCGGTGAAGCACGTCGACGCGCTCCAGATCCCCGGCGGCGGCCAGACCACCGAGCAGCGCATCCTCCAACTGATGGAGCTCGAGGCGACGGTGTTGATCTGCACGCCGACGTACGCTCTGCGCATGGCGGAGACGGCCCGCGCCATGGGTGTCGACGTCGCGAAGTCGGCGGTTCGCCTGGCGATCCACGCCGGCGAGCCGGGCGCCAGTATCCCCAGCACCCGCCACCGATTGGAAGAAGCGTGGGGCATGGAGGTATTCGACCACCCCGGCGCGACGGAGGTTGGCGCGTGGGGTTTCGAGTGCCAGGCCCACGCGGGCGTGCATCTCAATGAAGGCGAGTTTATTTTCGAGGTACTCGACCCGACGACCGGGCAGCCGGCGAGTGACGGCGAGCTGGTGATCACCAACCTGGGCCGCGCCGCCAATCCGGCGATCCGCTACCGTACCGGCGACCGCGTCCGATTGATCCACGATCGCTGCGCCTGCGGCCGCACCTTCCGGCGGCTGGAGGGCGGCGTGATCGGGCGCACCGACGACATGCTGATCGTGCGCGGGGTCAATCTCTTCCCGAGCGCGATCGAGAACCTGGTGCGGCGCGTGGATGGGATCGACGAGTTCGCGATCGAGCTCTACCGCGCGCAGGAGCTGGACGAGCTCGAGATTCGCCTCGAGACACGGCTCGCGGAAACCGACGCGTTATGTCGAGCACTGGAGCGCCAGGTGCAGGTGGACCTGGGGTTCCGACCGAGAGTCACGCTTGCGCCGCCGGGCTCCCTGCCGCGCTTCGAGCTCAAGGCCCGCAGGGTGACGGACCGGCGCTAGGGTTTACGCCTCGGACCCTCCGCAAGCTCGGAAGGATCCGGGACCCAGGTCGTTATGCCGATTCAGCGAGACGCGGCCATAGACCAGCCGTTCGTGGTTCGACAAGCTCACCACGAACCCGGATGAGCCGACGTTAGTATTGGCAGGCTCATCCTTCGAAAGGCTCAGGACGAGCGGTTGGGATTGACGGCGCTCTTACGCCGGACTGCTATTAATGGGCTTCGCCCTGTGAGGTTAACAACGTCGTTCCCGTCCTGGCATGCGAATGCGCCCGTGGTTCCCGCGATGCTGTTAAGCAATCGACGTGAAGCCCATTAGACCCAGCTACCGTCGGAGCGGACGCGGGGCACGTTGTCGCGCTCCTCGCGCTCGTACCAGGTGTAGGTGCGGTCCGCGTAGACCTGCGGCGGCATCTTGCTCGTCAGCCCCCGCTTCGCCAGTTCCGCCTCGAACGTCTGCCGAATGGCCGGCGGCTCATCGGCGTGCGGCAAGGTGCTGCCCTCGTAGCTCGGCTCGATGTGCCGCGCCGGGTGCAGCGTGATATAGCGGGCCGGGGTGGCGCCCACGTTGGCGTGCATGTGGTACCAGAGGTTCGGCGGCCCGAACATGCTCCCCTCCTGCCAGTGCACGACCACCATCGGGTCGTCGCCGGCGCCCGGCACTGGCCACATCGCCGACATCCCTTCGCCGCCGGGGATCACGATCACCGCGCCTTCACCATGGTAGTGCGCCCGCTTGTAGGTGCCCGTCGCGAGCACGTGCCCGCCCATGCGGAGCGAAGTCACGTTGGGAAAGCAATAGCCGAGCGACTCGGAGCCCGGCGCAAACGCCTCGCTGGCGCGCGTCTTGTCCCAGGCCATGAGGTCCGGGAAGAACGACGCCACCCACGTGCCCCGCGAGCGGCCCGCGTTCTGGACGAACTTCGCCTCCGAGAAGGAGCCCTCACCCGCGAACAGGTCGACGTCCGGCTCCAGGCTCGGATTGTCGAAGAAAAAGGCTGGGTTCGGCGTGAGCGACATCGCGATCGGCAGGTAGTTGTAGTGCAGCAAGCGCGCGGGCTGGTGCCCCTGCACGTTGGCGAGCTGATACGTGTAGTTGCGCGGAACCAGGAAGACGGAGCGCGGCTGCCACTCGAACGTGTGCTTCTTGCCCCCATCGCCGGCCGAGATCGTCGTCAGGCCCGAGCCGGAGACCACGTAGACGATGTCGTCGAAGTTGCACTTCCACGGCTGCAGCGTGGCGCCGGGCGGGATCTCGGTGACGCGGGTTTCCATGAAGTCCTTGTTGCCCTCGAGCACCACGACCGCGGCGTTGCACTCACGATCCTCCCACGGCCCGACCTCGACCGTGCGCAGGTCCTGCACGTAGTAGGTACGGTGGATCGGCACGCCGAGGGACTCGATCCATCGCTCGTAGCGGGGGACCATCGCCCAGTAGTTAGACCAGTCGTTAGCCGAGAGCAGCTGCCGCGTCTCCATAAATCCTCGTCCGTCTCCTCGTAAATTCGTCTACTGCTTGTTCCACTCGAACATGCTCGTCATGAAACCGTTGCCGAGCTTCACGTTCTCGAGCGCCAACGTCGTGCGCACGTACCAGAAGATCGGCATGTTCATCACGTCGCCCAGCCCCTCTTGCACGAGCTGCCGCTCCAGCTGCACCCGCTCGCGCCCATCGATCGTCGCGAGGAAGCGGTCCACGAGCGCATCGAAGCGCGGGTTGCTGTACGCAAACTTGTTCTGGCCGGTCCAGCGGTTTGCCTCGCTGGCGATCTCCTTCGAGTGCGCGCGCGGGCCCGGCCACATGCTGGCGCCCGGCTTGGTGAGCGACACGCCGGGGCGCGTCGCTTCGAAGGTCCGGTCGGACGATTGCGCGCCGGTGATCACGTTGACCGAGGCGTCGATGCCGAGCTGCTTGAAGTTCTCGGTGATGAGCAGCAACTCCTGCTCGCCACCCGTGGCGGGGCGCGACCAGACGGGGAGCTCGAACCGCTCGCCCGTCTGGCTGTGGACGAGGATGCCATCCCCGCCACGGTTCCAGCCCACCTGCGCGAGCAGTTGCTGCGCCCGCGCTGGGTCATACGGGTACTGCGGGATGGCGCTCTCGACGTCGCGGCGCAGCATATCCTGTGGTGAGATCCAGCTATCCGCAAGGGGGCTCAGCCCGCCAGTGACCGTGTCGGCGATCGACTGGCGGTCCAGCGCATGGTACAGCGCAGCACGCACGGTACGATCCTGGGCTGGACCGAACTGCTTGGGCTGCGCCGCCTCGGGCCGGTACTGCGGCATAAGCACCTCGGCGGTGTCCTGCGGGGCGATGAGCACCTGATTCTTCGTGCCCTCCCACTGCCGCCGGACTGTGAGCGCGCCCTCCCACTGGACGGCGGTGGGCAGCACGACGTCGACCTGGCCAGCCATGATGTTGGCGATGCTGGTGTTGGAGTCGCCGATGTAGCGCACCACGACTTTGTCGAGTGGCGGGCGGCCGAGGAAGTACTTGTCGAAGCGCACGAACTCCATCTGCGCGCCGGGGGTCCAGGACGAGAGGCGATAGGGCCCGAGGCCGACGTATTCGGTGGTGAAGAACGCGCTCTGGCTGAAGGCCTGCTTATCGCGGTTGTAGAGATCCTCGAGGATGTGGCGCGGCAGCGGGGTGAGGCCGTCTGCGTTGAGGGCATTGACGTACACGCGCGACCAGTGCGCCTGGAGGGTCGTGGCGTCCGGCGCCGTGACGTTGTCCATGAGCGTAACGATGCTCTGGAGTGCGGTCGGGAGATCCGGGTCGCGGTTGACGCGCCAGGCGAAGGCGAGGTCGGCGCTGGTGAACGGCGTGCCGTCGTGCCACACGGCGTTACTCTGGATCTTCCAGGTGACGTCCATCGAGCCATCGGCGTTGACGCGCCAGGTGCCCTTCTCGACGGAGGGGAGCTCGGTCGCGAGCTGCGGGCGGAACTCGCCCGGGTTGTCGCTCACGACCAGGTGGTTCATGGCAAGGTTTGCCTCGGCCTCAACACCGCCAAGCCCGCCGCCCACGCCGGTGTAGCCCTCGAACGTGCCTGGCTCGCGGAGCTGCACGATGGTGAGGATCTTCGGCGGCGCTGGCGCTGGCGCCACGGGGGCCGACGCCGCCGGCGCCTCGGTGCGCTGTGGCGCACACGCCGCCACGAGCAGGATCGCCCCCAGGACGATTCCTGATGCCCTGGCCCGTACCACCCGCATGTCGACCCTCCTCGTCACGCCGCTTCACTCGGCGCACCCTGCGCCGTCGCGCCCCTCAGGATATGAGAGACCCGCGGCCCTGGCAAGAGGCACCGGCTCGCACGCGTGCGGCGTTCGGAGTATTGTTGCGCCGACGAGTGCAGCCTCGGAGGTACCGCATGGCTCGACGATGGCGATCATGGACACTTGCCGTCGCGCTGGCCCTGACTATCGTGGGATGTGCGAGCCCGACGCCCGGCCCGGGCAACGCGGCGGGTGGCCAAACGGCAGGAGCGGAGAATCAAAGTAGGGCTCCGGCCGCGCCGAAGCGCGCCATCGTGATCATCCGGGGCGACGTACCGACGATCTTGCCCGGGGCGCGGGGCGCCCTGCCGGGCGCGGACGAGCTGGACTGGCTCGTCAACGTCGGACTCACGGTTGGCAAGGGGCAGGGCGAGCCGTACACCGCGCGCATGGCGGAGACACTGCCCAGCACTGACAACGGCCTGTGGAAAGTATTGCCCGACGGACGGATGGAGCTCACCTGGAAGCTGCGCACCGATGCCGTGTGGCACGACGGCGCGCCGGTGACGATCGACGACTGGCTCTTCACGACGACCGTCCAGCAAGACCCGAAGCTGCCGCTCATCGATCTGGCGCCGTATCGCTTCATCGAGTCCATCGAGGCGCGCGATGCGAGTACGCTCGTGGTCACCTGGAAGCGCACCTACCTCTATGCGGACGGCGGCTTCGTCTTTCCGCTGCCGAAGCACATCCTGGAGACCGCCTACCGGAGCGGCGACATGGAGCGGTTCCAGGCACTGCCGTACTGGACCGAGGAGTTCGTCGGCACCGGCCCGTACCGAATCCGCCAGTGGACGCACGGCAGCGGTGCGCTCCTCGAAGCGAACGACCGGTACTTCCTCGGACGGCCGAAGATCGACGCCATCGAGATGAAGTTCATCCCGGACCCGAACACCATCGCAGCGAACTTCCTCGCAGGCGAGGGAGACGTATCGTTGGGCGGACGCCTGGCCCTCGACTGGGCGCAGGGCATGCTCGACCGCTCGAATGGCAAGGTCCAGTTCGGGACGAGCGCGGCCAATCCGATCGTCGTCTACATCAAGTTGGAGAACCCGACGCCGGCGGCGCTGCTGGAGGTGGACTTCCGGCGGGCGCTCGCGCACGCCCTGGACCGGGAGGAGATGGTGAACACGCTGGTCGACGGAAAGACGTCGGTCGCCCACGGCGTGGTCACGAACCCGAGTCGGGCCGACGAGTTCCAGGCGACCCGAGATTCAGTGGTGCAGTATCCCTATGACCCACGCCGCGCCACTCAGCTCATCGAGGGGCTCGGCTATCGCAAGGGGACGGACGGCTTCTACGTCGACCGCGCCGGCCAGAAGATCACGCTCGAGATCCGCACCACCCAGGGTGACGTGCAGCAAGAGCGAGCCGCCTTTGCAACCGCCGCCAACTGGCAGGCCGTGGGCTTGACCACCGAGACGTCGCTCACGCCAGCAGCACGGCGCAACGACTTCGAATACCGCTTCGCTTTCCCCGCCTTCGACCTGCGCCGCCAGCCGCTCACGCCGGACCAGGTGACAGAGAAGTTCCACAGCGCCAATCCACCGACGGCAGAGAATAACTGGCGGGGTGGCAACTACGGCCGCTACAGCAATCCTGCGCTCGACCGGCTCCTCGAGGCGTACGACGTCACCATCCCCACCGGCCCCCGCATGGAGCTGTACAAGCAGATCGCACACGTCGTGACCGACCAGGTCGTGATTCTGGGACTCTTCTACGACGTCGAGGTCACGGTGACCGCGAGCCGCATGAAGAACGTACGCACCCGCACCGCGGGCTACGGTGAGACCGTTTTCGTGCACGAATGGGACGTCGCGTAACGCCACAGGCGAGGAGGTCACATGGGAAAGCTCACCATCACCGATCTGCAGCAGATGAAGCGCAACGGCGAGAAGATTTTCGCGGCGATCTGCTACGACCACGAGATGGCACGGATCGCGGAGATGGCTGGCGCCGATATGCTCACGGTTGGGGACAGCGTCGGCCACAACATGTGGGGCTTCCCCACGCAATATGACGTGACGATGGACCAGATGGTGCTGGTGTGCGGCGCGGTGGCGCGCGGCGCGCAGCGGGCGGTCGTCACCTGTGACATGCCGTTCGGCCCCGCCCAGATGGGGGTGCAGGAAGGGCTGGAGGCTGCAATCCGCCTCGTCAAGGAAGGCAATGCGGAGATGGTGAAAGTGGATAACGCCATCGCCAACCTTGACCTGGTGAAGGCAATCGTGAAAGCCGGGATCCCGGTCTTTCCTCAGTTCGGGTTCAGCCCGCAGGCCTCGATGGCGATCGGCGACTTCATGAACCGCTCCGAGGACGCCGTGCGGCAGCGCAAGACGCAGCTCGTCGAGGAGGCGAAGCTGCTCGAGAGCCTGGGTGCCGCACTGCTCGACTGCACGGGCATCACGTCGGACGTCTACGGCGCGATCTCGGCGGCCGTGAGCATTCCCGTGCTGGGCGGCGCGGCGACGCACGAAGCCGACGGCAAGATCAGCGGCTTCTCGTACCGCTCCACTATGGTCAATCACCCGATCCCCGGCCGCCCCAACGTAGCGCAGTACGTCTACGACACCGCGACTGCCTACATCAAGGAGGTGAAGGCCGGGAACTACTGACGCCGTTTGTTGGCCGCGTCACCCAACCCCCTCCCCCGCAATCGGGGGAGGGGGGCGTACCGGCAGCCTCAGTCGTCGTCTTCGCCGTAGTCCCAGAGGTAATCGCGGTCGGTGTAGGCTTCCGGCGGCATCAGCGAGGTGTGGCCGCGCTTGGCCAGCTCGGACTCGAACTTCTCGCGGATGAACGGGTCCTCGTCGGGGTACTGGATCTCCGCCGCGCCGCGCTCCGCGCTGAGCCGCGTCGGGTCGCCGCCGTACATATGGATCGCGTGGAACGCGAGGTAGCGCGCAGGTGCGTCGCCGACGTTGAAGTGCTGGTGGTACCAGCGGTTCGGCGGCACGAACACACTCGCCTCGTGCCACGGCACCACGACCTTCTCCCCACCGCTCTCCGGCCACATCACCGAGTAGCCATCGCCGGCGGGGATGATGATCACGACGCCCGGTCCGTGGAAGTGCGCCTTCTTATAGGTACCAGGCGGGAACACAGACATGTGGGAGGAGATGGGTGACGACGCGAACTTGATGCCCACCCGGTGGCCGCCGGCGCCGCGCTCCTGGTACGTGTGCAGCTTGTCCCACACGCCCATGTCGGGGAAGAAGTTGCCCGTCCACACCGGCCGGCCGAGCCGCGCCGCCCGCTCGTTCGGATTCGCCTCTGCCACAGCCGACGAGTAGAAGTCGCCGCCGTAGAGCAGCTCCGGCGACACAAACGGGTTGTCGAAGAAGAACTCCGGCTCCTTGACCAGGCTCATTACCGTCGGCAGGTGGTTGTAATGGAGCAATCGCGCGGGCGCATTGCCGCGGGTATTGGTGAGCTGATACGTGCAGCCGCGGGGAATGAGGAAGAGGCTGCGGTCAGCCCACTCGAAGCTCTTCTTCGGCCCGTCGCCGGCCCACAGGGTCGTCAGCCCGCGCCCCTCGACGACGTAGACCACCTCGTCCAAGCTGAATTTCACCGGACGCGTGGCACCGCCGGGCGGAACCTCGGTGATGCGCGCCTCGCTGACGCCATCCGCGCCGGTGAGGACCACGAAGGCGGCATTGCACTCCCGCTCCGGCCACGGGCCCACCGGGATCGTCCGCGCATCCTCGATCGCATAACCCCGATGGACCGGCACGCCGGTGGACTCGACCCAGCGATCGTAGGCGTTGGTTCGGCTGCCGCGCGGGGCTGGGCTCGGTGCGGTCGCTGCGGTGGCGGGGTTCTGCTGAATGTCGACCATGAATACCTCCTCAGTGCACGTCCCATTCGTGGGCGTTCCAGGTCTGTGCGGAATCTTCGGCGCGCGGGCCGACGTTTACCAGGCGGTTGCCGACCAGCGCCGGCTCAGTATCGAAGAAGAGTCCCATCCAGACGAGCTGGTCCGTCACCTGATGGATGATGCCGCTCACTGCCTGGATGCGGTCGGCAATGGGAATCGCCACCAGGTAGCGATTGACGAGCTCGTCCATCGCTGAGTTAATGTACCGCGCATTATTGCTGCCGGCAAATCGATTCTCGCCGGTCCGCGCCTCAGAGCTGTGCAGGTTGCGGAGGGGACGCAGATTCGCCGGCTGGCGCTGCAGCTCGAAGGCCGGGAAGCTCGCACGGTACTCGCGGTCGGTGGCGCGCTGCGGCGAGATGATCACGGGCTCGACGTCGAGGCCGGCACGCCGCCAGAAGTCGGCTACCGAGAGGAGCGACTTCTGGTTCAGGTCGCTCGAGGTGGAGCGAATCTCCAGGCCCAGGCGCTGCCCGGCGCCGTCCTGATAGATGCCGTCGCTCCCTTTCGCATAGCCGAGCCCCTCCAGCAGTTGCGCCGACTGCCGCGGGTCATAGTCGTAGCGCACGATGCTGCGGTCGACTTCTTTGAAGTACGGGTTGTTCGGGCTGACGACGCTATGCGCGACGGGGACCAGGCCGGACTGGATGCTGTCCACCATCGCCTGGCGGTCGACAGCGTACATCAACGCGCGGCGAAACGATGCATTGCCGACCACTGCGGGCGTCGGGTTGACGAACTGCGGATAGATCACGACCCAGGTCTCGAGCGCCTTGTACTCGATCTGCCCGCTGGTCCAACGATCGCGAACCTGCTGGCCCTCCTCGACCGAGATACCCCGGCCCAACATCAGGTCAATCGTGCCGGAGAGGAGGTTCGCGATCACGGTATTCGAGTCGGTGATGAACCGGACGTCGATCTCGGCGAGCTTCGGCCTGCCAGGGGCGAACTGCTCGTGGGCCACCAGCGTGACGTGGCTGCTGCGGGCGAACTCCTTGAGCTTGAACGGACCGCTGCCCACGAAATCCGTGCTCCAGAAGGGCAACTCCAGGAACGTTGCCTTCGCATCGGTGTACGGACGCTCGAGCAGGTGCTTGGGCAGCGGCAGGGCAATCTGCTTCGTGAACATCTGGTCGGCATCGATGTAGGGACGCTTCCACCGCACCAGGATCGTGCGCGGGTCGATGGTCTGCACGCTCTCCACCAGGTCGTAGGCCGGGTCACGGAAGAGCTGCAGCTCGGGGTCCTGCTGCACCTGGGCGGTGAAGACGAGATCGTCGGCGGTGATCGGTTGGCCGTCGTGCCACTGCGCGCCGGACCGCAGCGTCCAGGTCGTCTCCATGCGGCCGTCGGGAAGCAGCTTCCAGAGACCGTTCTCGGCGGATGGCACCGCCTCGGCGAGCATCGGCTGTAGCCGGCTCTGATCGTCGATGTTGGCAAGGCCAGCGTTGGTCAGCTCGCCCAGCTCCTCGCTGCCACGCACGGTGGAGGAGTTGAGCTTTGGATAGAGGCTCGTTGGATCACCCATGATCGCGACGGTGATGCGCTTCGGTGCAGTTGGCTGCGCAGCGGACTGACCGAGCTGGCCCACGGCAGCGCTCGGTGACGATGGAGCACATGCCGGCAAAACGACGACGCACACCAGCCATAGCAAGGGAGCCAGTCTGACCGAGCTCATTGCGTCAACTCGCTCGTCGAGCACATCACTGAACCTTCCCCCCACGTAGTCACGATGAACGTCGGTTACTGCCGCGTGAGCTCAGGCAGCAGGTCGCCACCACCGCGCTCGCGCTGCTGCGCAAGCGACTCGCTCAAATTGGTATCGATCGTGCCGTGGTTCGGGTCGCGGATCACGGCCTTCGGATCCTCACCACGCTGGACCCGCTCGATCTCACGCTTCATGACGGTGCGCAGCAGCACGATCCCGCGGTCCGACGTGGCGAGGCGCTCGGTCGTGCGATCTGCGATGGGGCCCTGCGTCTCCCACGCCATGTGGTCCTGGGCGAGCACCTTGTCCATGCGGAAGCGGGTGAAAGGGTGCAGCGCCTCAGGCACGCTCTTGAACGGCTCGACGTACGTGACCTCGGGCTCCTCGTCACGCGCGCCAACAGTCAGATCGCCGGGCACGAAGCGGATGAAGAAGATGCTGGTGTGGGCGTCGTCGATCGGCACGCGGATCTGGGTGACGTTGCTGACGCGGAGGATGTTAGGGAAGATCAGCGGATGCTCGTCGACGCGGCCGTTCGTGTAGGTGCGCTTCTTGATGATGCCGTACGGCGTCTCATAGAAGTCGAACGATGCGATGTCATCGGTGAAGCCGCGCGTCGTGTTCGGCGCCCGCCGGCCGTTGGTGTCCTGGTGGAGGATCTGCAGGTGGGCGGGGTCCACGGAGTTCTCCGTGGCCTGGAACCAGTTGCAGTCGAGCCGTGGATACACGTCGATCTTCTGGACGCCATCCTCACGCACCCAGACGTCGTATCTGGGGATGACCGGGGCCGGCAGCGGGCCGAGATACGCCCAGTACAAACCACAGAACTTCTGGACCGGGTAGGCCACCATGCGCACCGTGAGGTGGAACATCGAGCCGGCCGGCTCGGCCGGGCACTCGAGACACGAGCCACTCGTATCGTACAGCCAGCCGTGGTAGGCGCAGGCGATGCCGCGCTCCTCGACCCGGCCGTAGAGCAGCGAGGCCCCCCGGTGGGCGCAGTGGTCCTGAATCAGCCCGACGTTGCCACTCTTGTCCTTGAAGAGCACCAGATCCTCACCCAGGATGCGCACGAACTTCGTCGGCTGCTCGTCGGTCAGCTCCTGCGCGACGGCGACCGGATGCCAGTAGCGGCGCAGCAGCTCGCCCATCGGCGTGCCGGAGCCAACGCGCGTGAGCAGCTCATTCTCTTCTCTGGTTAGGACCATCGACGTGCTCCTTTCATCAGAGACCGCAGCGGTCAGAGATCCTTCCGGTCAAACAACCCTACCGAGCCACCCCGGCGGCGTAGGCGGGACGGGGCAGGACGACCGTGGCGCCGTTGCGGGCGCATTCGCGCTCGTACTCCTCGTAGATCGCCGGATCCTCATCCTCGTACTCGATCTGCTCGGGCATGAACCCGCGATACGAGCGGGCGTCGAGCTGGCCGAGCCGCATGGCCAGGTAGCGCGCGGAGCCGGGGCCGGTGTTGAAGTGCTGGTGATACTCCGACTCGCGGGGCGAGAGGACGCTGCCGTCCTTCCACTCAACTTTGGTCCGCGGCTCGCCCTCGAACCAGAGGAGCGAGTAGCCCTGGCCACCCAAGATGATCACGTGGGCACCCACGTTGTGGCGGTGGCCCTTCTTGTAGGTACCGGGCGGGAACTCGCTGCAATGCACGGCCATCTGGTTGTTGGCGATGACGAAGTTGGTGAGGAACCCTTCGGCGCCCCGGTTCGGCGCCGAGTCCAGCCCGAAGGCACGGATGTCGGCGATGAAGTTCGTGACCCACGCATTGCGCGCCGCGCGCTGCGCCTGCCGCGTGAAGTAGTCCTCCTCCGCGTCGAAACGCTCGTCGAACACGTAGCCGTGGCTAAAGAGGAAGTCCGGCTCGCGGTAGATGTTCATCAGCATCGGCGCGTTGGTCACCGCGAAGAGGCGCGCGGGGCTCTGGCCGTCGAGGTTGAAGTGCTGGTAGTAGCAGTTGAGGGGCGGCGCGAAGACGCTGCCGCGCTGCCATTCGACCGTGCGTTTCGGC
>JAXDLH010000262.1:0-3844 GCA_034666705.1 Chloroflexota bacterium
GTCCGGGATCTCCAGGACACTTGTGTCCTGCGCTTCGAAGAACACGTTCTCAATGGCCAACGCGGTACGCGCCATTGGCGCACTCTGGGGTTACGGGTCAGCGCCCGAGCTCGTAGAGGCAGGCGCCGATCGTCTCTGCCCACACCCCCTCGCGCTTGAAGGATGCCTCGAGGAGTTGGCCAGCCAGTAGCTTCGAGTCATGGAACGGGCATTCCTGTGCGGCGCGGCCGCATCCCTCTTCAGTAGTGCGTAGCTAACCCTCAGTGGCTTGGGCTCCCCCTCTGCTCCGCGGGCGGGGGAGAGGGGGCATTGCGCGTGCGGCGGCGCGGTGCTGATGGACGAGGTCCCAGAGCACCAGGCTGGCCACGCTGCGATACGGCGTCCACAGCTCGGCGCGCTGCTGCGCTTGCACGGCGTTCAGCGGCTCGGCGAGCCCCTCGAGCAGGCGGATCCCCATCCGGAGGCCGAGGTCTTCGCCTGCAAACACGTCGGGCCGCTGCAGGTGGAAGATCAGGAACATCTTGGCGGTCCAGACGCCGATGCCCGGCAGGGCGACCAGGCGGCTGATGATCGCGTCGTCCGGGGCCTGATCGAGCGCTTCGAGATCCCCGGCGACTGCGACCTCGGCCAGCGCGCGAATGGTGCGCACCTTCCCGCGCGAGAGGCCGGCGGCGCGCAGTGTTTCCTCGGAGCGCTCCAGGATCGCCGCCGGGTCCCACGCGCCACCTGCCGCCTCGACGGTGCGCGCCGCGATGGCGCGGCCGGCGGCCATGGAGACCTGCTGATGGGTGACGGCATTGGCAAGCGCGGCGAAGGGCGTGGGGAGTGGCGTGAGCGGACGTGGGACCGGGCTGGGGCCGGTAACGGCGTAGAGCACCGGGTCGCGCGCCGCCCAGGTGGCGCGGGCGTCGTCCCAGAGGTCGGCGTAGAGCGTCGCGAGCGGCGATGCAGGCTCGGTCACGTGGGCACGACCTCGTCGATTGCGTCGTCGGCTGGCCACCCCCGGCGGGGAGCAGCTTCCTGAGGCGGCATGGTACCTTTTTAGGACACGGGAGCGCGATCAGCACGGGAGAATGCGCTGCATGAGTACGTCCGCGCCACGTCCAGAGGCGCTCGCATCCGGCGCACCGGCCGTGCCGATGGAGGAGGGCAGCACCCTCTTCGCGGAGCGCCACCGCATGGAGCGGCTCGGCCGCATCCGCCAGCTCGTATTCGGCTCGCTCGATGGGCTGCTCGTCCCGCTCGGGGTGATCAGCGGTGTGGCCGGGGGTACCGGCGACACGAAGTCGGTGATCATCGCCGGGATCGCCGAGGCGTTCGCTGGCGCGCTCTCGATGGGCGCCGGCGAGTTCATCGCCGCTCGCTCGGAAGCGCAGGTGCAGCAGCGGGAGGTCCAGCAGGAGCTGGCGGAGATCCGCTCTGCACCGGGTTTCGAGCTGCACGAGATGGCCCGGCTGTTCCAACACGAGGGTGTGGCCGCACACGACGCGCTCCTGCTGGCGACGACGCTTGCCAAGTACCCGGATTGCTACGCGAAGACGATGGTCGAGAAGGAGCTGGCGATCCCATTCGAGCCTGAGGTAGTGCGGGTACCCGAGGCGATCACCATGGGCGCCTCGTACATCGTCGGCTCGATCTTTCCCCTGATCGCCTACTTCTTCTTCCCCGTACCGGTCGCCCTGCCCATCTCGCTGTTGCTCACGCTCGTGGCACTGGTGATCGTGGGCACGATCAAGGGCAAGCTCGCGCAACTGCAGATGGCGCGCAGCGTGCTCGAGGTGGTGGTGGTCGGGGCGCTCTCCGCGGGCGGCGGCTGGCTGCTCGGCAACGTCATTCCCCACCTCTTCGGCTACTGATCGCGCGCCGCCGCTGCCGCGTGCGTAACGGACTTATGAATGTCCGTTACAGCGCCAGAACGCTTTCGGAGCGTGCGGCAGCAATGCGTTTGCCTCCCTCCTAGACTGAAATGAGTAGGCGCCCGGGAATCGGCGTCTATAGAGAGATTTGCAGGGAGCGGAGGAAGCAGGCATGCGCTTGATACCCGGACAATTCCCATTGGGAACACGCGGCGGTGAGCCTCGGGGGAGGTGGCATCGCTTCCTGGCTGTGCTGGTCATGGCGATCGGGCTCTCATTGGTCGTCGCTCAGGCGACGCTCGGGCTCACGATGGCCCAACAAGCCGTTACCGTGTGTGGCACGCTGAACAGCCTCAATCAGGCCACTGCGCAAAACTCTGGCAGCATCAACATTGGTGGGCAGACGTTTACGATCGCGCCAGGCACCTCTATTACGGGGCTGGGCATCGTCGGCCAGAGCTTCACTCTCAGTGGCCAGACGAACGGCAGCAACCAACTCACGAGCGGCTCGCTGATCGCGACGCCGCAGTGCGCGACGCCGAGCGCCACGCCGACGGCGCTGCTGGGCGCCCCGATCACCGTGTGCGGCACGGTCACGAACTTCGCAGCCGCGACCGGTTCGGCGACGGGCTCCCTGACAATCAATGGCGAGACCCTCACGATCGGGCAAGGGGTCAATATCGGCAACCCGACGAGCGGTCAGACGTACGAGCTCACGGGAACCGCGAACGGGAGCACGATCACCAGCGGGGCGCTGATCCAGGGTACGCCCTGTAACGCAATTCCCAACACGCTCACCGTGGTGCCTGGCACGTCGATCACGATCTGCGGCGTCGTCACGGCTTTCACCGCTCCGACGACGAATACGTCGGGCAGCATCGTCATCAATGGCCAGACGGTCACCATTGCACCCGGCACGTCGCTGCCGACGCCGGTCATCGGCGAGATCGCGACGCTCACGGGCACAATGGGTACCCTCAACACGTTGACGAGCGGCACGCTCACCCTGGGCGGCGTGTGCGGCAACGCGTTCCTCACCGTCACTGCGATCCCGTCCGTCTCGCTGCCGGTGGGGCCGATCAACATGTGCGGCACGCTGGGGAATCTCGTCACGTCGAGCTCGACGAGCCCGGGCCAGGTGACAGTGAACGGCCAGACGATTCCGATCGCGACCGGTGCCACCATCGGGACGGGAACGACCGGTCAGACCGTCCAGTTGAGCGGCACGATCAATAGTCAGGGGCAGCTCACGACCGGCACCCTGACGCAGGTGAATGCCTGCGGCGCAGCGACGGCCGTCGCGAGCGTGACGGTGGCCGTGCCGACAGTGGTAGTGCCAACCGTGGTGGTGCCAACGGTCGTCGTACCGACAGTGGTAGTGCCAACGGTGGCGGTGCCCGCCGCGCCGTCCGTTCCCGCTCCCGCGGCGCCGGCGGCTCCGGTCCCCGCGGCTCCGGCGCCTGCCGCTCCAATCCCTGCGCCACCGGCCGTGTCGAATTTCCCCGGGGCGACGCTGCCGAGCGGGACCATCGTCAACGGTGTCAGCGTGCCCGCGGGCCCGATCGAGATCGTCTCGGTGCCGGGTGGCACGAATCTGACGCCAGGCACATTCACGCTGCCAGCGGGCACGGTGATCCGCGTGCCCGGGCAGCCGGGGACGATCACCCTGACGGCCCCGCTGCCGATCCAGGTCGCGGGCGTGCAAGCGGCGGCCCCCGCGGCGCAGCAGGCCCCGCGGGCAAGCGCGCCAGTCTCGGCCCCGGTCGTGGCCGGCGTCCAAGGTCAGCCTGCGGCGCCAGCCGCCCAGCGGACCACACTGCCTACCGTGGCGCAGCTTCCATCGACGGGTGAGCCCGATCCGACGCCTCTGGCGGTCGTGCTGGCGGGGATGAGCGGACTCGGCTTATGGATTCGCTCGAAGATGCGCCGCCGCTGAGCGATCCGGCAAAGGTGCGGTGGCGGGGGGCGGTTGGGCCCCCGCCACCCCT
>JAXDLH010000263.1:0-5114 GCA_034666705.1 Chloroflexota bacterium
CGCCGATGCGGACGAACGGGCCATCGAGCTGCTCGAGCGAGTCGGGATCCCACGCGCGCGGGAGCGGGCGCGGGCCTATCCGTTCGAGTTCTCCGGCGGCATGCGCCAGCGGGTGATGATCGCGCTCTCGCTCTCCTGCGATCCGAGCATCCTGATCGCCGACGAGCCCACCACGGCGCTGGACGTGACGATCCAGGCGCAGATCCTTCAGCGGATCCGCAGGCTGCGCGATGAGACCGGCGCGGGCGTGATCCTCGTGACCCACGACCTCGGCGTGGTGGCCGACATCGCCGACCGGGTCGCGGTGATGTACGCCGGCCGGATCGTCGAGGAGGGCACCCTCGACGACATCTTCTACGACCCCCAGCACCCCTACACCTGGGGCCTGCTCGGCTCGATCCCGCGCGTGGACAAGCTGCGCCCGGGGCGGCTGCCGGCGATCGCGGGGCTGCCGCCGTCGCTCGCCGATCGGCCCCAGGGCTGCCACTTCCGCCCGCGCTGTCCGCACGAGTTCGAGGAGTGCATCAAGGTTCCGCCGCTCGAAGCCCGCGTCGACAAACCCGAGCACCGCGACCGCTGCTGGCTCTCCGTCGACGAGAAGCGCGAGCGGCGCGAGGTGCGGCCGGGCGAGATCGGCCTGGGGGAGAAGGAGGGCGTGTCGGCGTGAGCACGAACGGCGGAGGGCCTCTCGTCGACGTCGAGCACCTGAAGCTCCACTTCCCGATCAAGTCGGGCGTGGTGATCGACCGCGAGGTCGGTCGGGTGCATGCGGTGGACGACGTGACGTTCGCTCTGACTGAGGGGGAGACGCTCGGGCTCGTGGGCGAGTCCGGCTGCGGCAAGACCACGCTGTCGCGCACGCTTCTGCGGCTCGTCGAGCCCACCGACGGCTCGATCCGCTTCCGCGGCAACGACATCACCCACGCCTCTCAGGCGGAGCTGCGCCCGCTCCGCCGTGAGATCCAGATGGTCTTCCAGGATCCGTACGCGTCGCTCAATCCGCGCAAGCGGATCGTTCAGATCATCGGCACCCCGCTGCGCCTCCACGGCGCCGAGAAGGACGAGGTCGAGGACCGCGTGCGCGACCTGCTGCGGCGGGTTGGCCTCCATCCCGAGCACGCCAACCGGTTCCCGCACGAGTTCTCGGGCGGGCAGCGCCAGCGGATCGGCGTGGCGCGGGCTTTGGCCTTGGAGCCGCGGCTGATCGTGTTGGACGAGCCGGTGTCCGCCCTGGATGTGTCGGTCCAGGCCCAGATCATCAACCTGCTCGATGACCTCCAGGACGACTTTGGGCTCACCTACCTGTTCGTGGCCCACGACCTCAGCGTGGTGCGCCACGTGTCCGACCGGATCGCGGTGATGTACCTCGGCAAGCTGATGGAGGTCTCGCCGGCGGACGAGCTCTACACCAAGCCGATCCACCCCTATACGAGCGCACTCCTGGCGGCGGTCCCGATCCCCGATCCGCGCGAGAACCGCGCCCGCGAGCGCATGGTCGTCTCCGGCGAGCCCCCGAACCCGATCGATCCGCCCTCGGGCTGCGTCTTCCATCCCCGCTGCCCACGCGCGACCGACGTCTGCCGCGAAGTGGTGCCGCCCCTCACGCGTTACCCGAGCGGCCACCTGGCCGCCTGCCACCACCCCCTGAACGTCACGCGCTCGGAGATCGAGCAAGCCGAGCGCGACCCCTCGAGCCCCCTGAGTGCCGGCGACGAACTGCCGGACGCGGGCGAAGCCGAGGCGGCGCCGGCCGGGCCTTAGTCCGGGCAGGGCCGCCCCCTGCGGCGGCAATCCCGCCCACACGCCACTGCCTCCCAACGACGTACGAAACCGCGCAAAACCCAGCTCCTGGGCACACAGCAGCGTGTGTTTCCCCAGCGACGCTGCCGGAAAGGGTGGTGTCCGACTCCTGCTAGTGCACAGGTTCTTGCAGGAAAAGCTGGCTAAACGGGACCTTCTGTGAGATGGTGGTCACAAGTTCCGCACAGATTCTCGCCGAGAGTCTGTGCAGCGAGCAGAGGATCCGTTTCCGGAAGGGAGCCCTCATATGCCGAAGCGCAGCTAGGCTAGAAAAGACAGACTGACTGAGACCGCGTTTACAACGCGGTCTCAGCTTTTATAGGGGTATACGCGCTGTAAGGGGACCCGGAACCGGCGGGCGCGTTCTTCGATGACCCAGGCGATAAAGCTCCTCATGGCCGACCGGCGCAGCAGGTGGTTCTTCGGAGCCCTGACGCAGTCGTCGCTCGGCACTGGAGCCGCGTACGTCGCCCTGCTGGTGGTGGCGTATGACCGCTATCGATCCCCTTGGGCGATCAGTCTCGTGCTGTTGGCGGACTTCGTACCGGCCATGGTTCTCGGTCCGGTCCTCGGGGCGGCTGTGGACCGCTGGTCACGGCGCGGCTGCGCGATTGCCGGCGATGTAATCAGGGCAATCGCGTTCGCGGGTATCGCGGCATCCAGCAGCTTTCCGCTGACAGTCGCGTTCGCCCTGCTTGCCGGGCTGGGAACGGCACTCTTCAGGCCTGCCACCCTCGCTGCACTTCCTGGGTTGGCTGGAAGCCGCACGGCGGAGGCCACCTCTCTCTACGGCGCGATTAGCGATCTCGGCTATACCGTCGGCCCCGCTGTCGGGGCGGCCGTTTTGGCGGCTGTCGGGCCCGAGGATCTGCTGGTGGTCAACGCAGTCACGTTCGCAGCGTCCGCGGCGGTTCTGGCTCGGCTGGATTTCGGGACGGCGCCCGCCGCCGCAGACCCGGAGCCGCCCAATCAATCGCTCATTCGAGAAACGCGCGAGGGGATCAGGGCGGTCGCAGGTCTCCCCGCCATAGGCCTGCTCCTCACATGCTCCGCTGCCGCCATGTTCTCGGGGGGCGCGTTCAACGTTGCCGAGCTGCCATTTGCGATTGGGCCGCTCGGTACCACCTCATCGGGCTACGCGACGCTCGTGGCGCTCTACGGGCTCGGGTTCATTGCCGGGTCCCTGCGCGGCTCGCGGGGGGGCCAGCCGGCCAGGCTCAAACGGCAGTATGTCCTCGGTCTGTTGTTGACGGGCCTCGGTGGCTTGGCGGCAGGGTTTTCCTCCGGCGTCCTGGTCGCGCTCGCAGGCTTCACGCTGAGTGGGTTTGGCAACGGGCTGTGGGTGGTCCACCAACGCCTGCTGATCCAGGCTGACATCCCCGCCGAGCTTCAAGGCCGTGTCTTCGGACTCGCCGACGGCATGACGTCGTGGGCGCTCGCGGCGGCCTTTGTCGGAGCGGGTGCGATGGTGCAAGCCATCGGACCCCGCACGCTGGTGACGCTCACCGCGGTGTGGGAGATATGCCTCGCGGTTCTTGCTGCGCTCGCCTTACGACGGCATTGGCAACGGAAGTCTGAGACCTCGGCCGCTTACGGATCGATCGCGCAGCAAGTAGCTCGCTAGGACGCTGCACGTATGGTCTCGGGGAGCTTCACGGTCGCGATGACGGCGCGCACGTCGTCGACGGTCCGATCCGGCAGGTGTCCAGCCTTTAGGACGTCCACGAGGGCGGCGACGATCGTGGGATCGAATTGCGTGCCCGAGTTCGCGACTAGCTCGCCGCACGCTTCCTCGTGGCCGAGCGCGGCCCTGTACGGGCGGTCGGTCGTCATCGCGTTATAGGCATCGCAGACAAAGACGATCCGCGCAGCGAGGGGTATCTCGTTGCCCGCAAGCCCGTCCGGGTAGCCATTGCCGTCGAAGCGCTCGTGACAGGAACGGACGATCTCGCCTACTCGGGCGAGCATGCCTCCAACGCGGTCGAGCATGAACTGGCCTTCGATCGTGTGGGTCTTCATGACCTCGAACTCGTGAGGGTCGAGCCGCCCCGGCTTATTCAAGGTTTCCTTCGGAATGGTGATCTTGCCGACGTCGTGGAGCAGCGCCGCAAACTCGAGCTCCTGGCGGCTATTCGGGTCGACTCCAAGCTCATCGGCAACAGCGGTCACTAGGTCAACCACAGAGCGGGAGTGCTGGGCCGTGTAGCTGTCGTCGAATTCGACGACGTCGGCGAGGAGCATGACTGTCCCCCGATAGGCGCGCTGGAGTTCGAGCGCTGCGCTGTAACGCGCCTGCCGATCGCGCGAGAACCTGGCCAGAAGCCAGACGAGCGGCCCGATGATTACCAGCGCAGTTGGGCTCTTAGCCGCGACCACGGTGATGACGAGTGCGAGAGGGGCCAAAACGGCGTCGATCTGTGCTGTGCCAATTGAGGACTGGATCGATTCCCATAGCGGACCACGGTCGAGCGTCTGCTCCCGGGTGAGGGCGTATGCGTGGTCGCCTATCAACTGCGCGAGAAAGGCCAACCCGTAGACGCCGGCATTTGCCAGCGCCGGAGCCCCGGGGGCAAGCGCCGCGATGACGAGCACTGGGCCCACGATGAACCAGGACTCACTAAGCGGCGTTACCAGGCGCTGCCAGTGCCAGTCGCCTCGCATGACCTCAGGCATGGTCCCAAGCAGGCCGCCGCAAGCCACCACCAGGGGCACGTACGGCAGCGGCAGCAGGAGCAACATCGGCACGAGCACGAGCTGCTCAGCCGAGACGTAGGCGTCCCCGAACTCGAAGCGGACGCGTGACACGAGCGCATAGCCCACGACGAGCCCCGACAGCAGGGCCAAATCCAAGCCACGATTGGGCGGCACTCGAACAGCGATGGCTGCCGATGCACAAAGAAACGCGAATGCCGACACACCGGCGAACAGCAGTTCGCGCGAGTCCATCCCGCGCTTGCGCCTCTCACGAGCCTCCCCGACAAGTTGCTCCGCAAGCTGCATTCCTCGCAATGTCGACCCACTCGCGCGCGGCCGGTAGGGGCTAGGCGCTATTTGCACATTTTCGTTGGGGGAAGCTGCCCAGCTGTGCACAGGCTTTGCCCGAATTCGGTGTGTCCTTCCCGCGTGTTGTCGTACTGCTCAAGGTCCGTTGATCGGTTCCGCACGGGGTAAGGGGCAGGCTGAACCGCGCAAACGGAAGAAAGGTTGGTCCGAGGCAGGGTCCTAGACTCAACCGGGATGGAGGCCGACCAGATTCGTGAGCTGTTCCTGTCGTTCTTCGAGGAGCGCGGACACAAGCGCATGCCCTCAGCGTC
>JAXDLH010000264.1:0-9810 GCA_034666705.1 Chloroflexota bacterium
ATCTCATCCGGCGCGTCGAGGCCGCGGGTTTCGGCGCGCTGATGCTCACCGTGGACGCGCCACTCCTCGGGCGGCGCGAGCGCGACGTGCGCAACCGCTTTCAGCTCCCACCGGGGCTGAGCGCGAAGAACCTCCTGGCCGCGGGCATGAGCGAGCTTCCGGGCGGGATCCCCGACTCGGGGCTGGCCGCCTACTTCTCGACGCTCCTCGATCCAGCGCTGACGTGGCGCGACCTGGAGTGGCTGCGCTCGGTCACGTCGCTCCCGATTCTGGTGAAGGGGATCGTTCGACCCGACGACGCGGTCCAGGCTGCCCGCTCCGGGGTGGCGGGCATCGTCGTCTCGAACCACGGGGGCCGCCAGCTCGATACCGCCCCGCCGACCATCGAGGTCCTGCCCGCAATCACCGACGCGGTGGCGGGCGAGGTCGAGATCCTGGTCGACGGCGGGATTCGGCGCGGCACGGACGTCGTGAAGGCCCTCGCACTCGGCGCCCGTGCGACGCTGATCGGCCGGCCAATCCTGTGGGGGCTCGCCGCGGCCGGCGAGCGCGGCGTCGCCCACGTCCTGCAACTGCTGCGCGACGAACTCGACGCGGCGCTCGCCCTCACCGGGTGCCCGACGATCGGCGACGTCACGCGCGATCTGGTGGGATGAGCGGCAGGCACCTACTCCGCCAGATAGACCCAGCGAAACTGCGGAAATGAGCCACGGAGCCGGCGATGCCACTCGCCATCATTAGTCACGATCGCCCCGCAATTCGCGAGCATCGCCGATGCGATGAGGAGCGAATCCGCGGTGGGTAACCGGCTCAGCGCACGCACGTTCGCGGCCTGCAGCGCCACGTCCAGGTCGATGGGCAACGCATGGAGATTCGGGAATCCGCCCAAGAACGCATGCATGAAACTCAGGTCCGCGCCACCGGCCCGGATTGGCCGAATGAGAAGCTCCATGCCACTGAGCGCTGAGAGATAGCCCAACAGCGGGTCTTCTGGATCTACAATCCGGTGCAGCAGGTGCCGCGCCAGCGGGTGTACGGGCTCGCTCGTGCTGTGGTAGGCGATGCACGTGCTGCTGTCCAGACAGATGCGACGGACGCCGGCAAGCGCTGCATCGAGGCCGGAGACGTCCACCTATGCGTCCTCGTCAGCCCAACTGGCTCGCTCCTCTCGCAAGAAGCGACGATTCTCCTCGGGGTCAGGGAACAGGTGAGTCAGGCGACCGGCGAATGACTCGGCGATGTCTTCAGGGCGCTTGAGGAGGACAAGCGTCTGGTCGTCCACAAGCTGGACGAAGAGACGGTCGCCGGGTCGCAAGCCAGCCTTCTTCATTGCGCGCGCTGGCAGATTGACCACGCCGCGGCCACTGATCGTTACCTCTCCCAGCAGCTCTAACATTTCACTTACCCTCCCGCACCATCGTTCGAATGCATTGCAATAGTACCATTTTGCATTGCGTCAACGAATGAGGGGCACAACGAAATCGACGTCAGCGTGCCGCGCGCGCGCGGAAGCTAATGAGCAAAAGCACGATGGCGATCGCGGCGAAGCCGCTGGCAGCAAGCTGTCCGGGCGTCGGCCCGAGCGCTCGTGCTGGCGGGTTCGAGGCGGGAGAGGCCAGGGGGCTGATGGTTCCAACTCGCTCGACCCCTCCAGCCTGGGCCTGAGGTGGCCCCGGCCCCAGTTGGGCGGTCGGCAGAATTCCTGGCGACGCTACAGATGGTTGGGGCCCCGCTTGTGCGGCGGGCGATGGCTCGACCGCGGCACCCGTCGCATTGCCCGCTTGTGGGGCGGCGCGCGGGGCAGGCGCAGCGGCACTGAAGGGAACCGCCTGATCGGCGCCGGGGGCTGCGCCCCTGGCGGATTGATCGGAACCCGTCGTCCCAACGGTCACTGGTGCGGCCTGGGACGCCGCCGGCAGCGCGACCCGTGCGCTGGTGCTGAAGGTACTCGACGAGGAGCTGGCGTCGAAGGCGAGCAGGACCACGACCATCGCGGCGGCAACGCCGGAGAGGGCACGCAACCAGACCGGCCGCAGAATCGGCAGTGCGGCGGCACGAACGAAGCGAGGCTCGGCGGCCAGACGCTGCGTCGCGGGAATCGCGAACGAACGCGGCAGGCGGACGTCGGGCAGCACGTGCAGCATCGCGACGACGCTCCGGAGGTGGTCGAGCTCCGCGGCGCAGGCAGCGCAGCTCGCCAGGTGCGCCTCGACGACGAGACGCTCTTCCTCGGTGAGCGCATCGTCGAGCAGCGCCGAGAGCTCTTCCGTAGTCGCGTGTTCGCCGCGCACTATGACTCCTGCCGATCCAGCCGCCCGCCCCGGCCCGCTCCGCTGATGAAGACGCGGTCGCGGGGGCAGCCGGTGACGACCCTTACTCTATTCTTAAGATGGCGCTGGGTCATGAAAGGTTCCCGTCGGGAAGCAGCAGCTCGCGCAGCCGGGCGCGACCACGCGCGAGCCGGGAACGGACGGTGCCAAGGGCGCACTCCATCGCGTCCGCCGCCTCCTCATAACTCAGCCCTTGCACGTCCACCAGCACGACCGCGACCCGCTGCTCGGCGGGCAGCTCGGCCATCGCCGCCTCGATCGCGACCCGAGTGTCGTGGCTGAGCGCGACACGCTCCGGGTCCTCGGCGTCGGCATCAGCCCAGGGCGCCTCGCCCAACTCCTCGACGATCGCATCCATCGAAGTCGCCGGCCGACGCCGCACGGTGCGGCGGGCGTCGAGGCAGGCATTCACGACGATGCGCGCCACCCAGCTCTTGAACGAGCCGCCGCGGAAGTCGCGGATGTGCCGATACGCCGAGAGGAACGCCTCCTGCGTCGCATCGGCCGCGTCTTCCGGTTGGCCGAGCGTGCGGTACGCCACGTTGTAGACGAACGTCTGGTAGCGCTCGACGAGGCGATTGAACGCATCCACGTCGCCGCGTTGGGCCTCGCGCACCCAGCGCGCCTCGTCGAGCTGGACGAGCGGCTCCGCCACCCGCGTCGCTCCCGTCCCGCCGCAATCTTCCGGGGGCGGGGCCGCGCGATTATAGCCAGGGCCGATGCAGCAGCTCCGGTCCCGTGCCTGGCGGACCACGGCGACCCGGTCCCCCGCCGGACCGCATTGTTATGATGCGCTCGGACGACCCGCTCGCCCGGGAGTGATATGCGGCCGCGCCTCGAGGTCCCCTACAACCCACTCGACAAGCCCCACCTCGCCGAGAGCGTCGTCGCGGCCCTGCTGGGGCGCGACCTCGAGCCGTTGCCGCCGGACGTGACGTTCCTTGGCGCAGGTATCTACGCGATCTATTACACCGGTGATTTTCCGGCCTACAGCCCCATCGCCGCGCAGAATCGGCGCGGGCGCTACGCCCAGCCGATCTACGTCGGCAAAGCGACGCCGCCTGGGGGCCGCCGCGGCGGGATCGGCGAGGGGCCAGTCGAGAGCGCCACGATCTATGGCCGGTTGCGGCAGCACGCCGCCAGCATCGAGCAGGCGGGCAACCTCGATCTCACCGACTTCGCCTGCCGCTACCTGGTGCTCGACGACGTGTGGATCTCCCTCGGCGAGAACCTGCTGATCGAGCGCTTCCGCCCCCTGTGGAACGTGGTGGTCGACGGCTTCGGGAACCACACGCCAGGCCGCGGCCGACTCGGCCAGCGACGCTCGGCGTGGGACGTGCTCCACCCCGGGCGCGCCTGGGCCCAACTCGTGCAGCCGCACGGACTGACGGAGGCGGCGCTCAGGGACCGCATCGCGGCGTTCCTCGATCCACCCGCGCCCGTCGAGCCGCAGCGCCGGCCGCCGCGACCAACGACGCTGCCGCTATTTGCGCAGGATAACGGCGGCGTCGTATAGCTGGGTCCGCTGCTTATGGCCGGCCTCGCCAATCCGCACCGCCGAGTCGATGATGCTGTTGCCAACGCGCTTGGTCCGGACGATCTGCACGTCGACCACCCGCAAGCCCAACCGCTCCGCCATCTGCGCCAGGAGGTGGTCGACGCGGAACTCGACCCCCTGGATGATCGAGTTGCCCACCACGATCACGGCATGCCCGTCGGGCCGCAGCTGGCGCTCCAACGACTCGAAGAGCCGCTGGGAGTCGTTGAAGTAGGTGGCGACGTATGAGGCCCAACCGGATCCACCGTACTGGCCGCGCACCGGACTCTGCGCCCGCAAGTGCTCCACGACGCGGTCCAGCTCGGGAAAATCGAAGGCGAGCCGCACCGGCGGGCCCTGCCGCACCGTCTGCCAGAACTTGCCAAAGCTCACCTCCTCGAGCTGGCGCATGCTCGTCGTATCCCCGAGCAGATCGAGCCAGTGGAGCTGCGGCCGCGTGTTGCGGACGTAGTGGTAGTTGTTCATGTACGGCGGTGAGGTGACGACGAGCGACACGGTTTCGGGCGCGAGCGTGGAGTCGAAGTACGAGGCGTGGTGCACGGTGCGCCGGCGCGCCCGCCAGGTCGGGCCATAGTGATCCTGGGCCCACTCGACGTCGGCCCGCATCTCGTCGAGCTTGGCACAGACCACGTACCCAACCGAGGCATTCTCGATGAGCGGCTTGCCCGCGCCCGGCCGCGTCCCGAGGCTCGGCTCGTAGCTGTAGTTCGAGTAGGAGATCATCGTGGCGCCCAGGGCGGCGCGGAAGAGCGCGCGATCCGGCTCGTGCAGCACCGCGGTGCGGCGGAGCGCATACAGGAACTTCGCCTCCACCGGAGGGCTGAAGAAGGGGATACGGCTCTTGAACCCCGGGGGCGAGCTCTCGCGCAACTCCTCGAGCAGTGAGGTGAGCGCGCTCGCCCCGCCCTCGCCGTATTGCAGGTCGACCTGCGCCTCGAAGCGAAGCATCGCCGTGCGAAATGCCTCGATCTCGCTGCTCAGCCCCTCCGGCGGCACGTCGACGCAGTCGATCTTGGCACGCGCCGCGAGGGCGGCGAACGCGTTGATCTCATAGCCGACCACGTCGCAGCCAGCCTTCAACGCCTCGACGAGCGTGGTCGCGACGCCCGTAAATGGGTCGAGCACCAGGGAGCGCTCGCGGCTGTTTTCGGGGAGATAGGCCGCGATCACGTCCTCGACGAACGGCGCCGAGAAGCCCGCAATCCACGGCACCCACCGATGGACCGGTAAGCTCTTGTTCTCGCCAGCCGCAGCATCGCGCAATCCGGCCTTCTCGATCTCTGGGCCGGACCGCTGCCAGAGCGGGAGCTGCTCGCGAACCTGATCCTGCACCGTTACCCCACGGTCCTGCGTTGATTCAGTGCCAAGTGTATGGGCGGCGCTGGTGCCAATGGAACACGACAGACGATCCAGCACTGAGAGAAACGATGACCTGGACCAGTCCCAGCGATGAGGCGACGATCGAGCTTGGCTACGAGCTGACCGCCGAGGACGTGGTCCGCTTCAACGAGATCCAGTGGAGTCGGTCGCCGGTCAACCGAGGCGAGCACTATCGATGGTACGCAATACTGGCGCTGATCAGCGTGCCCGCGACCATCGCGGCGAGCGTGGCCTTCGACTTCCACGCCGCGTGGCAGTGGCTGGTGTTCTACGGGATCGCGGTGATCCTCGGCATCGCCTACGTCAACACCCGGGCTCCACGCCGCACCCGCGACGGCCTGCGCCGAGCGCTTGCCGGAAGTGCCAACCGCGGCCTCCTTGGCCACCAGTTCATGACCATCGCTCCCGATGGCCTGCGCGTGACCTCAGATGTCCAGGAGAGCCGCATCCGATGGCTTGGTATCGACCGGGTGTTGGCGACCGACGACCTGATCGTGCTCTACACCAGCGCCGTATCCGGACACCTGATCCCAACCCGGGCCTTCGTCACACCCGAGGCGCGTCGCACCTTCGTGGAAGCCGCCGAACGGTACTGGGCCGCAAGCCACGCCGAGGCGTGATCTCCCTTATGACAGCGGCATGGCCTCCGCAGTCTGCGAGTGAATCATAGTGTCCTCAACCGGCGGAGGCGATCACCGCCGCGCCGTCGGCCTCCCAGGGCTTGTAGCTGAGCGACTGGTGGCGAAAGTAGGTGTTGTACAGCTCGGCGTAGTGGCCACCACCGGCGAGTAGGCCCTCGTGCGAGCCCTCCTCGATGATGCTGCCGTCGCGGAGCACGACAATGCGGTCGGCGGCTACGATCGTCGACAGGCGGTGCGCGACGACGAGGCTCGTGCGGCCGGCCATCACGACGTCCAGCCCCTCCTGGATCTGCGCTTCCGTCAGTGGATCGATGCTCGCCGTCGCCTCGTCCAGAATCAGGATTGCCGGGTCCTTCAGCAGCACGCGGGCGAGCGCGACGAGCTGGCGCTGGCCGGCGGAGAGGCGCGAGCCGCGCTCGCCGACGTCCGTCTCCAGCCCCTCAGGCAGATCGGCGACCCAATCCTCGGCCAGGTGCGCCGCGACGGCGTGCACCTCGGCGTCGCTCGCATCCGGGCGCGCGTAGCGGATGTTGTCCGCGACCGTTCCCGAAAAGAGATACGGCGACTGCGGTACGAGGCCGACATGCCTGCGAAATTCGGCCAGGTCGAGCCGGCGAAGGTCGCGGCCATCGACGAGGATCCGGCCGCCCTGAAACTCATAGAAGCGCAGGATGAGCTTCACGATGCTCGACTTGCCCGCGCCGGTGTGCCCGACGAGCGCCACCGTCTCGCCAGGACGGACGTCGAGGCTGAAGTCCGGCAGCACCGGCTGCCCCTCCACGTAGCTGAAGCGCAAATGGTCGAACGTCACCCGGCCGGCGATCTCGGCCACGGGCTCGGCCGCGGTCTGGATCACAACCGGCTCGGCATCGATCAGGGCAAAGACCCGCTCGCTTGCCGCCAGCCCTTGCTGGAACTGGCTCCAGAACGAGGAGATGCTCGCCATCGGCATGTAAAAGAAGTTCAGGCTCTGCACGAACAGGTACCAGTCGCCGACGGACATCGCATGGCCGAGCACTCGCTGGGCGCCAAAGTAGACGACCGTGCCGGTGCCGATCGCCGTGATGACGCCGAGCGCCGGGAAGATCGACGCGAAGATGATCCCTTGCTTCAGCCGCACGGCGTAGGTCTCCCCGTTCGTGACGCGGAAGTCGCCGTAGATCGTGCCCTCTTGACGGAAGCTCTTCGCCACCCCGATGCCCGCAATCGTCTCCTGGATGACCGCGTTGACATTCGCCGTCGCGCGCTGCGAGTTGCGCGTTGCCCAGCGCGCCACGTGGCGAAAGGTGAGCGCGACGATCACCACGAGCGGCGTCGTCGCGATCGTGAGCAGGGCAAGCTCCAGGTTGATCGCGACGAGCGCGACTGTCACCACGACCACGAGCAGTAGTTGCCCGATGAGGTCCATCGTGAGCGTCACGACCGTGGCGAAGTCCTGCGTATCCGAGGTGACGCGGCTCACAATCTTGCCCGAGGGAAACTCGTCGTAGAACGACATGTCGCGCTGCAACACGGCCGCGCAGGCGTCCTCCCGCAGCCTGAGCACCACGTCCCCGATCACCCGGTAGCCGAGGATCTGCTTGACGTAGTTGAAGATCCAGCCCACTGAGCCCACGGTGCCGACGGCCAGCGCCAGGACGAGCGCGAGCGGTACCCGCGGGTCGTGGACGAGCAGATCGAGGCCGCGCGATACGACGATTGGCGCGGCGGTGGCGGAGACCGACGCGAGCATTACGCTCAGGCCGATGACGATCATGGCGCGGCCGTGGCGACCGAAGTACCCAACGATCCGGCGGATCAGCACCGAGTCCGGGTAGGTGCGATCGTACGCCTCGGGGTCGAGCCCGTCCCAGATCGAGCCCACGGCTACGCAGCCTCGAAACAGAGGCTATCGTCCACAGCCCGGAATCCCAAATGTGTCGGGCCGGACATCACTATCGGACATCCCGTACTCGGGGAGGGACAGGCGTCCGCCCCGCTGGACCGCCGGGTGCCGACGTACGCCCCGGGTCCAGCGGCCTTGGCTCTTCCCTCAACGGGCATGCGCGACCTCGGGCGGGGCGTCGGTGGGCTCGCCGTGGGCGAAGATGCGCCGATAGGCATCGCTCGTCGCAATCAGCTCCTCGTGGGTCCCCTGCGCCACGAGCTGGCCACGCCGCATTACGAGGATCCGGTCGGCCCAGCGGATCTGGGCGATGCGATGCGTGATGAGGAGCGTGGTGCGGCCCTGCAGAATGCCGCGCAGCGCCCGCTGGATTTGATCCTCCGTCGCGCTGTCGATCGCGCTCGTCGAGTCATCGAGGATCAAGATCCGTGGATCGGTGAGGAAGGCACGGGCGATGGCGATGCGCTGGCGCTGCCCACCGGAGAGGGTGAACCCGCGCTCGCCGACCACCGTCTCGTAGCCATTGGGCAGCCGCGCGATGAAGTCGTGGGCCTGCGCCGCACGGGCCGCCGCCTCGACCTGCTCCTGCGTGGCGCGTCCGCCAGCGCCGAAGGCGATGTTCTCGCGGATCGTGCGGGAGAAGAGGAAGACGTCCTGCTCGATCGCCGCGATCTGCGACCGGAGCGATTCCATGCTCCACTCGCGCACGTCGACGCCATCCACGAGCACGCGCCCCTCCTGCACGTCGTAGATCCGCTGCACGAGCTGCGTGAGCGTCGACTTGCCGGAGCCCGTTTGCCCGACGATCGCGACGGTCTCACCGGGGTTGGCGTGAAAGCTCACGTCGTGCAGGATCGGCTCGGGGCCGTAGCCAAACGTGACGTGCTCGAAGGCGATTTCGCCGCGAATCGGCTGAGTGACACCGCCGCGATTCTCGTCCAGCTCGGTCTCGGCGCGAAGCAGCTCGAGCACACGATTCCCGCTGGCCGTACCCAGCTGCATCAGCTCGAACGTGTACAGCGAGAAGTACGATGGCTCGCGCACCACGTAGTAGAGGCCGATGAACGAGACGACCTGACCCACGGTAGCGGCCCCGTTCAGGTAGAGCAGCATGCCATGGCCGAACGCCAGACCAAGGCCGATCCCAAAGATCAGCACCGGCAGATACCGCGCCTCGACGTGCCCCTGGCGGACGAAGGCATCGCGGTACGCGCGCGCATTGGCGCGGAAGCGCGCTTCCTCACGCGGCTCCTGGGCGTTGCCCTTGACCACCTCGATGCCGCTGATCCGCTCGGCCAGGCTGGCATTGAGCAGCCCGAACTGGGCCCGCTGCGCGCCGGCAACCGGCCGCAGCTCGCGATTGAATCGCCACAGCGCGATGACGAAGGAGACGAGGAACAGCACCGGCACGAGCAGGAGCTGCGGATTGATCGTCGAGATCGCGATGAGCGGCATGACGACGTTGAGGATCGCGTTGCTCATGAGCCGCATGCCGGGGTTGATCATCGGGCCGAGCTGCTGCACGTCGTTGGTAGCGCGGGCCATCACGTCGCCGACACGCTGCCGGTTGTGAAACGTCTGGCTCTTGCCGAGCAGACTGACGTACAGCTCATCACGCGCGTCGCGCTGCACGCGCTGGGCGAGCGTTTCGGCACCAAAGTTATTGACCAGCGCGAAGAGCGCCTGGGCCGTGCGCACGCCGAACACGGCGAGTGTCAAGAGGAGGATCTGCCGCCCATCGGCCCCATGCAACACCGCGTCGAAGGTGCGCCCGGTAAGCACAGGCACCATCGAGGCCATGCCCGTCAGGCAGGCAGTAGCGAGCGCAAAGCCGCCAATGAGCCACGGATAGCGGAGGACGTGCGAGGCAATCCAGCGCACGGCCGTGCGGCGGTCATAGGTATATTCGTCGGCGACGCGGAATTCGCGAGCGGCCACGAGGGCTCCCATCCAGGAGGTGGAACAATCATTCTACCGCGCACCAGATGGGACTTCAGGAATAGACAAAGGCCCCGG
>JAXDLH010000265.1:0-11210 GCA_034666705.1 Chloroflexota bacterium
ATTGCGGCTGGGGTTGTCCCGAAAACAGGCGCGTTGCTCCTCGCGGTGGGCCTCGGGATCGGCTCGCTTCTCCTCGCCGCGTCATTCGGCGCGGTTACGCTAGTGTTCGGCAGCCTGATGACTGCGGCGGGCTTCCTTTACGATTTCCCACTGAAGCGGACCGCCTGGAGCTGGGTACCATACGTGCTCGGTCTGCCGATCCTGCCCCTCTGGGCCTGGGCCGCGGTCGGCGCCTCGCCCGCCGCGGCTCGCTGGGTGTATCCGCTCGGGGTTCTGCTCGCCCTGGCGCTGCACATCGCGAATGCACTGCCGGACGACGAGGTGGATCGGCGAGCGGAGGTGCGAGGCCTGGTCCAGCGACTCGGAACGGCCTGGGCGGTGCGGCTTCTCCTGGGATGCTATTGGCTTGCGCTCGTGATTGGTTTCGCGCTGGTGCTCAGCGAGCCGGCGCCGCAGGCAGCGGTGATCCTGGGCACAATAGCCGGCGGCGCACTCGGAGGTTGGGCGACGACGCGCGCTATTAGTGAGCCCCGAGCCCGGGTGGTATTCGGTGCGCTTGCCGTGGGTTGCGGGCTGCTCGCGATCAGCGTCGTTGCAGCAATCACGCCTGGGTGAGCCCCGCGGCAGTTCGTGACCGTCGACCTCGTGGCTATCGCTAGAACCAAATAGTGCCGTCTGAGAGCGCGCCCTCAGAAGCGGACCGCACCCGAAAGGCCGCTTCCGCCTTCCACTACAATGGACGGCGGCCCGGGCGCTGTGCCGCCCACCCGCCGAGGATCTGGAGGCTAAGCGTGGGGAACGGCCCAGACGACTGGGGGCAGCGAGTCGTGCCGGCGCCGTCACGCTGGCGCCGCTATGGGCCACTCCTGATTGGACTCGCCGTTGCAGTCGCCCTGGGCACATGGGTGCTGAGCCAGACGATAGAGTCGTCAGCGCCAGTCATCAGCGCGCTTCGCGGGGCCCAGCCCGCCGCCGCGGCTGATCGCCAGATCGTGCAACTCCGTCTGATCGATGCCACTACTGGCGTCGAGATCACCTCATCCCACGTGACGTTCGACTCGATCCCGGCAGCGGGCTTGGGCGGTGGCCGGTATGCGGCGAGCCTCGCACCCGGCGCCGCCATTGCCCAGATCGATGCGGAGGGGTATCGCCCCACGCCGATGCCGGCAAGGCGCGATGCGGGGCTCGTCGTCAGTCTGATCCCCGCGATCGTCACCGGGACGATCTCCGATGCCGATGGAGCCCCGCTGCCGCACGCGCGCGTGACACTCGACGATCGCGGGGTCGTCTCCGACGTAGACGGACACTTCGCATTCGACGCCGTTCCCGCGGACCCGCAACTCGAGGTTCGTGCCTCCGGATTCGCTAACCAGAGCATCGACGTCGGCGATCGCACGGATGTCACGATCGTGCTCGAGCCGCAAGACATTCGCGGTGCCTATCTGACCTACTATGGCATTGCCGACCCCGACATCCGCAACGGCGTCGTCAAGCTGCTTGCGAATGATGGCCTGAACGCGCTCGTGGTCGACGTGAAAGGCGACCTCGGCTACCTCACGTACGAAAGCCGGGTCCCGCTCGCCGACGAGATTGGCTCGAACAACCGACCAACCTACACCAACCTCGATGAGTTCGTGGCCCAAATGAAGAGCCAGGGCGTGTACATGATCGCCCGCATCGTCGTCTTCAAGGACGATATGCTCGCGCGCAACGGCGCCCGCGTCGGTCTCGACGTCGCGGTCAAGGATCGCACGACCGGCGGCATCTGGACCGACGGCGAGCGGCTTGGCTGGGTCGATCCCTTCCGCACGGAGGTGTGGGACTACAACACGGCGCTCGCCGAGGAGGCGATCGATCGTGGGTTCGACGAGGTGCAGTTCGACTACGTGCGCTTTCCAACCGATCCCGGCGTGAACACGGCACTCGACCGGGCCAAGTTCTCGCAGGTCCCGACGGATGAGAACCGCCCTGACACGATTACCGCGTTCCTCACGCGCGCGCATGAAGCGGTAAACGCCCACGGAGGAACGCTCGGCGCAGACATTTTTGGGTACGTCTGTTGGCGTGACGACGACCTGGGTATAGGACAGAACCTCGAACGGCTGGCCACCGCCGTGGATTATCTGCACCCCATGGTCTACCCTTCGACGTTCAACGGGCTTCCCATGGATCCGGGTTACGCCGACTCGCCTGCGTATCCCTATGAAACCGTGTTCTATAGCCTCCAGCGGGCCAAAGCGCGGCTCGTCGGTACCGGCGTAGCGTTGCGGCCCTGGTTGCAGTATTTCGACGACTATCCCTGGGTCAGCGGCAAGCGCTATGGCCCAACGGAGCTCAATGCGCAGCGGCGTGCCATTCGCGAGCTGGGCCTTCCCGGCTGGATGTGGTGGGACCCGACCAACCTCTACCGATACGGTGCCGAAACGCACGAGTGACCGGTTGGCCAGTGTCCCGAGCGCGACACGAATCGCGCTGGCTCCTTGCCGCCTGCCTCGATTCTGAGTTAGGCTGGGCAGACACGTTCAGGAGGCAAGCTCTGGCACCCGCTCGCCGCTTCGTACTGCTCCTCGCCACCATGATGATCCTCGTCGGGCCCCGCGCCGCGCATGCTGACGTCGAGACTCAGGCCGCAACGGAGCATCCGTCTGCTCGAATCTACGGGTCACGACTCGGTCTCGTCGGTGGGATGACCGCGAATGGGCACGTGATCCTGGAGCACGACCGCTTCGTCGCCCTCCCCTCATCCCGCGCACTATCGAGCCGCGACGGCCACGAGTACGTGGTCCAACTGACCTATCGCGGTCGAACCGTCGTGGCCCCCGTGTGGGATGTCGGTCCCTGGAACCAGACCGACGACTTCTGGGCGGAGGAGCGAACCGGTGCGCCAGACCTTCCGCGATTCATGCCGGAAGCACAGGCTGCCTACACGAGCGGGTACAACGGCGGCCGCTCGCTAAACGGCCGCGTCGTGACCGCGCCGGTGTCGATCGATATCGCCGACGGCTTGTTCGAGGATCTCGGCATGGCGCAGAGCGACTGGCTCGAGGTGTCATTCCTATGGCTCACGAGCTGATCGCGTCCGTGGCTGAACATGATCGCCGCCGAGCGACCGGATGACGGACGAATCGCGCGGCTTCCGCCTCTTTACCGTCGATGAGGCCAACGCCCTCCTGCCACAGCTACGCACGATTCTCGCCGACCTGCAGGACGCGCGCCGCACGTTGCTCGATGCACAGCGGGCACTCAGCACGAACCCCGGTGGCGGGCCGCACTCCAACGGGCACGTGACACCGGATGGACAAGCAGCGCGTCTCACCCACGACGTGGAGGCGGCGCAAGAGCGTCTGACCGTCGCGGCGCGTGAGATCAGCGCGCTCGGCTGCGAGCTGAAGGACCCCGAGCGGGGCATGGTCGATTTTCGGACCCTGCGTGACGGCCGCGTCGCTTACCTATGCTGGCTCGTGCACGAGCCGCGAGTTCTCTTCTGGCACGAGCTCGACGGTGGTTTCGCGGGTCGCCAACCGCTGGAATAGCACGAGGGCCCCTGGCCTGTCAGCAAGGGACCCTCGACTGCATTGCTCAATACTGCATTGCTCAATAAGGGAAGGGACGCTAGCGAGTGCCGGCGGCGACGGGCTCGCGCTCATCGCTCACGCCGGCCTCCTCGAGCATGACCTTCTGGATGCGTTGCGTCAACGCGATCGCCTCGGGCCACGCACGCTGCCAGATGTTGCGACCAAAGATGATACCCGTAGCCCCACAGCGCACCGAGAGCCGCGCCTTCTCGACGACGCTCTCCTCGTCGACCCGCGACCCACCAGACACGAGAACCAGGGTGCGGCCGGCGGCCTCGACGACGCGCCGAACGGCTTCTTCCTCGTCGTAGTTCTGCTGGTTGTACGGTGCGGGCGTCTGGGCCACCGTCTCGGGCTTGTTCTCGGGAAGATTTACCTTCACCACGTCGGCACCCAGTTCCATCGCGACGCGCGCCGCATACTCGATGGCATACGACGTGAGCTGGCCACCCTTCGCGTTGACGTATTTGCCGCGCGGGTACGACCAGACGACCACTGGCATGCCCAGGCGATAGGCATCCTCGCGAACGCGCTTCAGCTGGTCGAAATCACGTTCTTGTGCTGGCGAGCCGACATACAGCGTGTAGCCGACGGCATCCGCGCCAAGGCGTACGGCGTCCTCGACGCTGCAATTGATCGGGCTCAACGCCTCGTCGTCCGAGGGAATTTCGGTCTTGCCATTGAGCTTCAGAATCAGCGGCACGCGCCCGGCATAGCGCTTCATGTACTTCTCTGCGATGCCGATCTGAAATGCTACCGCCGAGAAGTTCGCCTCAGCCGCGAGCCGGAGCTGGAAATCCGGATCCTGCGCCGCCGGGTTCGGAAAGAAGTCGCGTGGCCCGTGTTCCAAGCCCTGATCGATGGGCAGAAACATCCCGAGGCCGTGGCCTGGGCCATGCTCGTAAAGCAGTCGATAGAGGCGCGCGTACTTGCCAGCCGAAAGATCGAGATCGTCGATGGTATAGCGGGGCATTGCTTTTACCTCCGTCTGGTTCCGTCCATTATAGAGATGCCGCGATACTCAGTAACTCAGCACGTGCCTGGCGCCAGCCAGGTCTTCCACGAGAAACGCAATCAGGCCGCGTGGGCCAGTGATTGACGGCAATAAATCATCCGCGTCCACACCCCAGACGTACAGCGATGAGCTGCACGCGAAGAGCTGTACGTCGCCGCTCTGTGCCAACACGTGCAACATTGCGGCCGTCGGCTGACGCGTTCCGCTCCAACTCCCTGGGTCATTCACGGACTCCTCTACATTGTCGGCGTTCTCGCCGGATTCGTATCCCAACCGGGTGGCCGCGAATGGGGCGCAAATCGCCGGGATCGCCTCGTCGCGGAAGAATACACGCACGCGGGCGCCTTCGCGGGCGAAGTGCGTGCAACGAGCAGTCATCGATGCGATCGTGGCTGCATCGCCGCGCGTCACAATCGCTGCCACGGAGGTCGAGCCGCCTTCACGCGCGTCAGCACCATTCAGCATTGATTCCCGGCGTAAGCAAGAGCGTTGTTAAGTCTTCGTCAGTGGCCGGCTTTCCTATTATGTCGAGTATCGCCAATCCACATACGCGGCAGGCCTCGACGTCGACGAGGACCCGCATCCCTGCAGCGATGAGCCTCGCTAGCAATGGGCTATCACCAACACACGAATCCACGGCATCATCGGTCAGGTACACGGTTACCTCGCAGCCGCGCCGGCACCGCGCAAGCGCACCGCGGAGCGTATAGCGAGCCGACGGATGAGTCCTGGGGTCGCGCGTCAGGACGAGGAGGTAGTCCGGTTCAGCCACGACGGATCACACCGCGCATGGGTTTACCGCCTCAGAGTTCAGTCGCTGTTCCGCGCAACGTGGGCTCCGACTCGAGCGGGACTGGACGCATGTCCTCATTCCCTATCCCCTCCGGGTGAGACGGCGCATCGAGTTCCACTGCTTTGGACGTAACCTCGGCTGTCTCGGCGATCACCTCGCTCGGGGGCGTAGATACCGGATCGAGCACCACAGTCGGCGCCTCCTCTTCTTCTGCCTGTACCAGAACTTCCTGCGGCTCGGATATTCGCGCGGGCACGAGCCAGGTGGCCAGAAGCAGCAGAGTGTCCGCCTCGGCGGTATCGTCATCGCGTCCGCCAACGTAGGCAAAGCGGATGATGCCTGACCGCTCGATCAGAAATGTCGCGGGACGGCAGACGCCGATGCCATCCCGCGAAAAGGCACGATACACGCCATAGTCGCGGGCCACCTCGCGCGTCGGGTCGACGAGCACAATCAGTGGAAGGCCATTTCCAACGAAGGCGCGGCGGGCGGCCGCGAGATCCTGACTCAACACGACGACGACTTTCACGTTCATCGAGTTGAACAGGTCGCAGGTCGCGGCGAGCTGCTCGATCTGGCTGCGCGTGGCAGGCGACCACGAACCCGGGGCGAAGACGAGCAGGGCGTGCGCCCCCTTCAGGATGCTGCTGAGCAGCGTAGCGCTCCCATCCAGGGCGAGGAGGGTGAAGTCAGGCGCCAGCTCGCCAATCCGCAGTGTGGTCGAGGCGAGTCGAGACACCGGCAACGCTCCTATCGGAATCCTGGCGCGGAATGGCTGGGGGGCAGTATAGCGGCGCTCATGCGCCGCATCCAACGAGGGGGGCAGCGTCTCACACCCGACCGAGCGCCACCGCCGAGAGCCCACCGATATTCGCCAGCCACGGCAGCGGCGTCTCCAATGTAAGGGCTCGCTCGAAGGCACTGTTCACGAGCCTTGGAGGAACGGCAAGGTCGGTTGGGCTGGAGGGGAGAAATCGTTCGGACCAGCGCTTCGCCACCGCCAACGGAAACAGCACGACGTTGCCGTAACCAGCGTGCAGTACGTCGAATCCGGCGAGCCGCATCCGGTTGGCCAACTGGCCGCTCGAATAACGCCGCACCGTGTGTACCGCGGCGTCATGAGCCCCCCAGAGCCAGTCAAACGCCGGGAGGCGCACGAGGGCAAGGCCACCGGGACGCAGCACCCGGCGGAACTCCCGAAGCGCGTTGAGATCGTCGGAGACGGCTCGATGACAGATCACGTCGAAGCTCGTCACCAGGTCGAACGACTGATCACCGAACGGCAGCTCTTCGATAGACCCACGAGCGAGCCGGTGCAGGCCGCGGCTGCCGGAGAACGTAAGCGCCTCGATCGAGAAATCAAGACCGGTGACGGTCCCCCACCGCTGGAGGTCCAGCGTGTTTCCACCCGTACCACTGCCTGCGTCGAGAATGTCATACGTGCGGCCCGGCGCGAGGTAGCGTTCCAGGAGCGCCCGCGTGTTGCGGCGCATCCCTCGGTACCACCAGTGGGTCTGCTCCACGTCGAACATGATCTGATACTGCTCGAGGTCCATCATCGGCTCCCTGGTCGCGCTCTGGCTGCACTCATATCCCACCCTCGAGCCCCGCCAGGATTTCATGCAGCGCGGCACATACCGTGTCCTGGTCTCCCTCGGTGAGCGAAGGGAACATTGGCAGCGAGAAAATCTCGCGCATTGCCCCTTCGGTGTGCGGCAGATCGCCCTCGTGATGCCCCAGCCATGCGTAACCGCGCATCAGGTGAATCGGCCACGGGTAGCTGACGTTGACCACGATCTCCCGTTTGGCCAACTCCTGGATGATCCGGTCCCGCGCCGGATGGCGTGCGACGTAGAGATAGTATGCATGCCGGTTGCCGCGTGCCGTCGCGGGCAACGTGAGGGCGGTATCATCCAGCGCCCCATCATACCGAGCGGCGAGCGCTCGCCGCCGCGCGATGTATTCGTCGAGATGGTGCAGCTTCTTGGAAAGGATCGCTGCATGCAACTCGTCCAGCCGCGAGTTGTAGCCGTGCTCTTCGGCGTAGTACTCCGCCTCCATCCCGTATATCCGCAGTCGCCGCAACCGCGCGGCGAGCGCTGGATCATCCGTAACCACCATACCCCCGTCGCCGTAGCCACCCAGGATCTTCGTCGGGTAGAACGAAAACGCAGCCAGGTCCGACATGGAGCCGGCTTTCATGTCGCGCCACATTGCACCGTGACTCTGCGCACAATCCTCGAGGATCCGAACTCCGCGACGTGTCGCCACGTCGCGCACCACATCCATGGAGACGCATTGACCGTACAGGTGGACCGGCAGGATGCACTTTGTCCGCGGGGTAACGGCGTCCTCGAGCTTGTCCACGTCCATGAGATACGTCGCGGGATCGATATCCACGAATTTCGGCGTGGCGCCCGTCGAGACGATTGCCGACACCGTGGGCACGGCTGTATTTGCGACGGTGATTACCTCGTCGCCCTCGCCGACGCCCAGCGCCTTCAACCCGAGGAACAGTGCATCCGTGCCGCTGTTCACACCCACGCCACAGCCGACGCCGCAATAGGCCGCGAACTGCTCCTCGAAGTCCCGCACATGCTGGCCGAGGACGAGCCGCCCAGAGCGAAAGACGCTCTCGATCGCCTCGTCAATCTCCGGCCGCTCCCGCTCGAGCTCCGCACTGTAGGACCACACGGGAATCGTCACACCTACTGCGCCCCCGCGGCTTGCCGAAGCCGCTCCAGCGTTCGCGCGTCCGCGTGCAAGTCATGCGTGAGCGAGGACCACGAGCGCGATTCGATCGATGCGAAGACGTGGGCAAAGAACGCGGCAAATGCGTCACCGGCGGGGCCGGTCAGCCCCGTCACACCCTGCGACGTGGTCACGCGAAGCTCGTTCGCCACCCCGGGCACATTGGTGTAGAACCGATCCATCTCGACGCCGATCTGCGACCCCAGCACGTCCACGCGATTCCGGTACACGGTGTCGAACCCGAATTGGCCCACGACACTTCGACCGCCAGCATATGTGGCCAGCATAGAGAACGCCGTATCGACGCCATCTGGCCCGCCACAGGTCAATATCTGGCAGGCAACCTCGGCCGGCTCCTCCCCATAGAGCACACGGCCGGCTGCGGCAGCATAGGGCCCTACGTCCCAGAGCGCGCCGCCGCCAAGCGCCCGCTGGTAGCGAAAATCACCTTCATCCTTCGGCGGAAAGGAGAGTGCGGCGCTTATCCGTCGCGGACTATCGTGAGCCGCGGCGAATTGATCCTGCAGGAACTGCGTTTGCGGATGGTACTCGAACACGGTTGCCTCCGCGAGGCAGACGCCTTGCTGGTCGGCAAGCTCGAGCATCTGCTCAGATTCCCGGAGCCCGAGAAACGCCGGCTTGTCGACCACGACGTGCAGGCCTCGGCGCACCGCCTGCCCCGCCCAGCGGTGATGTTCGCTGTTCACGAGGCTCACGTATACGAGGTCAGCGCTCGTTTGCTCGAGCGCCTTCGCATAGTCGTCGTAGACGCGACCAGCTTGCCAGTCGATTGCCTGTCCGTTGGCGGCCTTGCGGGTCGCGACGTCGATCGCCGCGACGGTTCCGAGAGACTGAAGCGCGGGAACCACCCGTCGCTGCGCGATGCTCGAAAGGCCGAGAATCAATACATGCACGGCACCCGCCAGATTGCCACTCAGTCCACCAACTGGAGACAGGCAAGCAAGCTTCGGGCCTCGACGTTGACGAGCCCAAACCGCAGCAGCTCAGTCAACTGGCGAAGGGTCACCCACGTGTAGTTCTCCGGGAGCGGCAACCGTTCCGCCGCGGGCAGCTCGACAACCCGGTACTCGTTTTCGACATGGTAGAAGCGTCCGCCCTCTTCCGATTGAATGCAGCTATAGCGAAGCTGTCCGGGACCCGCATCATCCATCAGCTCGAGAAACGGTGGTCGGCACGATGCATCGTGTGCCCCTTCCGCGCCGAGCGCACACTGGACCGTCGGCGCCACGGCCACCACATCCAGATTTCCGGGCTCGATCTTGCCCTGCACGAGGAAGTGCAGCACGCCACCGATCCGCTGCACCGCGAATCCGATGAGACCTCGCTCGACGGGCGCAACGAGCGGCTGATCCCAGGACGCCACCTCACGGTTCACTCCCTCGACGTGTACTGCCATAACCTCGAAGTAGCGCCCCGCGTCGTGGACGATGCGGTCATCGCCGTGGGTCCAGCCCTGCAGGCTCTTCGTGGCGAGTCGCTCGACCCGGAGCTGATGCCGACATTTCAGGTCGGTGAGCCAGCCAAGGATTTGCTCGTCATTGTGGGCAGCTCCTCCCGACTCGGTCATCGATTCCAACAAGGCCGTGCCAAATGGGCTCACGGCGAGTGGATTCTTGCCGGAGTCTAAGAGCCGCGATGCCCCGCGAACCGCCAATGGGATGCAGGAGAGCACGGTCCTCGCGTCCATGCTCACAAGATTCGGCACGTTCAGCAACCGCTGAATTTGCCCGAGCGTCATCCACTGGTGCTCGTCCTCGACCGGAACGTCACCGGTGGCCTCCACGATGATATTGCGGTTGCGCTTGCGGAGAAACGTCGAGCCCTGCTCCGGTTGCAGCTGATCCACCAGCACGGTCGCCTGACATCGATCCAGGAAATAGTCGACATACGGCGGACGGGCGCCCTGGTGAACCTGAGTGTAATTGCTCCGCGTGGCCTGCACTGTGGGCGTAAGCTGCACTCCGGCCACGTTTCCCGGCTCCACCTTCGCCTGCATGAGGAAGTGGAGGACGCCGTCGAACTCCTTGGCGATGATGCCCAGGATGCCGATCTCCGGCTGGTCGATGATGGGCTGGTCCCAGTCCGGCACCGGCCCCAGTGAGCTGTGCACGCGGACTCCATGAACCCGGAAGAATTTGCCGGAGCGGTGGACCAGATCCCCGCTATCCGCTTCGAAGGACCACTGTGTCAAGGCGGCAAAAGGCACACGCTCGACCCGGAGCTGATTGCGCTCGCCACGCTCCTGGAGCCAGGAGAATAGATCTTTCGTGCTCAGGAACCCCCCGTACCCAGCGAGCGCCGAGCGCAGGAACCGGTGCGCACGCGCGCTCACCTTCCCCATGGCTAGAGCGCGTCCGCAAGTCGGCGGTACTCGTCCCAGTCGCGGATCACATTCGACGGATTGTAGTGGGTGCTTGCGGCGGCGATGCAGACCGTCTCTGGTATGAAATCGTAGAGGAACGTCCAGATCATCGCCGGCACGTAAAGGCCCAGCGTGGGGTCGTCGAGTCGGAACGTCTCGGTCGACCATGGATCTGAAAGGTCAATAGTGAGATGGCCCGCCACGCATACGAGCACCTGCTCGGTGTCCCGATGGGCATGACGCCCCCGCTCGAACGGCTCTTGCACCCCCCACATGTAGAAGATGCGTTTGATCTCGAATGGAATGTCGGCTCCACCTTCGACGGCCGTCAGCGCCCCGCGCGGATCTTTACTGGTTGAAAACGGGATCGTGCGGACCCCGCCAAGGAGCGCACGACCCATCACTGCGCGATCTCGGAATGGTCGCTGCTCTGGCCGCAACAGTGATCCGGGAGGAGAGGAATGGTGCCCGACCTCACGTGCCATCTCCCCTGTAACCCGTATCCGGCATTGCAGTGTCGACCGTTACGTCGCGCAGGAAGGTACCACAGGCCCCCATAACCGTCAAGGAACGGGTGCCGCGGTGACACCTTTGTGCCGAGGGTCGCAGGCTCGGGTTGGCTACGTGCCCGGCTGGGCCCCTTGCATATCGGCGATCTGCGCCTCGATCGAGGAAAGGCACTCGAAATCGTCG
>JAXDLH010000266.1:0-4190 GCA_034666705.1 Chloroflexota bacterium
TCACGGGGACAACGATGCGTGGCGCGGCGGTCGCGGTCGGCCGAGGCGTGCTGGTTGGCTCCGGGGTGGGCTCAGGCTGATCGGTCGGCGTGGGCTCGATGGTGGCCGGTGGCTGGCTCGCCGGCTCCCGTGCCTGGCTAACGAGCGCCGTCGCGCCGAGGAGATACATCGAGGTTGCGAGCAGGAAGATGATCCCCGCCCCGATAACCCCTGCGGCGGCCCAGCTTCCCAGGCCATCGTACCAGCCCCAGGCCTGGTGCACGAGTCCGGGCCATCCGAGGCGTGGCCGGCTCAAGCCGTTCCGCCGGCTCCATCGGGTGAGCCGCGCCACGGGGCCCCGTCGCTGCGCTGGCCTTGTCTCCGCCGACTCCGTCACCGTTGCGCGCCTGAGCTGCGCTGGTCTGGTGGAAGTGAGACCGAGGCGCCGGAGTCTATGCCACTCGAGGCAATCGTACGGGTTGCCGTTGCCGGCGCCGATCCAATGCCGGGCGGTCGCGTCGGCGTCCGCACCGGCGTCGCGGCCCCAGTGGCGACCGTTCGGGTGATCGTCGGCGACGGCTGGGTGGGCGCCGTGGTGGGAGCTGCGGTCGGTGGCGGCGCGGTGGCCGTCGGGACTGCGGACGGCGCTGCCGTGGGCAGGTTTGTAGGCTCAGTCGTGGGGACTGCCGTCGGCGCGGCGGTCTGGCTCGGCTCCGGCGTAGCGCTCGGCGCAGGCGTCGGCGTGATCGTCGCGGTGCCCGTTGGGACAGCGGTGGCGCTTGGCGCCGGGGTGAACGTCGGAGCGAAGCTGGGTATCGGCGTAAACACCACGCCGGGGGTGAGCGTCGCCGTCACTGGCGTGCGGCTCGGCGATGCCTGAGCCGAGCGCAGGAGCGTGAAGCCGAGGATATAGAAAGGAATCGTCGCCAGGCAAACCGCGACCAGCAGGGTCGCCAGGTTGCGCTGGCCGGGACCAAGACCGTCGTACCACTGGCGAATGTTTCACCGCCTACCGGGTAGCCGTGCGCTACCTTGCCCGCAACGGCTGGCAGCCCACGCGTGTAAATCGCGAGGCGGCGCGCCTCTGCGCTCGCGTGACTCAGATCTTCAGCACGTGGGCCCGTTCGATGCCGGGCAATTTCCGGATCGCCTCCAGTGCCTGCGTGGGCACCGGATCGTCGACCAGCATGAGCATGAGCGCCGGGCCGCGCCTCCGCTCCCGTCCAAGCTGCATCGCCGAGATATTGATGTCGGTCGTGCCCAGAACGCCGGTCACTGCATGGATCATACCCGGTCGATCCTCATGCCGGGTGAGCAATACCCAGTCGCCGGTTGGCACAAGGCCGACACTATATTCGTCGAGCCGGACGATGTGGGGCTCGTCGTTCAGCAGCGTGCCGCCCACGAGCGAGGAGCCGCGGCTCGACCCGGCGCGGATGGTGATCAGGTTCGTGTAGTTTTCGGGCTCGCTGCTCTTGCGTTCAGAGACGCGCAACCCCCGATTTCGCGCCACGAGATGCGCGTTGATGAGGGTGACCTTCTCTTCGGAGATCGGCTCCAGCAGCCCGCGGATTACCGAGGCGGTCAGGGTCGAGGTGTCGTGCTCGACGATCTCGCCGCTGTATGTAATCTCGACGCTCTCGAGTTGACCGCCGGCCAACTCCTGAACGAGCTGACGACAGACGTTGCCAAGGATCTGGGCGAGCGGCGCGAAGGGCGTGACGAAGCGCGCGCTCTCCGCGGAGATGGGCGGCGCGTTGACCGCGAACGGCGCCGGCTCGCCTTGCAGCACGAGCAGCATCTGCTCGGCCGTCTGCACCGCGACGTTCACCTGCGCCTCTTGGGTGCTGGCGGCGAGATGGGGAGTGGCGACCACCTTGGGATGACGGGTGAGCGGGTTGTCCGTCGCCGGCTCGACGGTGAACACGTCGAGCGCTGCACCCGCGATCACCCCGCGCTCGAGCGCGTCGAGCAGCGCGGCCTCGTCGGCGATGCCCCCACGCGCACAGTTCACGATCCATGCGGTCGGCTTCATTCGCGCCAGCTCGTCGGGGCCGATCAGGCTCGAGGTCTCCGACGTGGCCGGCACGTGAATCGTGAGGAAATCGGATTCGGCCAGCAGATCCTCGAAGCTCACGAGCCGCACGCCCATCCGTACCGCGCGCTCTTCCGAGACGTACGGGTCGAAGCCAATGACATCCATTTCGAACGCCTGCGCGCGCTTGGCAACTTCGGTTCCGATCCGGCCGAGACCCAGCACGCCCAGTGTTTTTCCTAGGATCTCGATCCCCATGTACTTCGCGCGCTCCCAGCGGCCCTCGCGGAGCGCGCTCGTGGCCTGCGGAATATTGCGTGCGGCAGCGATGATGAGGCCCATGGTGTGCTCGGCAACCGCGATCGTGTTGCCCGCAGGCGCATTGACCACGACGATACCGTGCTCGGTGGCCGCATCGACGTCGATGTTGTCGACGCCGACACCGGCGCGCCCGATGACCTGCAGCTTGGTTCCAGCCGCGATCACGTCCGCCGTGACCTTCGTCTCGCTGCGTACGATCAAGCCGTCGTAATCGCCCAGGATGCGCAACAGCTCATCGCGACTGAGGCCAAGTCGCACGTCGACGTCCGTATATTTCGCGAGAACGTCGATGCCGTCCTGTGCTATTGGGTCCGTGACGAGGATGGTCACCGGCGGCTATTTCGCGGCGGGCGTGCGCCGCAGCACTTCGCCCAACGCATTCATTGCGTCGTCGATGTCCTTCTCCGTGACCCAGCCGAGGTGGCCGATGCGCATGGTGGTCGTGGTGAATGCGCCCTGGCCGATCGCGACGACGGTGTCGTACTCATCCTCGAGCTCTTTCGCGATCTCACGCGAGTTCACCCCTTCAGGAGTGTAGAAGGCGGTTACCGTGCTCGAGGCGAAGCGCGGGTCGGCGAAGAGGCGCATGCCCATTTCCTGAGCGCGGTCTCGGCAATGCTGCGCAATGCGGGTGTGGCGGGCGAATACATTGTCGCGACCCTCCTTCATCAGGATGGGCAAGGCTACCTCGAGTGCGTAGAAAACACTGACGGCCGGTGTCCATGGCGTCTCGCCATCATTCACGGCGAGGTACCGCTTTGCAGCGCTGAAGTCCCAGTAGAAGCGAGGCAGTGTCGCCTGCTTGTGGCGCTCCCAGGCAAAATCGCTCACCGTGGCGAAGGCGAGGCCGGGTGGGGCCATCCACCCCTTCTGTGAGCCGCTCAGCACCACGTCGCAGCCCCACTCGTCCGTCTTGACTTCGATGGACCCAACAGAGCTGATGCCGTCCACGATCAGCAGCTTGTCCCGCGCTTTGATCACGCGCGCGAGATCTTGCAGAGGGTTCGTCACGCCGGTCGACGTCTCGTTGTGGGTCACGAGCACGGTCGTGATGGATGGGTCCTTGTCCAGCTCGCGGGCGACGACGTCCGGATCGGCGGCCTGGCCGGCGGGGAACTCCAGCTTGTTGACGTCGCAGCCGAACTTGCGGGCGATCTCGGTGAAGCGATCACCAAAATTTCCGATGGAGACGGCCAAAACCCGCTCACCTGGCGAGAGCATGTTGACGATCGCCGCTTCCATGACTCCAGTGCCCGAGCCGGTGAAGACAAAAAGGTCATTCTCCGTCTGGAAGAAATACTTCAACTGGCTCGTAATCTCATGGATGATCTTGCCGAACTCGGGCCCGCGGTGATTGATCATCTGCTTGGTCTGGGCCTCGAGTACGGCAGGCGGCAGGGGCGTAGGGCCAGGGATGCGCAGGTTCATCAAGACCTCCGGCGTAGTTGGGGACACGAGAGTCTCGAAACTATAGCCTGGCCTGGGGGCTCGATCAACCTGAGCAGGGTCTAGAACAGGCCGGTGGGGAGCAGGAAGGGGATCAGAATGGGACCTGCGCGGGGGGGGCGAGCGACTAGCGCTCCACGCAGCGACGGGGGTGGCTGCGCCGCGTTCCATGCTCGAGGAGATAGCACAGCGCGTCGGCGTCAGGCGCAGGTCTGGCAATGTAGAAACCCTGTGCCTCGTCGCAACCCAGGGCGCCGAGCAGCGAAAGAGCGCCGGCGCTCTCCACTCCTTCGGCAATGACGCGCAGGCCAAGATTGTGCGCGAGGTCGATCGTCGAGCGCACGATTGCGGCATCCTTCTGGTCCGAGACGAGGTCGTGCACGAACGAGCGATCGATCTTCAAATGGGT
>JAXDLH010000267.1:0-6349 GCA_034666705.1 Chloroflexota bacterium
TCGCAATGACCGTGCCGGGGTCGGTGAGCACGCGCAGGTAGTTCTGCAGCCCGACGAATCGCTCGCCGGTGGCATTCCGGAACGACAGATAAATCGTGTTGAGCGACGGGTAGACCAGGAACACGGCGAGGAACGACAGCGCGGGCAGCAACCACAGCCACGGGCGGATTCCTGGCTGGCGGCGGCCCGGGAGCAGTACCAGAGCGCGCTCGGCGAGCACGATGTAGCCGACCGTCACCGCCGGCACGCCGACCACCACGACGATCGCTTGCAGCAGTCGATCCACGTCTACTCCCTTTGCCGATTCTCCAAGCGGCAGCTGAAAAGCAGGACCCGTTGGCCCTGAGGATCCCAAAGAGCCTGCCGAAGGGGCGGACCCGGTAAGCCCCAATATTTCGTTCGCCCTGAGGGCGGACTAAACCAAAGCCACGATGAAACCGGCATTGATGCAGGCATGATTTACGAGTGGACGATTGCGGTTTTCACCTTGGCTTGAGTTTAGGTAAGCCCATATATGCGTTCGCCCTGAGGGCGGACCGGGTGAGCCCAAATACCCGTTCGCCCTGAGCGCCGACCGGGTGAGCCCAAATATCCGTTCGCCCTGAGGCTCTCGAAGGGCGGACCCGATGAGCGCAACGTTAGCCCCCGGGTTCGAGGTTCGAGAACCTCACCACGAACCCGGGGGTTACCTTCCGCAGTTACTCATCCCTGCTGGCCCCCTCTCACCGGGCCGCATAGGCGTCGGCCTGGGCCTGGTCGAGCGTCGCCAGCACCGTGTCCAGACTGCCCGGGTTGTTCACGTAGTCCAGGATCCCGCGCCAGAAGGCGTTGTTCATTGCTTCGGGCATCAGGTCCGAGGCGTCGAAGCGCACGATCTTGGCGTCGATCAGCGCCTGAGCTGACGCCCGTGACAGTGGATCCGGATAATCGTTGAAGCTGACCTGGCGGTTTGGCGAGAGTGCCCCGCCGTGCTTCACCCAGATCGCCTGTGCCTCCGGGGTGGTGAGGTACTTGATCAGGGCCCAGGCCTGTGGCGTGTCTTTGAACATGCCAAACAGATCGCCGGCCGCCTCGACGGCACCGGTGTACTTCGGGTCGATGTCCGGGAAGGGGAAGAAGTTGAAGTCGTCGACGGGCTTGAGTCCCGGCGTGTCGTTCGTAAAGAAGCTCGTGATGAAGCTGCCCTGATGGTGCAGGTAGCAGCCGGGCGGGTTCGAGAAGAGCGGGTCGCCCGCGTTCCCGAAGTTCGTGGCCAGCATATATTGCCGGCCGCCAAAGCTCATGCGCGGGTTGGCCACGATCTGGCCCCACGTTTCCCACGCGCGCCGGATCTCCGGCGATGACCACTTGATCTTGCCCTGGTACCACTGGTCGTACACGTCCGGGCCGGACTGGCGCAGTACGATGTCTTCCAGCCAGTCGGTGCCGGGCCAACCGCTCGCCGCGCCCGCCTCCAGCCCGATGCACCACGGCGTCGTGCCCGCATCGGCAGCACGCCGCGAGAGCACCATCATGTCATCCCACGTCTTCGGCTGCTGGAACCCCGCGACGCTGAACGCCTTCGGGTTGTACCAGATCAGTCCCTTGAGCGCGCTCTTAATGAAGATCCCGACCTGCTTGCCGTCGACCTTGCCGAGCTCGAGCCATTGGTCGCTGTACTGCTGGCGCATGGCTGCCGCGTCCAGTGTGGACGCGAGGTCGACGAGTTTGCCCGCGCGGGCGAACTCCGCCATCTGGCCGGGGCCGGGCAGGCCGGCGACGTCCGGCGGATTGCCGGCTTGCACGCGGGTCGTGAGGATGGCGTTCAGGTCGCGGGTGCCCTCGTAGCGCACTTGCACGCCGGTCTGGTCCTCGAATGGGCGCACCATCGCGAGGAAGGCGTCCTGCTCGTCGCCACCCCAGGTGGCGAGCACATTGACGCTCCCGCCGAGGCGCTGCCCAGCCACGGGCGAGCCCCCAGCGCTCCCCTGGGAACCAGTAGCGGGCGTCGCACTGCGTGAGCACGCGAGCGAGATGAGGATGCACGCGACGCCGAGCGCGCGCAGACGCCAGGGGGACATAGACGCACCTCCTTGTGCGCCCGCAGGGGCGTCCTGCTCACTTCGGTATGAAGGGGACGGGAGGCGTACGAGCGGGGACACAATCACCTGGGGGGCCCGGCGAGCCCCGCCGCACGCCAACACCCTTGATTCCAGCCTAGCACCCGCCAGCCGACTGAACAGCAACGGTTTTATAACGGACTATTACAACGAGGTTACGCTCGCGCCCAACAGCCCCGGCGCGAGGCTCACCTCGGACTCTGGATCGAAGAGGTGGATCCGATCCACCGCGATTGCGACCTCGACCGTAGCATGGGCCTCCGGTGCGTAGCGCGGGTCGAAGCGCGCCACGAATTCCGGCCCACCCGCCTCCAGAAACGCGAATACTTCGGAGCCGAGGGACTCCACTACATTCACTCGCGCCTGGACGCGGGCAACCTCATAGCCGCTCGCCTCGCGCGGATCCGTGATGTGCTCTGGGCGAATGCCGGCGATAACCGCGCGTCCGGGCTGCGCCTGGGCGGCCATCCAGGACGGCAGTGGGATGGTCAATCCGCCTGTCTGCACCACGGACCTGCCCAAATCGTTGGTCCGGATCTCCCCCTGGAACAGGTTCATGCTGGGACTGCCGATGAAGGTGGCTACGAACACGTTCACCGGATGGTCGTAGAGCTGCTGCGGCGTATCAACTTGCTGCAACATGCCATCGCGCATCGCGGCGATCCGCTGGCCCATCGTCATCGCCTCGACCTGATCGTGGGTCACATAGATCGTGGTGGTTTCGAGTCGCTCGTGGAGACGGATCAACTCCGTGCGGGTCTGGACGCGGAGCTGTGCATCCAGGTTTGAGAGCGGCTCGTCCATGAGGAACACTTGCGGCTCCCGGACGATCGCGCGGCCGAGCGCCACCCGCTGGCGCTGCCCCCCCGAGAGCTCGCGCGGCTTGCGGTCAAGGAGCGCGCCGATGCCCAACATGGTGCTGGTCTGGCTTACGCGGCGCTCGATCTCAGCGCCTGACGTATGCCGCAGCTTCAGGCCGAACGCGAGGTTCTCGCGGACCGAGAGGTGCGGGTACAGCGCGTAGCTCTGAAAGACCATCGCGATGTCGCGGTCTTTCGAAGGGACCTCGTTGACCCGCCGCCCATTGATGAATAGGTCGCCCGAGGTGATCTCCTCGAGGCCCGCGATCATACGCAGCGCTGTTGACTTGCCGCAGCCGGACGGCCCGACAAGCACGACGAACTCCCCGTCGCGGATCTCAAGCGTGAGGTCACGGACGGCCAGTATGTCCCGATAGCGTTTGGTCACATGCTCAAGCGAGACAGTAGCCGTAGTGCACCCCCACTGCCGCAGAGCTCTACGCCGGACCCGACCCGGGGCTCCCTACTTACAGCCTACTGCGCACTGCACCTCCCCACCAACCCGAACCGCCCGACGCTTTGACGTTAAATCTCTGGTTGTGATGTGCGCTCGTTTAGCGCGTGGGCCAGGGGTAAGTTGACGATGGCTTCGAGCGGAGCATCTGCCGATAGACCTACATCGCCTTGCTACGAGCGTATGGACGCTCCTCTGGGGCTCTCCGCCGTGCCCACCCTGCCCGTGGGCTCTGGTGGGCGCTCTTCAGGCGGGAGCCAGTGGCGGAAGAAGAGATAGAAGAGCACGGCATTCAGCCCCTGGGCGAGCGCCGAGAGCTCGAAGGGGATGGCGAGCGGCAGGTAGGCAAAAGCATAGCCGGCGGCGATCTGGCCTCCGATCCCGGTCGTCTGCGCCGGCAGGTTCGACAGCGCGACAACCGCCGCACGCTCGTCCGGTGCCGCCATACCGATCACGTACGAGTCCTTGAGCGGGCCCTGCACGCGGTTGGCGAGCTGCCGCAGGAGGTAGAGGGCACCGGCGAGCCAGAACGAGGGCGCGAGCGCCATCAACGCCAGGAGCGCCGCCTGGAAGCCCCGCGCCAGACTGATCCCGCGCACCAGCCCGAGGCGCTGCGCCACGCGGTCAGCACCCAGATTCGAGAGCAGCGTCGCGAGGTTGACGGCGGCGAGCAAGAAGCCGATCTCGCCGGGTCCCACCCCGTACCGCTGGGCAAACCAGTAGGCGAGGAACGGGCCGAAGAAGGCGCTCTCGACGCCGTTGACGCTGTTCGTCACCGCGAGCCGCCAGAAGAGCCCACGCGAGCGCTGGGGGAGCGCGAGGACCCTCCGGCCCGCCGGCGCGGGGGACGGGTCGGCGATGGGGATCGTCAGCCCGCCTGTGAGGAAGGCGAGCGCGGCGATGACAAAGAAGGCCGGATGGTAGGCGCTCGTCCCGGTCAGGCCAAACGCGGGGGCGATGTCCGGGAGCCACGCCAATTGCGCTCCAGCGAGCCCGCCAAGCGCCGCCGCGAGGGTGAACCGGGCGAAGACTGCAGTGCGGCGCTCAGGCGGCGCGAGCGCGGCGAGCATAGCATGCTCGGCAGGGTAGTAGGGCCCCACGTTCCCGCCGGCCCCGCCTTCGCCCCGGCCAAACGTCCCAAGCGCCGCGAAGAGGAAGATGGGCAGGGGACTCGCGGTCAGCCCGAACGCGACCCCGGCAACCCCGGTGAGCGTCGGGAGGAGGATGAGAAATGGCTTGTGGCCGAACCGCGGTGTGAACACGCCAATGGCGATGGAGATGACCGCGCCAGTCGCCGCGACCACCGTAAAGAGCAACCCGAGCTCCACCGCGCTGTAGCCGCTGGCCGTTAGGTACAGCGGGGTTACGATGCCGGCGAGCGCCCGTACCATGCTCATCGACGTCCGAGCCCCCATGAGCAGATTGAGGTCTCGGCCCATCCACTCCGGCGTGACACGGCGCAACACATGCTGGCGCACTGCGGGCGCTCACCCGCTCAGCAGTTGAGCCCGGACGCCGACCGCGCCATCGGCGGCCACGAGCCAGGTAGAGTCGACTGGAAGCGGATCAGCTCCATGACTGCCACGATCGCGGTGAGCGGATCGACGGTTGCAGTGTGACGGTGAGGTCAGCCTGCGCCATCGATTTCCTCCTCAATGCGCGGTAAGGCGCCCCGGCTCGCGGGAGCCGGCGCGTCGACGACCTCCTCCACCAGTTCGCGGATCCGGTCCCGCGCTTCCTCCAGCGCCCGCCGCCCAGCATCGGTGGTGCGGTAGTACTTGCGCATCTTGCCTCCTACCACGTGCGGCTCCTGCGCGAGATAGCCGGTCGCCTCCAGCCCGTGGAGCACCGGGTAGAGGGTGCCCGGGCTGAGCTCGTAGCCGTGCCGCCGCAGCTCGGCGATGAGCGCCACGCCGTAGACCGGCGCCTCCGTGGCATGGTGCAGGATGTGGATCTTGATGAATCCGAGGAAGAAGTCACGGACCATAATATCGCAACTCGATATCAATAATCGATAATTCGATGGGGCAAGTCTGCGCCGTGCCGGTGCATTATGGCCGAGCCAGGATGGCCCGAGGTCCACCGGGGTGCACCTGCCGGAAAGCGCTGAAGCGAGCCCGCCGCAAAGCGGTGAAGACGACACCAAATCGCGGTCGAACTTACAGGTCTCATGGCTCCAGATAACCACATTGGTGCGGGGTTAGCGGACCCGGTCTTCGAAACCGCAGTGACAGCACAAGCCATCCCGAACAGCCCGACGGAGATGCGCGCCCATCACAGGCACGATCGCCCCATCGGTGCGGATGCGGACGGTGGTACCCCCCACCCCTATAGCGCAGTGGTGATCGCCCCCGAATATGCTATGTTTCCGGCGGTTTTCCTGGCAGGGTGCTCAACAGTTGGAGCAACAGTCGGACGGAGGTGGGGCATGAGGCGTGCGGGGCTCATAGCGTTGGTTCTGGCCTGGATGGTGATGGCGTGCACGTCGGCGTCGAGTGGTGGCGGCACCGGAGGCGGCGCGCCGAGCAGCGGCAGTGGGACCACGGCCCAGGCACCGGCCGATACGTCGAAGCCCCAGCGCGTGATGGTGATGGCGACGCGCGTCGAGCCAAAGACGATCGCCGCCCGCGGCCTCGGGCAGAACACCGGCGTCGCGCTCTATCTGACTAAGCGCGTCTTCAACGCCGATCTGGCGCTGCTCGACGACCAGGGCACCCCGCGGCCCTACCTAGCCGACTCCCTGCCGCAGCTCAACACCGATACCTGGAAGGTCAACGCCGACGGCACGATGGAGACCAATTACCACCTGCGGCCGAACCTCGTGTGGCACGATGGCCAGCCGCTCACCGCGGACGACTTCGTCTTCGCCTTCCAGGTCTACGCCCGCCAGGATCTCGGCACGGCCAACTCGCCGCCGATCAACCTGATCCAGGACG
>JAXDLH010000268.1:0-6944 GCA_034666705.1 Chloroflexota bacterium
TACCAGACGAATCCGGAGCGGCGTATGTACAACGGGCTCGTGAGCACCGCCGCCCGCCGTGCCAACGCCATCATCACCGTCTCGGAGTACTCCAAGGCTGACATCGTCAAACGGCTGGGCATTCCAGAGGAACGAATTCACGTGATCGGTAACGCCGTGGACGGAAGCCATAAGCCGATTACCGACACCCGCGTGATCGACGGCGTGCGTGAGCGCTATGGGATCGGACCGAAGTACCTGCTCTACTTCGGCGGATTCGACATGCGCAAGAACGTCGAGCGGGTCATCAGGGCGTATGCGGCGCTCCCCGAGCCGACCCGCCGCGAGTACCAGCTCGTTATCGCGGGTCGCCTGCACCTGCTCGGCCACCCGCTCTACCCCGACCCGCGGCCGCTTGTGCAGAAGCTTGGCCTGGACGACTACGTCGTGGTGACGGGACAGATCCGCGAGCAGGACAAGCCGCCGCTCTACAGCGGTGCTACCGTGTACCTGTTCCCCTCGCTCTACGAGGGCTTCGGGATCGAGGTCCTGGAAGCGATGGCGTGTGGTACCGCGGTCATCACCTCGAACACGACGTCGCTGCCAGAGGTCGCGGGGGACGCGGCGTGTCTCGTGGATCCGTACGACGTGGCGGCGATTCGCAATGCGATCGACGAACTGTTAGAGGACGTCGAGAAGCGTGATGACCTGCGTGAGCGAGCGCTGGCGCGAGCCGCCGACTTCAGTTGGGCGCGGGTCGCCGAGCAGACCATCGAGGTGTACAAGAAGCTCGCCTCATGAGAGTCATGCTGGCGTGCAAGGCGCTCGTCGTCGGCGGCTATCAGCGCAAACTGGAGACGATCGCGCGGCATCCGGACGTCGAGCTCATTGCGGTTGTGCCCCCATCCTGGCGCGACCCCGCCTACGAGATGCGCCTCGAGCACCGACCGGCGATCGGGTACGAGCTGGTCGTCTCACCGCTTGCGGTGAACGGCAACTACCATTTGTTCTTCTTTCCTGAACTGGCGCGCCTGCTCGACCGGTACCGCCCGGACGTGCTGCACATCGACGAGGAGCCATACAACCTGGCGACCTTCCTCGCGACGTGGCAGGCGAGCCGCCAAGGCATCCCAGCCGTGTTCTTCGCCTGGCAGAACCTCCTCCGCCGCTATCCACCGCCCTTCAGTTGGATGGAGCGCTACGTGTTCCGCACCGCGGCATGGGGCATCGGCGGCACTGAGTCCGCAGTGCGCGTTCTGCAGCAGAAGGGGTTCCGCGGGCCGACTTCCGCGATCCCCCAGTTCGGCACCGATCCCGACGTGTTCCACCCCGAGGAGGGACCAGCGCCAGACCGCCCGTTCACCATCGGGTTTGCGGGCCGGCTTGTGTCCGAGAAGGGCGTGGCGCTCCTGATCGAGGCCTGCGCCAGACTGCAACGCGACTTTCGGCTCGTGATTCTTGGCGATGGACCGGAACGCTCGATCTTGCACCTTCTGGCCGGTGAGCGCGGCATCGCGGACCGGGTGCGCATCGAGGGGAGCGTGCCGTCGGCTGAGATGCCCGACCGGTTGCGAGCAATGGACGTCGTAGTACTCCCCTCGGTAAGCCGATCAAACTGGATCGAGCAGTTCGGTCGCACGCTCGTCGAGGCGATGGCGTGCGGGGTGGCCGTGATCGGCTCGACCTGCGGCGAGATCCCGAGCGTGGTCGGCGACGGGGGCATCATCGTTCCAGAGGGTGACGTGGCCGCCTTGCACGCGGCGCTGGAACAGCTCGCGGCGGACCCGGCGCTGCGCAGAACGCTCGGTGCCCGGGGTCGCCAGCGGGTGCTCGGCCACTTCACCGACGAGCACGTCGCCACCGCAACAGTGGATCTGTACCGCCAGGTCGCAAGCCGTCATGCGGCACGGGTGGAATAACGTGCGTCAGGGACACGCGACACGCCGGAGCATCTCAACTGCGTCGCAAGTCGTTGCCCGCTCTGAGGGGCTCGGCTATACTCCCCACCAGTTGCGGCTTGGTGCTGGAGGGTGGCGATGTTCAGGAGAACCGAAGAGTCTGAGTGGAGCCGATTCTCGAAGGCATTGACCGGTAAAGACGAGAAAGAGGGGAACGGGACGACGGACGAGAGCATCACTGCAGTGGAAACTCCAGAGCCGACTGCATCCAGCGAGGTCGCCGCAGTAAGCGCCACGGCCGCGGCGAGCCCTACCTCTCGGCCGCCCACCACCGACTCGAATCTCACGGTCAGCCGCACCGCCGCCTCCCAAACCCCAGTCGAGAGCGATGACGTCGAGAGCATCGTCGGGCAGCACACATTCTTCGACGGCACCTATCGCTCGGACGCCAGCGTGCGCATCCTCGGCACCGCTCAGGGTGAGGTCGACTGCAAGCGTGCGGTCTTCGTCGAAGAGAACGCCAAGGTCGACGCAAAGATCACGGCAGCCAACGTCACGGTCGCCGGCCAGGTCAACGGCGAGATCAACTGCACGGGACGGGTCGAGATTCGACCGACGGGCCGCGTGACTGGCACGATCAACGCCGGCACGCTGATCATGCAGGAGGGCGCTTTCTTCGACGGCAATCTCCGCATGAAGCAGACGTCCCCCGAGGCCGCCGCCGCCAGCTAAGGGCTTGCCATGCTGTACCTGGTGAGCGGGCGGGAGGAGTTCCTCCGCGAGGAGTTCGTCGGTCAGCTCAAGGCGCTGATGCGCAAGCTGCCGCTCGGCGAGCACAACATCGACGAGCTTGGTGCTGGCACCTCCGTTGCCGACCTCATCGCCGCATGCGACGTCACGCCTTTTCTCTCCGAGAAGCGCATGGTCATCGTCCGCGGGATGGTCTCCCAACTCGGTCGGGCCCGCGGCGGCCGCCGCCCCCGGGCCCGAGCGGCCAGCCCTGCCCCGGCCGAGACTGACGAGAGCCCACTCGCGGAGCTCGGGTCTTACGTCGGCCGACTTCCGGACACGACCCACCTCGTACTGGTCGAGGAAGACGCCGCGACGCTGCAGCCGCTGGCAGTAGCACGGCCGGACGCCGTGAAGCGAGATTTCGCCCGGCTGCGCGATGATGCGCTGCCCGGCTGGATCGTGGATCGCGCCCGCAAGCAGGGGTTCCGCATCAGCCAGCCCGCAGCCCGGGAGCTGGCGCAACTCGTGGGCTCAGACCTGCGACGGCTGGGCAGCGAATTAGATAAGCTCGCCGCGTTTGTCGACGAGGACCAGACCATCGAAGCGCAGCACCTCGAGGGTCTCATAGCGGGCGGGGGACCAACCATCTTCGCTCTTCACGACGCGCTCGCAGAGCGCCGGGCGGCAGCCGCCCTGGGGGCAACCCGGAGCCTCCTGAACGACGGGAGCGACCCGGCTGAGCTGTTCGCGCAGGTCGTGGGCCTGGTCCGGCGGCTGCTGGTGGTGAAGGAGCTGACCGCGGAGCGCCGCCCGCTCACCCGCGAGGCGCCAGCGTTTGGCTTGACCTCCAGCCAGTTCGCGCTGGAGAAGCTGCAGCGTCAGGCCGCCCGCCACTCAATCGCCGAGCTGGAGCAGGCCTATGCGATGCTCGCGCAGAGTGACCTCGCGATCAAGAGAGGACGGGTCGATCCCGAGCTGGCGCTCGAGATGGCAGTCGCCCAGTTGGTCGGCATTATGCCCACCACAAACGCACCATCCGAGGACGACGAGCCCCTCGCCACGGCAGGGACGCCGGGAAGCCACGAGACGACGGAGGATGCGTGAATTCCACGCGTCGATCCTGAACTCCCGAAGGGTCGAGGCATGTGAGACCTCTTTTTGCGTGAGCTAGTGGAGGACGAATGACCAAGACCATTAAGTACACCGTGGTCGACACGTCGGTCGGCTCGCTCTGCGTCGCCTACAGCGCAGACGGCATCATCGCCGCGCGGCTGACCGACGATGAGAACGAGTTCGTCGCCGATTGCGCCGATGAGCTCGACAGCGTCGTGGAGCACGATTCCAATCCACCATCGGCATTGCTCGCCGCGGTCGAGGGCCGGCTCCAAGGCGACGTGCAGCTTACGTTCAGCCTTCCCGGCCGCACTCCATTTCAGCGCGCAGTGCTGGAGTACGTCGCATCGATCCCGCGCGGCGAGATGCGCACCTATGGCGAGGTCGCGCTGGCGGTCGGCCACCCCGGGGCCGCACGCGCCGTCGGCGAGGTGATGCGCACGAATCGCATCCCCGTGCTGATCCCGTGCCACCGGGTGGTGCGTTCCGGCGGCGACGTTGGCCAGTACACGCCCGATCCATCGATCAAACGACGGCTGCTCATCGAGGAGGGCGCGCTGCTTCCCACCCGCTGAGTCGCTTCGGAGATCTGCACAGAAACGCTTTCGCGTGGCGCACTCCAGCCGCGTGCTCTGGGGAGGGGGCGCGCGCCCCCGGAAATCCGCAATTGGTCGTCCTTCCTCCGTATACTGGCGAAAGCGCTTAGGGTTGGGAGGGGATCGTGATCCTGATCACCGGCGGCATGGGCTTCATTGGCCTGCATACCGCGCGACGCTTTCTGGACGCCGGCGAGAACGTCGTCCTGACACGGTACCGCGTCGCTCGCGAGCCGGACTTCATCAAGGACGAGATCGGCAAGCGGGTCTTCGTCGAGACGATGGACGTCACCAGCACGCACGACATGATCGACGTGGTGCGGAAGCACAAGGTCACTGGCATCGTGCACCTCGCCGTGCCAGGCGTCGGGGCGCTCTCACCTGCCGAGGACTATCGCGTCAATATGGCTGGCCTGATCAACGTGCTCGAAGCGGCGAAGGCCGGCGATGTCCAGCGCCTGACGTTTGCCAGCTCGATCTCGGTGTACAGCAGCATTCCGCAGGGGCCGTTCCACGAGAACATGCCGCTGCCACTGCCATCGACGAACCCGACTGAGGCGTACAAGAAGGCCTGGGAGATCCTCGCGCTGCACTGGGCCGACCGCTCGGGCATCGAAGTAATCCCGGTGCGTGCGTCGGGCATCTGGGGGCCGCTCTATCACACCCTTCTGAACCTGCCGAGTCGGGTGGCTCACGCTGCCGCCAGTGGGAAGGCGGCGAGCTTCGCCGGCGCACGCGGCGGCCCGCCAGCGGCGGATGATCAGGGCGATTTCTGTTACGTCAAGGATTGTGCGCTCGGCTTCTTCTTGCTGCAGACCCACGAGGGCAAACTGCCGCATGCGATCTACAACGTTGGGGCAGGCGAATCGCGGACGAATGCCGATGTCGTGGCGGCGGCGAAGCGCGTCGTGCCGGACGTGCAAATCGAGCTCCAGCCGGGCAAGGGCGGCCGCTCGCGCCCCAATCCACACGAAGACATCACCCTGGCCAAAGAGGATGTAGGCTACACGCCCCATTACACGCTCGAGTCGGGCATGGCCGAGTACATCGAGTGGCTGAAGAAGGGGAACCAGTACTAACGGGGCAGCATCTGCTTCCCGGCTTCGCGCGGGGCCGGTCCACGGATAAGAGCTGACAGGACGCACCGGCGGCGAACGCAAAGAACGGCCCGGCCGAGATCTCGGCCGGGCCGTTCTTTGCGTATGTGCTTGTTAGATATCGCTGTAGAGGTGGAACTCGTACGGATGCGGGCGGAGACGAATGGCGTCGACCTCCTTCTCGCGCTTGTAGTCGATCCAGGCCTCGATTAGGTCCTCGGTGAAGACGCCACCGCGCAGCAGGAACTCGTGGTCCTCCTCGATCGCGTGGAGCACCTCCTCCAGCGAGCCAGGCGCCGATGGGATCTTCTTCGCCTCATCTGGCGGCAACTCGAAGAGATCGTCGTCGACCGGAGCCGGCGGCTCGATGCCGTTCATTACACCGTCGAGGCCCGCCATGAGCATCGCCGGGAATGCGAGGTACGGGTTGCAGGTCGGATCTGGCGCGCGGAACTCGAGGCGCCGCGCTTTCGGGCTATCCGAATAGGTTGGGATGCGGATGCACGCCGAGCGATTGCGCACCGAGTACACCAGGTTGACCGGGGCCTCGTAGCCCGGCACCAGACGGCGATAGGAGTTCGTCGTCGGCGCCGCGAAGCCCAGGATCGCCGGCGCGTGCTTCAGCAGGCCGCCGATGTAGTGGCGGCACGTCTCGGAGAGCAGTGCATAGCCGTTCTTGTCGTAGAAGAGGTTCTGGTCGTCCCGCCAGAGGCTCTGGTGGGTATGCATGCCCGAGCCATTGTCCTGGAAGAGCGGCTTCGGCATGAAATTCGCGGTGTAGCCCGCCTGGTAGCACACGTTGCGCACGATGTACTTGAAGAGCAGCACCTGGTCCGCCATGCGCAGCATCGGCTTGAAGCGCATGTCGATCTCAGTCTGCCCAGCCGTGGCGACCTCGTGATGGTGAACCTCGATGTCGATGCCCGCCTCGATGAGCTTGAGGACGATCTCGGAACGGAGATCCTGCAGCTTGTCAGTCGGCGGGACCGGGAAGTAGCCCTCCTTGTACCGCGGGCGGTATCCCTGGTTCGGCACGCCGCCGTCCTTGCCGCTGTTCCAGATACCCTCGTCCGAGTCGATGTAGTAGTAGCCAAAGTTCGGGCCCTGATCGAACCGGAGGGAGTTGAAGATAAAGAACTCGATCTCGGGGCCCCAGTAGCTGATCTGAGCAACCCCAGAATCGATCAAGAACTGCTCAGCCTTCCTGACGATGAACCGAGGGTCCCGCGAGTACCGCGTGCGGGTGATGGGGTCCGCGACGTCGCAGATGATGCTGATCGTCGGCACCTTCAAAACCGGGTCGACGAACGCGGTCGCCGGATCCGGGAAGAGCAGCATGTCGCTCTCATTGATCTTCTGGAACCCGCGGATACTCGAGCCGTCGAAGCCAATCCCGTCGGAGAATAAGTTGGCACTCAACTCCTGGACGGGGATCGAGAAGTGCTGCCACAGACCCGGGAGGTCGATGAACTTCAGGTCGATGATCTTGGTCCCGCTATCCTTAGCGAGTGCGAGCACCCGGTCGACGG
>JAXDLH010000269.1:0-9127 GCA_034666705.1 Chloroflexota bacterium
CGATACCGTCGCGGAAGTCCGATTAACAGAAGAGCCGCCGGCGCCGCCTACGAGCTCCGTCCCCACGAGCGTGCCGGTCGTTGGGGTACTGCCGATCACCCTGGCCAATGTGGTAGATTCGCCAACGGCCGTCCTTGCTATGCCGACGGCACCGATCGTCTCTCGCACGGTGACGCCGACGAGAACCGCGACCCGCGTGCCGACGACGTTGGTAGTCCCAACGACCCATGTTGTGGTCAACGTACCCGCGATCATGGTTCCGACGAATACGCCCACCCCGGTAACGGTCGCCGCGCCAATTCCTGCCCAGGCCACCGCTGCCCTGACAGCGACGAGAACGCCGACGACGACGGCCGTTCCTACAGCGTCAAGCGCGCCCACGGTAATCGTGACGGCAACGCAGTCGGCGACACCTACGCGTACCTGGACTCCTGTGCCATCGCGGACGCTAACTCCTCGGACACTAACTCCCATGCCATCGCGAACCTCTACGCCGTCGCCATCTCCAACCGCAACGGCGAATCGCGTTAGCCCGATGGTTAGCGTGAATCCGATGCTCGTGCGCATCGGTAACCCGCTGACGCTCTCGGGCACGGGGTTCCCGACGCGCCTTCCGGTTGCGCTCATCGCCGGCACGCAAACGTACGACCTGGGCATGCGCACTTCTGCGGATGGATCATTCAGCGTATCGGGTTTTATCCTGCCAGGGATTCATCCGGGCACGGTGACGATCCGAGTTGTAGCGGGCAACGTCATCAGCCCGCCCGTGCAGTTGCAGATCGCGCCGTAAACGATGGAGTCAGGACAGAAGCCCCGGGCTCCACGCTACATACGGCGGGAAGCCCGGGGCTTCTTTGGAACGAACAGACGACAGGCGTCGACTACTCGACGTACTCCCTGAACTGGTTCATGAACGGAACGGTGGTCCGCAGCTTGCGAATCGCCTCGGCCTCGATCTGCCGCGCCCGCTCGCGGCTAATGTCCAACTGGTCGCCGACTTCGCCGAGCGTGCGCACCTGGCCATCCTCCAGCCCGAACCGCATCCGCAGCACCTGTGCCTCCCGCGCAGTGAGGTGCTGGTTCAATGCCTGATCCAGCATGTCGGCAAGCACACCTTCCTCTGCCTCTTCAGACGGTGCGCGGGCCCCTGCGTCGGCGATCAGATCAGCGAGGGTAGATTCTTCCTCCTCGCCGATCGGCGTCTCGAGCGAGATCGGGACCTTGGCGGCCCTAAATGCCTCGCGCACCCGCTCTGGATCGATGCCCAGCCGCTCACCGATCTCGGCCGCGGTCGGCTCCCGACCCAACTCCTGGTGGAGGTCGCGGGCGGTGTTATAGAGGCGCGTAAGCTGCTCGATGATGTGCACCGGCAGCCGGATCGTGCGCGCCTGATCGGCAACCGCCCGGCTGATCGCCTGGCGAATCCACCAGTAGGCATACGTCGAGAATCGGAACCCACGGCGCCAGTCGTACTTCTCGACACCGCGCTGGAGTCCGATGTTCCCCTCCTGGATCAAATCCAGGAAGAGTAGCCCGCGGCCCATATATTTGCGTGCCACGGAAACGACCAGACGCAGGTTCGACTCGACGAGACGCCTCCGCGCGGCATCGCCGACCCGGATCAGCTCGTCGAGATGCTCTCGCTCCGCCGCGTCGGTCACACCCGCGGCAATCTGCAGTTTTGCCTCTTCGCCCGCCTCTCGCTGCTTGGCGAGGGTAACTTCCTCTTCCGCGGTGAGCAGCGGCCGCTGGCTGATCTCACGCAGATACAGCGCTGCGGCGCTGTCGGGGGCCAGCTCATCAGCGGGGGATGGTGTCGGTGGGACGGCGAACGCGCCCGGTCCCTCATCGGCGAGGAGCTCGAGCTCCTCCCAGGGATCGTGTCCGCCCTCTTCGACTAGATCAATTCCTGACTCACGTACCAACTTCGTCGCCTCGTCCACATCAATTGGTGATCCCGCCGCGAGAAAGAGCAGCTCCTCGAGTGTGATGGACCCGCGTATCCGCGCCTGTTCGAGATAATTCCGGTTGCGCTGTTCCTTCGATAGCTGCATCATGGGAACCCCATGCCAGTGAATCGGCCATTGGTTCCATCATAGCAGGGTCCCATGCAGCGCCGAAGCTTAGCCGCTCGGCCTAGGAACACAGGGTTCGGTAGTCACCTGCTCAATTAAACGCATCCGGGACATTCTAGATTCCCCGGGCGAATCCGGCGCAGGTCGGTAACGACTGTGTGACACGTCCATGCTGCGCGCTGCGACGTTACCGTCGCGACGCTGTACCCCATTCGGTGAAAAAGATCCGTCGCAGGCGATCCAGATCGTCTTCGGCAACGGTGCTCTGCGAGTCATTGCATAGCTCAGCAAGATCAACGTCGGCCGCACGCAGACGTGACGCAAGGATGCGCGCCATGTTGTAGATAACGCGATAGACGGCGATCGCGTTCGCCTCACGCAGGCGATTGAACCGGGCGTAGCCAAACCGCAGCACGTCGGTCGGCTCTGTCGTGCGAGCGGTGGCGGAGTGGGTACCCCCGGTGAGAAAGCTCGTCTCACCAAGCACCGCGCCGGAGCCGAGATGAGCGAGAAGGCGCTCGACCCCTTGCGTCGAGTGAGTCAGGACGTCGACACCGCCGGCCAGCAGCACGAGGAATGAGTCCGCCTCCGCGCCCTGCGTGAAGACATCTGCCCGCGCGTCGAAGTGCTCGCGGGTTGCCTGCTCGACGAGCATCTCAAGCTCGGCCTCCGGCAGCTCCGCAAAGATAGGCATTCCGGCCAGAATCGCGAGGTCGCTCGTCTCTGTCATATGTCACACCCCCTGGAGGACTGCGGCGCGGCCCACGCGGCCAATCGCGATGATGAACGCTGCGGTGCGCAGGTCGAGCCCGCGGTCCCTGGCGAGACCGGATACGGCGCCGTAGGCGCCGCGCATGGTGTTCGACAGGTGCAACTGCACCTGCTCGAGCGTCCACGATACGTGTTGCAGATTTTGGACCCACTCCAGGTACGAGACGGTGACACCCCCGGCGTTCGCCAGGATATCGGGAACCACCGGAATACCGCGCCGGCGGAAGACCTCGTCGGCCTCCGGCATCGTCGGTCCGTTCGCCCCCTCCACGATTAGCCGGGCCTGCACCTCGCTCGCAAGCGTGGCGTCGAACACGTCTTCCAGGGCAGCCGGAATGAGCACGTCGCAAGGCGTCAGCAGGAGCTGCTCATTCGTCACCGGCTGCCCGCCGGCGAAACCTGGGACGAGCCGCCGAGAGTGAACGTGCGCGAGCAAGGCTGGGATGTCGAGGCCGTTCGGATTCGCGATTCCGCCGTCCGCGTCACTCACGGCGATGACTTTTCCGCCGCGCTCAGCGAGGCTGCGGGCAACGTTCGAGCCCACGTTGCCAAACCCCTGCACGACGAAGGACGAGTCGCTGATGGTGCGGCCGGTCTCCCGCAGCGCCTCCTCCACGATGAACGCGAGCCCCACGCCGGTTGCCTCCTCACGGCCAAGGGAGCCGTGCAGCTCTACCGGCTTGCCCGTCACCACCGCAGGGCTGAAGCCATGGATCTTCGAGTATTCGCTCATGATCCACGCCATGACGTCGGCGTTGGTGTTCACGTCCGGCGCTGGGATATCGAGCTGGGGACCGATCACATTGTGGATCTTTTGCACGAACTTCCGGGTCAGCCGCTCCAGTTCGGCCTCGGAGAGCTGCTTCGGATTGCAGGTGATGCCGCCTTTGGCGCCGCCAAACGGCAGATCGACGACTGCCGTCTTCCAGGTCATGAGCGCCGCCAAGCCGGCTGCATCGGCCATGTCGACGGTCTGGTGGTAGCGGAGGCCACCCTTCATGGGGCCGCGCGCGCTATTGTGCTGCACCCGGTACCCGGTGAACGTGGCGAGTTGGCCGTTGTCCCGCTCGATCGTGAGGTTCACCTTGACCTCACGCTCCGGGCTTTCCAGCATGGCGCGTATCCGGTTGTCGAGTCCCATGATCTCGGCGGCGCGGTCGAAATAGTGCTCTGCCGACTCCAACAAACTCATCGAGCGGCTCCATTTTGCTGCGTTGACACCGAGGTTCGATCCGTCATATCAGAACCCGTTCGTCCCCGACGCGCCGGGTGATCCGGCGCTCGTCGAGATGCTCGAGCAATGCGAGCGCGTATTTGCGGCTGGTTGCGAAGGCATCCCGCATCTGCCCTACGGTGAGCTGCCCGTGCTCACGGATCAAGCCCACCGTGCGCTCGACCAGCTCGCCGTACGTCGCCGCATCATAGACCAGATCCTGACCCACCTCGATCACGGTACCCCGATCGATCAGCGTCTGTAGAAGCTCGTCGGCCAATTGGTAGGTCGCTTGCAGCTCGCCGCGCCCGGGCGCCGCGATGCCCAAGCGGCGAAGCTCCCCGAGAAACGTCTCGGCGCGGGCCTCCTCTTTTGGCGTCAGGCGCACCGCGAATTCCGGCAGATGCACCAGTGGGCCATCCTCGGCGATGACGCTTTCCTGAAGGAGTGTGTGCTCGATGCGAGCGAAGACGCGTGTATCGTGCGCGAGCCGCTTGCGCAGCTCCTCTTTGGGCATACCGCGGCGCAGGCGGTGCTCGCCATGGTACGCCGCGAGCTCCCTTCGCACGGCCCCTACGATTCGTTCCCAGCCCTGCGCCGATACCAGGTGCGTCTGAGGGGTGAGCACGCCTCCCGCCCCTGAATCGAGGGCAAGCAGCGACCCATTGGCGGCGAGGCGCTGCGCGAGCGCCGCGGCTTCCGGCGTCGTGAGCGCTGCCCGCTTGGCGAGCGCCCCGAGCTCCGCCGGCTCGCGGCCGCGCAAGGTCTGCAGCAGCACCTCCTCCGGCGTCCCCCGCTCCAGGATGGCAAGCTGTTGCAGCACGGGCTCTTGAAAGCGCCGATGGCGCTTGGGGTGGTCGTCCACGATGGTGCCGCCGGCGACCGTCACGCTTGGCGATGGGAGCCGCAGGACGAAGAGGTCGCCCTTGACCGCGGCCACGGGCCGGTCCAGGCGCACCTGCGCCCAGGCGCTCTCACCGGGCGGGACTTCCTGACGGTCGAGCAAGCCCACCCGGGCGTGCGACTCGATCGCGCCGGTGTGAAACGTGACGCGCGCGTTGTGCGCGAGCGGCTTGGGTGCGTCGGCCACCACGCGCAGCCGCACGTCAATCGCAACTGTCGGCCGCAGCCAACCCGGAGCGGTGACCACCTCGCCACGCTGCACATCCTCAGTGGACAAGCCCGATAGATTGATCGCGAGTCGGTTTCCGGCCGGTGACTGCTCGACGCGCTGTCGATGGGACTCCAGACCTCGGATCCGCGCCCGCCGCCCTGAAGGCACAATCTCCACCTCCTGCCCGACGCGCAGTTCGCCGTCGACAAGCGTGCCGGTGACGACCGTGCCAAATCCGGCGATGGTGAAAATGCGGTCGATCGGGAGGCGCGGCCAGCCGGTCTGGCGCCGGCGTCGCTCCGCCGCAAGCAATCGGTCCAGCTCGTCACGAAGCGCATCGAGGCCGGCCCCCGTAGTAGACGAGACCGGCAGCACGCGAGCCGCGGCCAGAGTCGTCCCGGCCAGTACCTCCTCGACGTCGGCTTGTACGAGGTCGAGCCAATCGCCGTCGACCAGATCGCTCTTGGTGAGCGCCACGACGCCCGTGTCGATCCCTAATAAGTCGAGGATCGCCAGATGCTCGCGGGTCTGCGGCATGACGCCCTCGTCAGCCGCGATCACCAGCAGCGCAATGTCGATCCCGCCCACGCCGGCGAGCATGTTTTTGATAAAGCGCTCGTGGCCCGGCACGTCGACGATGCTGACCTCCTGTCCGCTCGGCAAACGCAGCCACGCGAAGCCGAGGTCGATGGTCATGCCGCGCTCCTTCTCCTCTTTGAGGCGATCCGGGTCGATACCGGTGAGCGCGAGGATCAACGTGGACTTGCCATGGTCGACGTGGCCGGCGGTGCCAATGACGCGCATCAGCCGGGGCGCTGGGTTGCGAGACGCGTTGGGCGCGGGAGTCGATAGACAGGATAGGGCTGCCCAAGCTCGACGTGCGGATCGAAAAATTCCCAGCGCGCCAGACCGTCGTCGCTCTCGGGCTCGAGCAGGTACACGATCAAGTTGCCCAGCCGCTGCGCCGTGGGGACCACCAGCGTCCCGGCAGGCAGTTGAACGGACCGCAGCTCTTTTCTCGTGGTCAAGACGGTCTCGAACCGCTCGATACCGGTGCAGATGTCCGGGCTGTGCGTCTTCTCGAAGCCGACGACCACGTAGCTCTCGACCTCGACGGTCGTACCGGCGGCCAGCTCGCTATAGCCAACGCCATGCTGTTGCAGCTTACGCGCGATCCCGGGCGCGGTTACGAGATACGCCCAGGGCCGAGGTACGGCCACCGTGGGGATGAAACGCGCCAGGAACGGCGCGCGATAGTGTTCCAGCCGACGACCGGGGATGCGCCGCGCGCGGATTGAGGGGAGGTCGTATGCGACGATCTCGGCTTCCCCGAGCGGGTACGTCGGGTAGTCGAACGTGAGGCTGCCATCGGCGCCGCGCCGCGCGACACCATAGTTGATCCCGACGACGTCGTCGGGCTGTGGGGCTGCCCCGCGGGCCACGGTGTCCTGCTCCGCCGCCGCCGCGATCGCCATGACCTCGTCGCCATGGGTCGCCACGTAGCGAAAAATCTCGAGCAGGAATGCATGGATCGTGTCCACACGTGCCGGAAAGTCGATGTACGAGTAGGTCTCCAGGAGGATGTCGAGGCGGCCGGTGAGGCCGCGGTAGTGGCTGCCAAAACGCGGCAAGCCCGGATACGTCTCCCAGCCGCTGCGCGGATCATCCTGGTTGCGGTAGTTGCCGTAGAAGAACCCGCGATGCGCGTGGTTCTCCCACACGGCTTGAGCGACGGCCGGCAGGAGTTGCTGGCGGACGTACTCGATTGGACCGGGGTGTCCACTCGCCGGCGTATGCGCGGTGTCGAACGTCAAATCGTACGCGTGGATCGAGCCGTCGGTCGTGTGGCAGTCGACGTACACATGCGGCCACCACGTGGTGTAGAGGCGGGCGAGGTGGTTGGACTCGATCGCCTCTTGTTTCATGTAGTCGCGGTTGAGGTTCCACCCCTCGCCCGTATTCCGGGTCCCGACCCCGCCGGGCGGGCCGATCTGTCCCTCGAGCGCGACGAGGTCGAGCTTGCGGTTCTCCGTCGAGATGCGGTCGTTGCCATCCGGGTTGAGGATGGGGACGAAAACATAGGTCGCCTGGTCGAGCAGCGAGCGGAGCGCGCCGCCGGTCATCTCGCGCATCAACGCGAGAAGTGCTTCCTTCCCCTCTACCTCCCCTGCGTGAATGTTCGCGACGACCATGATGATCGGCAGGCCGATCTGGCGGGCGACGGCAGGGGTAAACGCACCATGGGCTGAGAGCGCGACGACGGGGATGTCGCGCCCCTCGGCAGAGCGCCCCATCGAGGTAACCCTTACCAGATCCGGGGCGGCACGCCGCAACGCCCGCACGAACGCCACGACGTCCGCGTGCAGCGACGTTTCCTGGAAATTCGTACGCTCGGCGCGCGTGCGCAGCGCGTCGCCGCCGGAGGCTCGGCGCGGGTGCTCAGCAGCCATCGATCTTCATGCTCGGCAACGCTCCAGAGGGGAGTGGGCGGTGCGCAATTGGGGGCAGACCTATAATACGCCGTGTCTGAATCTACCCGTTCTCCGTGGCAGCTCGATCTCGACGCGCTCGCGCGGTACCCGCGCCCCGGGACAGTTGTTCCCGGCAGCCTCGCGTTCTCCCCGGACTCACGGCTCCTCACCTACCTCTTCAGTGACCGCGGCGATCTAGCCCGTGATCTCTGGGCGCTCGACGTGGAGACCGGCGAGCGACGCATCCTCGCGCAGCCTCCCGGCGGCGGCACAACTGACGAAAATGTGAATCCCGAGGAGGCGCTGCGGCGCGAGCGGCAGCGCCTTCGCGAAGGCGGCATTACCCACTACGCCTGGGCGAAGGACGCCGACCGCATCCTCGTGCCGATCAACGGCAAGCTTTACGTAACGTCTAGTGGTGGCGAGTCGTTGCAGCTCGTGGCGCCGTCCGACGAGCCAGCCGCCGACGCACGGCTCACGCCCGACGGGACGCGCGTGGTCTGCGTACGGGGCCGCGAGCTGTGGCGCACGGACCTCGCGACTGGCGAGACCCTCCAGCTCACGTCCAGCTCCAGCGAGACGATCGCGAATGGCCTCGCGGAGTTCATTGCTCAGGAGGAGATGGGGCGCGACGAGGGGTTCTGGATCGACCCGCGCGGTGAGCGCGTCGCCTATGCACACGTCGACGAGGGGAGTATCCCCGACTATCCTATTGTCCATCAGGGGGAGCCGCAGTGGCGGGTTGAGCACCATCGCTATCCATTCGCCGGTGGCCCGAACGCGCGCGTCCGCCTCGGCGTCGTGGGTATCGACGGCGGTGTGACCACCTGGCTCGATCTGGGTCCCGACCCGGAGGTGTACCTGGCGCGCGTCGATTGGAGCCCGCTGGGGCGCCTGTTCGTGCAGCTCGAGCAGCGTGATCAGCAGCGCCTGGAGTTGTGGCGCTACGACGTGTCGCAGGGCACCCGCACGCTGCTGCTGGTCGAGGCGACGCGGCCGTGGGTGAACCTGCATCATGATCTGCGCTTCGTTGGCGAGACGGAGACCTTCACCTGGTCCTCGGAAGGCAGCGGCTACCGTCAACTCAGCCTCCACGACCCTGACGGCTCCGAGCTCTGTGATCTCACGAGCGGTGAGCGGCCAGTCGAGCGTCTCTTGCACGTGGATGCGGAGCGACGCCGGGCGTACTACACCGCACCGGGCTCCAGCCCGCTCACGCGCTACGTGTGGTCGGTATCGCTCGATGCGAACGTGCCACGGTATGCGACCACGGATGCCCGTGATTCGCCGCCCGGATTTCACGGGGCGGTGTTCTCCCCCAATGGCAGCTACTGGGCCCATTCGTTCGACTCGGGCACGCAAGCGCCCACGGTGACGCTCGAATCGGTGGACGGCGGCGAGCGGCGCGTGATCCATCAAGGCGAATCCATCCAGCAGGTGATGCCCGGCGTACGCCCTCCGGACCTCGTGCAGCTCGCAGCTC
>JAXDLH010000270.1:0-3930 GCA_034666705.1 Chloroflexota bacterium
TGGCCCGTCATCGCCGGCGCCGCGTCCGTGCAGCAGCACCGTGGTGCTCAACTCGCCGCGCTTGATACCGCGAATCCGGTCGATGAATTCCGCGAACGTCACGCCCGGCTTCATTGCCGCCAATCCCGTCTCGTAGGCCTCGCGCTGGAGCTCGATTGCCGCCTTCCACGCCTCGGAGATCGGGCCCAGCACGATCGGCTGATCTGCCTGGGCAACCTGGGTGCCCCATACGGCGCTGACCTCGTTCCCGATCAGGTCGTTGGCTTTGAAGCGCATGCCCAGTGGGGGATTGGTATAGCGCCGCTCCGGCTCGCCGATCTGCCCGATCGTGAGCGCCAGCGGATACCATTCGCTGCCCATGGTGAGCAGCCGCTCCGTCACGGCCGCGTAGACGACTGCGGCATCCGCGCCGGGGCGCGCCATCTCCACCAGCTCGTCCACGCCGGCCTCGGCCATGCGGGTCGCGTGCCGCAGGCAGTCGATCTCCTCGGCGCTCTTCACGTAACGCACCATACCGACCACGTCCGTCGCGTCCTCGAACGTCGCGTTCGGCAGCGCCTCCTGCACCTGGCTGAATGCGGTGTGGTTCACGGTGCCGTCGGGCAGCCGCACGTGGCTCAGCTTGCCGCCGAGGAGGCCGACCACGCCGATGCGGGCGCGCTCCATGCCCGCCTCTTGCAGCGCTTCGGCCATCGGCTGCCCCCAGGCGCGGACGGTGAACTTGGGATTCTGCACCCAGTCGTTCGTCGAGCCGCGGTCGGCCACGACGATCGGCTCGCGCCCGTCGGTCGACATGATCACGGCCGAGTTCTTGAGTTGCGTGAGGTAGCGCGCGTCGATGCCGTTGCCGATCGGCACGAAGATGCAGTCGAAGCCGGCCTCGCGACCGCGCTCGCGCACCGCGTTCCAACGGCGGTCCCGCTCGGCCACCGAGTAGCCGGTCCAGACCCAGACCGTCGTGCGCTGGGCCGGCTTCGGCCGCGCTTCCATGATCGGCTGCAGCGCCTCCATCGTCGGTTCCATCAGTTGCCTCCATCCTGGGCGAGGGCCATGCCGATCTCGCGCTGGACGAGCGGCACGCCGCCGTTTTCCGTGACAAGGACGCAGCCGCCCCAGCTAAACGAGGTCTTGCCGTCGGCGCTGAAGGCCGTCGGCTTCCAGACCCACACGTTGCCCTTCTCGATTCGCACGTCCCGACTGTTGTCGCCGCGATCGCTCGGGGTGAGAAGCGGGCCGTCGTCGCCGTAGCCTCGGCCGTGCATGAGGATGTCCGTCTTCATGCCGAGCTTTTCGCCATAGCCATTCGTCCAATCGATCATGTCGGCGAACTCGCGTCCGGGCGTCATGTACTTCAGGCCGTCCAGGAACACCTGGCGCTGAAGGTCGATCACGGGCTTGTAGCGCTCGGGGACCGGGCTGGCGACCAGGATGGGCTGCATCTCCTGCGCAACCATGCCGCCCCAGATCGCATCCACCTCATTGGTGAGGAGCCAGTTGGCGCCGATCGTGCGACCGAGCATCGGGTCTTCGTGTCGATAGCTGAAGGTCTCGAGCTCGCTGGAGTTCAGGGCCATCGGGTAGTACTCGCTGCCCAGCTCCAGCATGCGGCGCATGACCTTGGCGTAGAGCACCACCTCCGGTACCCCCGGCCGCGCCACGCGCACCATCTCGTCGATACCGGCGGCCGCGATCTCAGCGCCGCGCCGCAGCGCCTCGACCTCCTCGTCACTCTTGACGTACCGCGCGAAGCCGACCACATTGGTCGCGTCGACGAAGGTGGCGTCTGGCAGGCGACGCTGCACGTGGACGTACGAGCTGTGGTTCACGGCGCCCTGCTGGGCCCGGCCGTGCGTCACCTTGCCCCGGCTGAGGCCCGTCACGCCGATCCGCGCACGCTCCATGCCGAGATCGAGCAGCGCCTGCGCCATCGGCTCCGCCCACGCCCCGCGGTCCCCGCCGGATCCCGTGCCGCGCGCATTGCTGATCCAGTTATTGCCGGCGCCGCGGTCGTTCACCACGATCGGCTCTCGCCCATCGGTGGGCAGCACGATCGAGGCGTTCTCCATCATCGTGAGGTAGCGGCCGTCGGATCGATTGCCCCGCACCTGCTCGAGCGAGAGGTGGAAATTGTGGGCGTCGAGGCCGAGCGGCACGAACACGCAGTCCAACCCCGCCGCGGCCGCATTTGCGCGCACCGCGTCCCAGCGGCGGTCGCGTTCGGCAGTCGAGAATCCCTTCCAGGTGGTATCGGCAGCCGCTTCGAGTGCCATAACTCCTCCGATGCATCCTGGGGGGCAACGTTGGCGAGCGCACATGCGTACCCGCAGGATACTGGCCAGTCTATGGCGCGAGGCGGGCCGAGTCAAATGCGCCGAGAAATCCGTCCCGACTATGCCGTGGGCAAGGCGGCGGGTTCCAGCTCGGGCACTCGGGCGAGTGCGAGGACGTTGTAGGCTGGGACGGGGCGGCTGAATCCTTTGAGGGCGAGCGGTGACAATGGTTCGATCTCCACCAGGTCCTCGACCTCGCCGAAGACGCGTTGGCCGATGAGGATCTGGCCGGACGCGGCTTCGTCGCAGAGGCGCGAGGCCAGGTTCGTCACGCTGCCGATCGCGCCGTAATCGTAGCGCCCCTCGAAGCCGATCTTGCCGAGGGTTGCATAACCCATGGCGATGCCGACGCCAAAGCCAAGCTGGTAGCCGCGGCGCTGCCAGGATTGCTCCAGCAGCCGGACCCGCTCGCGCATCTCGAGCGCCATACGCACCGCGCGCTGTGCGGGATCGGGGCAGGGGAGGGGGTCGTTGAAGAAGACCATGAGCCCATCGCCGGCGAATCGTTCGAGGGTGCCCTCGTAGCGAAAGACCAGCTCGCCCATCACCTCGTGGTACTCGTGCAACACGCGCATTACCTCTTCCGGCTCCGCTTGCTCGGCGAACTCGGTAAAGCCGCGCAGGTCGGTAAAGACCACTGTAATGTCGCGCCGGTGGCTCTCGAGCGCGCGCTCATCCTCCTCGACTACGATGTCCGCAAGCTGCGGCGTGAGGAAGCGGCGCAGCCGGTCGAGCCGCTCGTTCTTATCCACCTCCTCGACCACGCGCGCCTCGAGCGTTCGATTCCAATCGGTCAATTGCGTCGCTTGCGCCTCGATGGTCGCCTTCGCTGCGGCCAGGTCATGAGTCCGCTCTTCAACCCGCTGCTCGAGGGTGTTGTGCGACTCCTGCAGCCGTTGACTCATGCGGTTGAACTCACCCGCCAGCGCCTCCAGCTCATCGCCGGTGTGCACCTCGATCCGTTGGTCGAACGCGCCATCGCCGATTCGTGCCGCCGCGATCCGCAGCCGCCAAATTGGCGCCACCATGCCCCGGGCAAGCGCAAGGCTGATGAGAATGGAGACAATGAGGCCCAGGGCGAGGAGGTACGCCGTGCGTCGGAGTGACTCATAGGCTGGTGCGAAGGCCTCGTCCAGGGGCTGCTCGACGAATACCGACCATCCCGTCCGCGGCATGGTCTGAAATGAGCTCAGAACTGGCTCACCGCCCGCATTTCTCGAGACAGACGTGTGGCGCTTCGAGTCGGTGCCAAGCGCCTGGGCGGCGAGTGCCTCTTGAACCTGGTGCAGCGGCTTCAGATCTGTGTGCCGGAGGACGCGCGCCAGGTCCGCGTGAGCGATCAATTGCCCGTGGTCATCCACAACGTAGGCGTCTCCGCCAATCGTTTGATTCGCGGCATCGAGCACTTCCCCGACAAAGCGCAAATCAAGCTCGGCAATCGTCACCCCGCCGCCAGACATCCGTGGCGACGTCAACGAAACAAATGGCGCCGAGCCATTCCGAAATGACACCTCGCTAAAGGTTGCCATGCCGGCCTGTGCGTGGACAAAGCGGGGATCACCGAAAAAGTCTCGCCCACTTCCCGTGGCCGTGGGACCCG
>JAXDLH010000271.1:0-2508 GCA_034666705.1 Chloroflexota bacterium
CGGCCGCCGCCAAGCAGGCCACCTGCGGTGCCTGCTTGCAGACATCCGTAAGAAGATTTGCGAGGCCGGCAGTGTCGACGACCGCGTTCGAACCGCCGGCGATCGCCTGCTTGATGATCTGGCTGGCCTGCTGCGAGTACGGAATGTTGAACACCTGGTCCACCGTCACGCCAGGCATCTGATCGGCGGCCTCGGCACTCACGATGTTCGCCGTGTTATAGGCCCCGTCGTTCTCCGGGCCGTAGTAGGTCCACGTCACCTGTAGATCCTTTGCCCCGCCGCCGCCGGCGCCTCCTCCGGACCCACCGCCACCTGAGCCGTCATCGGAACCGCAGGCCGCCAACAACATGGGTAGGACGAGCAACACGCAGATTCCCACGCGTTTCATCACTTGCCTCCTTCTGGCAGGACAGGGCCAGGGGCGAGACCGAGCCCGTGCAAAAAACGGTTCGGCCAGCCCTTCCAAGTCGGCGATCATATTGGCTTCCCGGCCGAAGTCAAGAGAGCGACGTCACTTTTTAATCTGGGCCGTAGAAGCGGCCTGCAAGCGGCCTAGGCCGCGGCGTAGCCGCCGTCGACGTAGGCGGCCCAACCCGGCACAGCCTGCGCGGCACCGGTGACGATGGCGACCCTGTCGCGGACCGCGGTTACCCGCTGTCGGCCAGCGGGGTCCCGAGCCACTCGTCGTAGAACGTCTCCAGATCGGGCTCGAAATCGAAGACCACGGGGTAGCCGGGGGGCACCGCCTCGACCTCGAGCTGGCGCAGGCACCCGGGACAGTAGAACTCCCGGAGCTCCATCCAGTCCGGGTCGGCGCTCGACGACGCGGAGTAGACCTCCTGCATCAGCGCGTCCGTGTCCCTGACGAAGATCAGGGCCGAGAGCTTCCAGTTGACGCGGTAGTCGCCGAAATCGTGCCGGCACTCGCAGTACACGACGCGCTCGCCTGAAGTCGTTTCGACGATGTACAGGCTTTCGCCCAGTGGCAGCAGCAGCCGCTCGGGCCAGCGGAGCCGCGCGGCATGAATCTCCATCATCTGCTCGAACCGCGCCGGATCCTTGTGCGCGGAACGCATGGCGTTGAGCTGATCGGCCGGGAGCCGGCCCTCGAACAGCTCTTCCAGCGTCTTGCGGTCGTACGACGTCATCTAGAACTCGAACTGCTCGTCGAGAGCCCAGAACTCACGGTATTCCGCGGCCCATTCGTCGGATAGCTGCATGGAGGAGCGGTACATCTCCACGACCGGCTCGGCGAACTCCCGCCGCAGAATCCGCTCGCGCTGAACGGTCATCCACTCGCGCACCGGGACCGCCCGTGCTCGTCGCGTCTCACGCAGCTGCTCCCGTTGCGCCGCGGTCGCCTGTGCATCCTCCGCGACGACCCCGTACACCTCGGTTGCGGCTCGGGTCGACAGGTGACCGGAGCTCAGGTCGGCCTCCACGGCTTGGGGAACCCGTTCGAGCGGATCGCCGACGCCGGGGCCGCCCTTGATGATCGCGAGGTAGAGGTCGTGGCGCTCGAACTCGGTCAACAGGGTGACGCCGCGATTGTCGAGGATCTCCTCCCCGGCGAGCGAGGCCTGCTCCCAGTCGGCGGTCGGATATGGGGAGCGGGACGCGAACAGCTCCTCGAGGTTGTTGCTCTTGGACAGATGCCGATAGCCGGAACCCGACGGGTAGCCGCCATACAGGCCGACGTTGCAGAACACGGCTCCATCGCTGACGTTCTGGAGCAGCAGCCGGTCGGTCCACACCATGCGCAGCGACTCGAAGCCCAGGCCGCCCCGCTGCCTGCCCATGCCCGCGCTGTCTTCCTTGATCGTCCGGCCGAGGTACACCAGTGGCTCCGTGGCTTCCCAGTCTTCGACGGCTCCCATGTCGACGGCGGGAAACCAGGCACAGGAAGCGTGATCCAGGCCATCTTGGGCGAAACCGGCCCCGGCGCCGGTGCAACACATCTCCATGTTGCAGATCGCGGTGCCCTCGCCGATGTCGCTCAGAGCGCCTCCCTGCATCATGTTCCCGTCGCCCCATCCGGCGACCATCTCCTCGATGTAGCCGCGCGAGAAGTTCGCGCGGCTCAGCGGTAGAGCCAGCGCGTTGCACGCCGGCGTCAGGATGAACCAGCTCTCGGAATGGGAGGTCATGTAGTGGTCGGGATTCGCCCACGTGCCCGGCGGAAGCTGGAAGTCGATCGCGAACCAGCCGCCGTCGTTGACGGGATCGCTGCTCACGAAGGTCGATGCGAGGAACGCCCATAGGCCCCCGTGCATCGCCTCGGGGGTGCAGTTGAAGGAGTGGTAGCCCCAACCATTGGCCCCCTCGAGGCTGAGATGCATCCTTCCGTCGCTCGGGATCTCGACCTTCATCGGCGCGTGGAGGAGCCGGTCCACGGCCGCCTCCTTGGGCAGCGTGACCTCGTCCGCGAACTGGTAGTCGACGAACACCGGCGCCCGGTACGTTCCCGGTACCAGCTGCTGCCGCACGCGCGCCTGGAAGGCCCGCCGG
>JAXDLH010000272.1:0-19014 GCA_034666705.1 Chloroflexota bacterium
CTGGGCGACGCGTTGCAGCCGGGCTCACGGAGGGAGTCACAAACCATCGGTCGGGCCACCTATGAGCTACTGTTCCACCTCGCAGCCGACATGCTGGCATCCGACGTGGGGCTCGTGTTCGAGGGGAACTTCTATCGCGGGTTGCACGAAGCCAAACTCGCGCCGCTCATCGACCACTCTCGCGCCACCCTCATCCACTGTCATGCGCCAATGACGGTGGCTCTGGAGCGATATGAGGCTCGCGCGTGGCGCGGCGAGCGCCATCCGGTGCATTTCGACTTTGAGGTGCTGGGTGCGATCCGCGCGGAAGGGCTCGAAGCCTGGTACCGTCCGTTCGCACAACCGCTGGAGCTATCGATTCCCTCCCTCGTCGTCGATACCACGCTCGCCTTTCCGACGGACGTCACGACAATTGTCGAGTTCGTATTGGCGGCTCACCCGAACGCCGACGACATCGGATCGCGGGCGGGAACTTGACGATTGAGGCTTTAATTAGATGATGCGACGCAAGGCCATCACGCTCCAACTGGCCGGCTTGGTCCTGCTCGCCACGAGCTGTGCCACGCCGAGCCGCCTCTGGGATCTCCAGTGAGCATCGCGGACGGCCCGGCGCAGGCGGCGGCGCGGTCGCGCCCGGAGGGATTCCACCTCGAAGAGGCCACGATTGCCGAGGTGCACCACGCATTCCTGGCCCATGAACTCACCGCGACCCAACTTGTGCAGCTCTACCTCGCGCGGATCGCGGCCTACAACGGCGCCGGCGTGCAGGGCGCGATCGATCCCGCCACGGGCCTCCAATTGGGGCCCGTCACGCCGGTGGCGAACGCCGGCCAGCTCAGCGCCCTGATCACCCTGAACGTGCGCGGCCAGCGGTCCAAAACAGATACGGTGGACGACGACCCGGCGCTGCCGGACGCGCTGGAGACGGCCGCGTGGCTCGATGCGCAGCTCGCCGCGACCGGGCGGCTGGTGGGGCCGCTCCATGGCATCGTCTTCGCCGTCAAAGACGAGTTCGACACGCGCGATATGCGCAGCACCAGCGGGGCCGCTGCCAACTACGCAAACGACCGTCCGCCGGTCGACGCCGAGGTCGTCGCGCGCCTCCGGCAGGCGGGGACGATCATCCTCGCCAAGGCCAACATGGGCGAGTACGCCTCGGGCGATCGGAGTGCGGCGGGCGGCACGACGTGCAACCCGTATGACACGATGCGCAGCGCCGGGCGCTCGAGCGGCGGGTCAGGTGCGGCGGTGGCCGCGAATCTGGTGCACTGCGCCCTCGGCGAGGAGTCGGGGCCGTCGGTGCGAAACCCCTCGGCCAACAATAGCCTGGTGGGGGTCGTCGCGACGCACAGTCTGGTGAGCCGCGCCGGGATCATCCCCGCCATGGTCACGCGCGACCGGGCGGGGATTATGTGCCGCACCGTGGAGGATGCGGCGCGCGTCCTCAGCGTGATCGCGGGCTACGACCCGCAGGACCCGATTACCGCGACGAGCGTCGGCCAGATGCCGCCCGGCGGCTACGAGGCGCAGACGCAGGACGCCAGCCTGCGGCGCGTCCGCATTGGCGTGATCCGCGATTTTGCCGAGGTGTTCACCGAGGCGGACCGCGACACGGTGCGTGTCGCCGACGAAGCGTTCGCCACGCTGGCGGCCGCAGGCGCCACCATCGTGGACCCCGTGGACTTCGGCGAGGCGATTCGCGCGCTCGTGCCCGATCTTGAGCCCGGCCTGCTGAGCACGACGACCACGACGGTGCAGGATGGGGAGCTCGTCACGACGACCACGCCGCCGACGATCGAGGAATTGGTGGCGATGGCCGCCGACCCGACGCGGTTCCCCGACCGCGTCGACCTGCGCAGCCTCACCAACAGCGGCTCGAGCACCGGCGAAGCGCGGTACGTGCTGAATCGCTACCTGCAGGCGCGCGGCGATCCCGCCATGCAGTCCACGGCGGACCTCCTGGCGAATGCCACCCACTACACGTTTCCCTTTGTGTCGCCCCAAACGCTGCGGACGATCGAGGATGGGCGGGTCGTGGCGAGCCGCACGATTCCCGGGGACGGGATCTCGAACCCGGCGCATGAGCGGCTCACGAACGCCCTGCGCCGCACGCGCGACCTGGCCGATGGCTCCAAGCGCACCAGTCCGGTCACCACCCTCGACACGCGCGCGGTGGTGGTTCGGCGGGTGCTGCTGCAGCAGATCGTGGCGAAGGTGATGGCCGACCATCAGCTCGACGCGCTGGTCTACCCGACGAAGACGCTGCCGGCGCCAATCCTCGGCGCGGCCGTGTGGCCCGCAGTGCGGAACCGGCCGGCCACGGCGTGGACGCTGAGCCCCGTCGCCGGGCTGCCGACGGTCGCGGTGCCGGCCGGCTGGACCCACGAGGTGCTCGATTGGCTACCGCCCGAGGTGATCGAGCAGGTAGTGCTGGTCGACGGCGAGCCCACGCTGCTCCGGGTGTACGACCCAGCGCAGTATGATCCGCACCGCCTCCAGCCGCCGAAGGCGGTGGCGCTGCCAGTGTCGATCGACTTCCTCGGCCGGCCGTTCAGCGAGCCCACCCTGCTGCGGATCGCGGCGGCGTTCGAGGCGGCCACGCACCACCGCCGCCCGCCCGCCGCCTTTCCCGCGCTTCCCACCGAGCCTTGAGCGACCTGGCGACCGAGGCTGCGGTGGATATGTACGTGGCGGCTCATCGCAACGCACCCGTTAAGACCCTGCAAGCGGTCGTGCTTTCCCATGCCGTTCTTCCGTATCATCGGGCACGGTTCATGCAGAGCATCGGGCGAACGGCGGAAGAGCGGGCGTACGCTCAGCTCATGCAGGCGAGGCAGCAGTTGCGACGTCCCGGGCGCGCAATGCATCACCGCACGCCGCCCCCAACGCCGCCGCCGCATCGCGAGACGCAAATGGAGTCGGCCGTGATAGAGGGATTCTGAGGTGTGGTACCTGGTCCTCTCGCACCGGATCCGCACCAACGAGGAGCGGCAGGCGCGGTTGCAGCCGCACGCGGCCTGGCTCGATGCCCAACACCGGGCCGGGAAAATGCTGTTCTCCGGGCCTATCACGGATGGCTCATGCGGCGTGTACGTGCTTCTGGCCGAGAACCTCGATGCCGCCCAACAACTGGCGGCCGAAGATCCCTACCATGCCCATGGTGATCGGCGAGCCGAGGTGCTCGAGTGGAACGCCCACCGGGCGCTGCGCCTCGATGGGCCGAGCATCGCGGACATCGAGGCCATGGCGGCTCAAGCCCACTGATACGCCGCGCGTCGGTCGGGGAGATGAACCTGATCGTCTTGCGGGGCCTGGTCGAGTGGCCGCGGGCAAGTCAGCCCAACTTCGTAGTGGCCACCAGGGACGCACCGATTAGCTCGGTGGCACGGTCGCGGAGCCGGCGCGTTGCCAGGTAAGGTGGGCGGTCTGCATCTCGCCGGCGAGGAGGGTCGGGCGGGTACTCAGGGTGAGCCGGTCCCCCTCGAGCTGCATGAGGCGTTCCTGGTGGGTCCCTTCCCAGTTCGGGAAGAGACTGTGCGTCACGTGGTGGAGCACGGAATGGTCGCGGAGCTCGTAGGTGCCGCCGTAGCCGAGATAGCTCTCGGCGGCTCCGACCTTCTCCTCCACGGATCCCGCGAGCAGATCGGGCGTGGCGAATTGCCGCCGGCTGGCGCGGGTGATCATGACCGCCATGTGCCCATCGGCGGTGTAGGTGAGAAACCCCGTGGCATCCGGCCCAAATGGCGAGGTGATGTGGCCGTCGCTTGCCTCTTGCGTCCAGGAGACCAATCGCCAGGTGCCAATGAGCAGATTGCCAGCCATGGTTGCTTCGCCTCCTTGACCAACACCGCTGCGGATCAGCGTGCCCCCAGACCGGGCGGCCGCACCTAGAGCTCGAATTGGCATCGCTCGATGCGCTCGACGATCGGCGCGACGAGCTCCCGCCGGACGCGATTGTGCTCCGCATCGGCGTCATACGCCAGATACGCAGCCTCGTCAGTCAGGTCGGACACAATCGCGACATTCGCGTTGCCCGCACGCAACCCGAGATCGCGCCCAATCGTGAGCTGGATCAGCCCTGGCACGCGGAGCCCTTTCATGGCGCCGATCATGGCGTCCACTTCCTCTTCGGACACCCCAGCTCGCAAGTGCGCGACTACGACGTTTCTGACCACAGTATCCTTCTCATTGATCGTGGCTCCGGGGATGCGATCACTGCGGCGACACATCTAGCGTGGGTGGATCGCCGCCATCCGACGCCCCGGGATGTGAGTCGTTAGATTACGGTGGGTAACCGCCCGATTGTAGCAGGCATCCACGTGTTCAGAAGGGCAACTCGTGATGATGCCCAACGCGTCAACCAGACGCGATGGGCGATCATGGTGGACATGCATGGAAGATGGGGTGAGAATCAGGTGGATGGCTCCCGATCCTGAGGTGGGGGTGAGCGATGACCGACCCGCGTGGCGCAGCTCGCAGCCGAATCCTGACGGTGGCGCGGGAGCGGGTGGGGATTCCGTACCGCATTGACCCGCCGCCGGATGGCACCACCACGCTGGACTGCTCCCTGTTTGTGCTCCTCACCTATCGCGACGCGGGGCTGCCCTTTGCCCCCGCCGTCCGCACAGCCGAGCAGATCCGGCAGGCGTGCGTCCCCATCGATTGGGCGGAGGTGCAGCCGGGCGACCTGCTCTTCTGCGAGCATACCTACGAGCCTATCGAGCCGCCGGGCGCCGACGGACGCGTCGCGAGCCACCTCGGCATCGCGGTCGGGGCGGGCAGCGGCCGCATGTGGGACTGTCGGGAGTCGACCAACCCGGCGCGTCCGTCCGGCCCTGGCGAGACCAACATCGCGACCGAGTACTGGCAGGATCACCTATTCGAGGCGCGCCGCCCCCGGGGGTTGCTCATCGCCCCGCCTCCCGCCGCCCCCGCCACCTACCGGGTCACGGAGGCGGGAGTCCGGCTGCGCGCCGGCCCGAGCACGAGCGATCCGATTCTCATCCCCGATCTTGGCGCCGACACGCGGGTGGCGGCGATGGGGAGCTCCGCAATCGACGCCGACGGCCGTGCGTGGGGCGAGGTGCGCACCGCGGACGGCACGGTGGGCTGGATCGCGATGGAGTACGTACGCACGGTCGATCCCGACGGCCGGCCCCCGGCGAGCGATGTCGGCGCGTTCTTCACGCCTGCCGAGATCGGAACGCTGTTTCCTGAGGCCGGTGGGAACGTCACCATCTACTGGCCCCGGCTGGTGGCGGAGCTGCAGGCGGCCGGTTGCTACGACATCCCCACCGTCATCGCGGTGTTGGCTACGATCCGCGTCGAGGTACCGCGCTTCGCCCCAATCCGCGAGTACGGGGACGAGGCCTATTTCACGCAGCAGTACGAGGGCCGGGCCGACCTCGGGAACACGCAGCCCGGCGACGGGGCGCGCTTCTGCGGCCGCGGCTTCGTCCAGCTCACCGGCCGCGCAAATTACCAGAGGTACGGCGCCACGTTCGGGTGCGACCTGGTGGGAGATCCGGATCTGGCCCTCGATCCGGCCGTCGCCTCGCGCGTCCTCGTGAAATACCTGACGGACCACAACGTGCCGGCATTAGCTGCAGCCAACGATTGGCCGGCGGTCCGGCGCGCCGTGAATGGGGGCCTCAACGGCTGGAGCACGTTCATCGAGACGGTAAACGCCGCCATGGCGATCGCGCGGGTGAAGGGGTTACTCTGACCCGACCGACTTGCCAGCTTCGGCACCGGGCGAACACAATACGGCGCGGCCGAGCGGAAGGCGCGTAGCCTCCGTCGTGCCGGTAGGGCGAGGGCTTGGCCGTCGCCGCATGGCCTCGCGCCACCATCGCCGGGCGGGAGAGGACAAGCCTCTCTCCCTACCGGCACGAAGGCCATGTACGGAGGAACTGACCCACTCGTGCCATCGTGCGCCGTACCGGCCGAGCTGATAGAACCAAGGCTATGTGAAAGGATCGGGAATGCCGCAATGGGAGTACCAGGTTCTCGACGCCGCGCTTGACACTGCATGGCTCAACGAGCTCGGCCGTAACGGCTGGGAGTTGGCGGGGATGGAGCGGCCAGCCGGGCGCAACTATCGCTTGGTGTTCAAGCGACCGGTGCAGACTGAGCCACCGCCCGAGGCTGCCCCCCCTGCACCACGACGGTCACGACGCGCGGCCACCCCGGCGCCCATGCCCGAGGGGGCGGCCGCGGATGGCCAAGAACCCGCCGAGGTGACGCAGCCGGCGGAGTAGGCTCCGACCCAACGCCACGCGCGACGGACCCGATCGTGCGCACCTGAGCCCTCGGCAATCTCCGCGCGCCGCGCCTTGCATTCGCGGGATGCAGCGACGGCCGTGCGACCGCGAATAGTCTACTTGGCGCGCAAATCGGCGCTGGTGGGTTCCTGATCACGGACTTCGACGACCCAACCCGGCCTGTCGTAGTGGGCGCCTATCCCGCCGAGCCGGTCGACCGGATGCTCGTGCACGGATCATATCTCTACGCTTTCGGGCAAAGCCGTAGAGCCGCCAACGCTGCAGGCGAGCCGGTCGGTCGCCTCGCCGATCGCGAATGGTATGAAGTAATCCAGATCGAAGACGACCGGGCACTGGTGCACCGCGTGGCAGATGATGCGGCAACGCTCGAATGGATCGCGCTTGACGAGCACGTCGAGGTACTCGCGCTGCCCGTGCAGTGAGCGGACAGTGGTGCCAGCACACCCCGTTGATCGGCGCGCCAGCCTTTCTGGTCCCAGCCGCGAACCACCTGCTCGATCGCGGCGGCCTCTTCCGATGTCGGCACCCGCGCCAACTGGATGACCAACGCAACGTGGACACCGGCGCTCTTGCCCCGCCCCGAAGGCGCACCTCCCTTCGCCGGAGCGATATCCTTACGAGCTATCCGCCCGTATCGGGCGTACTCTGCCCTCCTGGATACGCCCATCTGCTCACCACGAGCGACATGCGTCCCGCGCTGATACGCGGCTGGAGCCCCAGTCCGCGCGGCTCCGCCGCGCCGGACCGCTGGCGTGCGGCGCGGAGCCGCCGCCGCCAGGCGCACGGTTCGGTCATCGTGACTGGCAGTCCTGGGCAGGCTGCCCCCGGTCGGGTATCGTGAGCGCGCCTTGCGGCCCGCGTGCGTGGATGACTTCTACTTCTCCCTATCCGTCATCCTGTGCGGATCGTTACTCACTGAGCGGAGCTGCGATGACTACACCACCACGTTGAGGAGAATGCAATGACCGTGCGACGCTCGGTACGGCAGGGGTCCACAGCGCTGAAGTCGGTCGCCCTCATGGCGCTGCTGGTCGGCGCCTCGTTCGTAGCCCCGGCCCCGGCCGTCGCGGACACGGCAGGTGGCCAGGCATCGGGCTACCTCGCCTACACGCAGTCCGTCAATATCTGTACGGGTTGGAAGCCGGCGTTCAATCAGTCCCTCACCCACGCCGAGGGCCCGCACACGGCGCAGAGCACCACGGCGACGGTCACTGGCCTCACACCCCGGGCGAGCTATGCCTTCCAGGTGCTCGCAATCGACCCGGGCGGCAATCTCACGCCGATTCCCTTCACGATCGTGGGGCTTGGGAGCGGCAATGGCAAGAGTGTAGTGATCTCGGGTTTCGGCACCACCACCCTTAGCTGGAGCCAGACACCCAACGCCAACGCCTTCGAGGTCCAGCAAAAGGGGCCCGGCGACACCGGCTTCGTCGATAGCAAGGTGCGCGCCCCCGTCAAGGTCGGCGGCACCTTCCCCTTCGTCTCGTTCTACAACCCCACGGCCAACGACCTCACCTTTCCGCTGATCGCAACTCCTACCCGCCCGGGCGAGGGGGCGACCGCGGTCACCACGGTCAAGGCCGGTCAGTTCGCCCGCGTGGTCGGGCTGCCCGGATCGTTGCTCCCACCCACGCTCCTGGCGCTCGCGGCCGCGGTGCCCGAGAGCTTCACGGGGACCGTGACGGCCAACGGCTGTCCGCGCGAGCTCTTTGCGATCGCCGGTTCGGCCACCCTCACGTTTGACGAGTTGGCCGGCCAGTTCCTCGGCACCTTGAACGTGGACTTCCCGGTGCCCAACTGCCAGTTCTGGACGCCGCTCTTCATGAACGGCCAAAACGGCTGGAGCTCTACGCTTGCGGTCCACAACGAGGCGAACGCGCCGCTCGCCATTCAGGTGGAGCTCCGGCCGCTCGGCGCGGCCTCCCGGAGCAGCGTGGTCACCCGCGAGTACGACCTGCCGGCGAACGGCTTCCGCCAGATCAGCGCGGCGGACCTGGGGCTGCCGGACGGGTTTGCCGGCTCGCTCAGTGCGGCGGCGGTGCTTACCCCGAACAGCCCTGTGCAAGCCTGCGAGATCTCCGGGGTGGTGTACCATGAGGCTCCGGGCGCCAATCGGATCAGCGTCGCCGCGATCCCCTTCCTCGGGCTCGCGGCGGCCAATGTGTTCCTCCCCTTCGCGTATCACGCTCCAAGTGGTGATGCGGCCGGCTGGACGAGCCGGGTCCTGATCCGGAGCACCGGCGGCGAGACGCCGATCGAGGCGCGCGCGCTCACTGCCGATGGCCAGCTCGTCTCCCAGATCCTCACCGTGCCGGGCGACGCCGCGATCGAGCTCGACCTCGACGCCATGGGCGCCCCCGCGGGGGTGCTATCCATCGAGGTGCGCGGGCTCAACGGCGCCCCGCCAGCCGTGCCAGTGATCGCCACCGCCTACCATTTCGGGCCCGGCGGGGCGGCTGCCGCGCTGAATAATCTGCCCGCCCCGGCCCACAAGAGCTACCTGCCGGCGCTCTATCGGAATGCGAATGGCGGCGACTCGGTCATCACCGTGCAGAACGTGACCGCGACGCCCGCGGTGCCGCGGCTCACCTTCACCGATCGGGACAGCGGCGCGACCACCGTGGTGATCGCCGATGCCGGGCTCCGCGAGGGCCAGGCGCAAAGCTGGGACCTAGCTACCGTTCCCGGGCTGGAGGATGGGCATAGCTACGCGGCCGTCGTCGACACCAGCCCGGACCTCGGCGAGCTGCTCGCAACCGCAGCCCGGCAGGTGAGCGCCGCCACGGGCACGGCGATCCTCGCCGAAGGGCTGTCGATCCCGGACTCCACCCCGGCCTCCGTACGGGTACGCGGGCTCACGGCGCCGCTCGTCTACAACCATGTGGAGGGCCTCGGTACCGTGCTGGTGTTCCAGAACCTCGAGGTGACGGCGCAGGCGGTCACCCTGCGGTTCCTCAATAACGTGGGCACCGAAGTGGCCACCGCCCCGGTGAGTCTCCCGGCCAACTACGGGGCCGCCACCCTGGAAGTGGCAACGGTGCCCGGGCTGGCAGATGGCTTCGTCGGCTCCGTGGTGATGCGACCAAGCGGGGCCGCGGCCGTCGTGGTGCTGACGACGCGGGCCGGCGCGGCGGTGACTTCGGCCGGGGACACTACCTGAGCGTGAGGCCCGCGGCCGTACCGAGGTCGTCACGCTCAGAGGGGACTGCTCGCCTTAGGCACCATCACCTCGTCGAGTAGCGCCCGCCGGGCGGTGCCGCGTACCCGGCGTCATCCAGGAGATTGGCGCCGCGTGCGGCGGCCACGGTAAGGTAGTCGCACCGCTCATTCTCCACATGGCCCACATGACCTCGGACCCAATGGAACGTGACCGGCTGGCGAGCTAAGCGGTCGAGCAGCCGCGCCCATAGATCGGGATTCGCCATCGCCTTGCCCTGGCCGTTCAACCAACCGCGCGCGCGCCAGCCCTTCGCCCATCCGAGGCTTACCGCCTTGACCACGTACTGCGAGTCGCTGTGCAGGGCCGCGGGACGATCGTCGCTGAGCGCCTCGATGCCGACGATGGCGGCGAGCAGCTCCATGCGATTGTTCGTCGTCAGCCGGTAGCCGGCCGCCAGCTCGCGCCGGCGACCATCGTGATCCAGGATGACCACGCCATAGCCGCCCGGCCCCGGGTTGCCGAGGCAGGCTCCGTCGGTAAAGATGCTGATTGGCGCGAGCAGTGGGGTGAGAGTCATGCGGATACGGTACCAGATCAGCACCGTTGGTCATGGTCACTGGCACGTCGGCCGCCAACCGGTCGACCTCGATCGCACCCAGCGAGGTGGCGCGATTAGGCATGGACGGGCGAGTGCTCCCACCATTCGAGGCCGCCGGGCAGGTCGCCTGCTGCATATTCCACATGAATTACGCGGCGATGCGCATCGTCGCGTGCCTCCGAGGACGCATGCACCAGCAGCGGGCGCATAAGCAGCGCCGCGCCGCGGGGGACCAGACACGTGACCTCCGCCATGCTGGCGTGGAGCCGGCCGATCTCGACCGTAGGCACGACGCCGAGTCGGTGGCTACCGGGCAGAACTCGCAGCGGTCCGTTGGCTTCATCGGTGGGATCAAGGTGCACGCGGACAGTGAGCATCTGCTGGAGGACCGGCGCGGGCGGCTGGACGTGCACGACCCCAGCCTTGACGGACCAAGGACCGAATCCCGGGATGTCGCGGCGCTCGCGCACCGCGATGGCGAGGTCCTGGTGCCAGGGCACCTTCCAATTCGCATCCCGGGTCTTGTCGAAGTAGATCGCACGGACCGGGAACGCGCCGTCGCCGAGGATCGGGCGGACGAGACCCAGGACCGCCTGGGACCCGGCCAGGCGCCGAACCGCCTCAATCGCCAGCAAATTGCGCATGGCGTACACCGTTCCGCGGCGACGGGAGCGTGGCACGCGCACATCGTCCATTCGCACCGCGTTCGACATGGTCTCGACGAGCTCGGTCACCTGCGCATCGTCAAGCCGGTGCGCAACGACGGCAAAGCCGGCGTCCTCGATGCAGGCCGTGAGATCAGTCACCGCGGAGTCTGGCCTGATAGCTCGCGCCTACTTCACAAACAGCATCTCTTGGTAGGTCGGGAGCGGCCAGAAATCGTCGGCGACCTCTCCCTCCAGGGCATCGGCATAGCTGCGCACCTGATCCATCAGGGGGCGAATGGTTTGGGCGCAGTACTGCATGTGGTCTTCGATTGAATCGTGGTCGTGGCGGTCCAGGGCCGCAGTCAACTCGCCGACGGTGTCCGTCAAGGATTGCACGAGGCCGGCGACCTTCTCTGCCGTCGTCTTTTCCAACGCGATGCCGATGCCCTCGAGCCGTTCGATGGCCGTGGCGAGCTCAGCCAGGTACCGCACCGCCGCCGGATAAATGATCGTCTTCGCCATGCTGATCACCAGCTTGGCTTCCACATCGATCGACTGCACGTATTGCTCGGCGGAAACGTCGAAGCGGCTCTCCAGCTCGACGGGCGTGAATACGCCGAGGCGGTTGAATAGCTCTTCGACGTATGCGGCCTTCAATACCGGCAGGGCGTCGGCGGAGGTCCGGAGGTTGGCCAGCCCCCGCTCGTCGACCGCAATCCGGTGCCACTCCTCCGAGTAGCCGTCGCCGCCAAAGATGACGTTGCCGTGCTGCTCCACAATTCCCTGCAGGACCGTGTGCGCGGCCGTGCTGAGGTCGGCGCCACCGACGAGTTCGCGCTCCACCTGGTCGGCAACCCAATGCAGGGAGTCCGCCAGGATGGTGTTCATCGCCACCAGCGGACCGGACACGGACATGCCCGATCCGCAGGCGCGAAACTCGAACCGATTGCCGGTGAAGGCGAAGGGCGAGGTGCGGTTGCGATCGCCCGCGTCCCTGGCAAACACGGGGAGGGTGTCCACCCCGAGATCCATGATGCCGCCGGATTCGGAGGTTCCGGGCTCGCCCGACTTGATCTGCTCGAACAACGCTTCGATCTGGCTGCCCAGGTAGACCGACATGATTGCGGGGGGAGCTTCGTTCGCCCCCAGGCGATGATCGTTGCTCGCGCTCGCCACCACGGCCCGCATCAGGGGGCCGTATTTGTGGATGCCGCGAATCACCGCGCCGCAGAACAGGAGAAACTGGAGATTCTCATGGGGCTGGTCGCCCGGATCGAAGAGGTTGCCCTGGGTCGCATTGCCCACCGACCAGTTCACGTGCTTGCCAGAACCGTTGATGCCGGCAAAGGGTTTCTCATGGAGCAGGCACACGAAGCCGTGCTTCTTGGCCGTCATCTTGAGGAGGGTCATCGTCAGTTGCTGGTGATCGCTCGCGACGTTCGCGGCTTCGAAGAGTGGTGCGATCTCAAACTGCCCCGGCGCCACTTCGTTGTGCCGGGTCTTCGCGGGGATGCCGAGGCGATACATCTTCTCCTCGACGTCTTGCATGAAGACCTGGACGCGCGCTGGAATCGCGCCAAAGTAATGGTCGTCAAATTGCTGCCCCTTGGCGGCGGGTTTGCCAAAGAGGGTGCGGCCGGTCAGCAGCAGGTCGGGACGGTTATGGGCGAAATGGGCATCGACCAGAAAGTATTCCTGTTCGGCTCCACAGCTCGAGTTCACCGGCGCCACCGCCGTATGCCCCAGCAATTTCAAAAGGCGCGTCGCAGCGTTGCTCATGGCCACATTGGAGCGCAGGAGGGGGGTCTTCTGGTCCAGCGCCTCGCCGGTCCAGGCCACAAAGACCGTCGGGATGCAGAGGGTCACACCGTTGTCGGTCTCCATGACGTAGGCGGGGCTGGTGACGTCCCATGCGGTGTAGCCCCGGGCTTCGAAGGTGGAGCGCAGCCCCCCGTTGGGGAACGACGACCCGTCCGGCTCCCCCTGGACGAGGGCCTTGCCGGAAAACTCCGCGAGGACGGTGCCGTCGGGCTGGGGCGAAACAAAGCCGTCGTGCTTCTCCGCGGTGAGGTTGGTCATGGGGAAGAAGACGTGCGCGTAGTACAGCGCTCCCTTGGAGATCGCCCAGTCTTTCATGGCAGCAGCGACGACACTCGCAATGGACACGTCCAGCTTGCCGCTGGTTTGAATGGTCTTCTGGATCATCTTGAAGATTTCTTTGGGCAGGCGGGCCTGCATCTCGGCCAGCGTAAAGACGTCGGTGGCCCACAGCGCTTCGAGGCGCTGGGGGATTTTGGCGGGCAGCGGCTTCCGATCGGTGACCTGGGCAATCGCCTGGACACGCAATTCATGACTCATCGTGATCTTTCTCCCTGTACGCTGAAGCGTCGCGGATGGCACGGCCGTACGAAACTCAATGGGTGCAAAAGCTCGAGTGAGAAGGCCATGGCGATGCGGTGCGCGAACTGTGCGGGTCCATTATCGCTGTAAAAGCGCGGAGGGACATTGGACAAAGCAGCGGAGATATCCTAAGCATCCATGTGATGTTTGACCAACGGCGTGGGCTGCGGACGGAGCTCGCCGACCCCGCACTCACGAGGTTCGGATGTCCTCGTCGACCCGATCGAGCTCAGGCATGCCCGTGAGCGCGTCATAAAACAGGCTCTGGGGGTCGCTGTTCTGCGGAATGCGGAAGTACATCTCGCCGATGAGGCGCGTCGTGTACTTGCGGATCCGCAGCTCGAGCAGGTCCCAATCCGGGTTGACATTGAAGTTGGGCGGCGTCACGGCCCCATTCACCGAGACGAGCCCGACGCGGCGCGCCGGATCATGGTACTCGTTCGGTATCTGCAGGCCGGTGCCATGGACGCGCATGGGGTGCGCGGTAAACGCGATGACCATTGCTTGGGGGTCGCTGGCCTCGGGATAGGTCTGCTGCAGCGCCGCCACAATATCCTCGTAGTGCACGATATCTGGCTCCGACTGCCCGGTCGGGACCAACAGCAATGGAGGCAGAACCTCCACGGTGATCCCATAGCGCTCGGCATAATAGTCGCGTAAGTCGGCGAGCTCCCAGGGCAGGAAGTGGCCAATGGGCACCAAATACACTACCCCATGACCGACGAGGTTCCGATAGACCGGCTCGTGCGCGTTGGCGTCGCGGGTAGCCACCCGGACGAAGTCGAATGGGCCGGGATTCGCCCAGCAGGCGATCCCCATTTCCCGGGCTTCGAGCTGGTTGGGATCGCGCGGATTCGCCCGAAGGACCGCCTGCGCCTGGGCCTGGCTCGTGAAGTCGCGGCAGTCGTAGTCATCAAAGGTCCCCGCGTACGGTGTGGGGTCGAACCCGGGCAGCGCTGGCGGCGCCTGCATGAAGGCTGGGGCCGTCACGAGTACGGCCGCCAGGGGCGCGGCCGCGAGGCGCCAATCGAGCCTCCGGCGCTCGCCCGAATCGCTCCGCAGCCCGCCGATCGCTCGCATCCAGAGGAACAGCCAACCAACGAGCGCAGCGCCGGCCAGCAGGTTCAGCATTGCCCAGACAATCCGCAACTGCAGCCCCCAGTCAGAGCTAGCGGGTTGAAATCCGTGGGCGATTGCTGATCCATCGACCAGCTCGATCACGGCCATGATAGCGAGGGCAACCCCGCCGAGCACGCCCAACCGGCCGAGCACGCGCGGCCCCACCCCGGCGCGAAGCGTGAGATCGCTGGCAAGGAGCATCCAGGCGGCGAAGCCGAGCGTGGCAAGGTGGACGCCGCCCTGGTCGGCGACGTACGAGAGCCGCTCGAACGCCTGCAACCCATCGAAGAGCACCCAGTGGAGGCAACTCGCGATGCCGATGCCAAGCACGGCCGCGCTCCATCGCGAACTGCGCTGGCGGGTGAGCTGGTAGAGCGCGAACGCCAGCGGCATGATGCACAGGTAGCGAATCGCCTCGAGCCCAAGCGCCACGGGGATTGACCAACCGAGCGCGAGCTGCGTGAGCACCAGCGCGAGGCCGGCGAGGCCGCACCCCCAGCGCACGAGCTCATCCAGGAGGCCGCGAGGCGTGGCCTCAGTCGGGGTCGCGACCCTGCTCTCCCCGGGTCCACTCCCCGGCGACTCTGGCGGCAGCTCGACTGCCGGCGCCTGCGCGCGATAGCCGCGCGCCAGCTCCACGAAGCGGGCCGCCGCCTCGACGGACGCAAACGCGCGATTGGGCACGATGAGCGCGTGCGCGGCGCTCGTGAAGAGATACACGGCATGCGCCGTGGGCTCGATTGAGGTGAACGCCTGCCACGCCAGGTGCGACGAGCTGAGCGGGCTCGTCGTGTCTACCCCGGTCTCGGCAATGGTCATATGGACGGTGCGGGCGAGCGAGTCATTGGGACTGGGCGCCCCATAGATCCGCCGTACGGACGCCGTGACATTGTGGCGCCGCGAAACCCGCAGGCCACCGTACAGCGCCCAGCACAGAAGCATCGCCGACCCCACGTAGATCGGCACCCAGAACAGGACCGGCCCGTACCAATGCGGCAAGTCGTGATGCAGATACACAATGAACAGCGTGAGCGCGATTGCGGTCACACCCATCGATTTCACGTAGCGCTGGCGATACCGCTTTTCGCGCAAGACGCGTTCGAGAACATGTAGATTGAATTGGACGTAGTCTTCAGTCTCGAGCAGATACGTCACCGTCGTCACGGGAAACCCCCGAGGCCGCGCGCACGGCTGAGCCACAGCGCTGATCGCCAATGGCCATAACCTATGGTACTCGCGGCCGGCCTGGGGCCGCATGATGATGGTCGGCCCCGGTCGGGCGGTTGGTGAGCGGATGATGGTTGCCCAGTTTACAGCATCGCCAAGATGGGAATGGCAATTTTCGTCGTGCACGAGCCACGCTGGGGCGGCGACAAGCGACGGGCTGGGAGAAGGGGGGAAGTTCGAGTGACGACGTTCGCGCGAGCGGCTCGAGAAGCAGGAGGGAAGGAAACGCTCTTCGCACTGAGAATTGGGATGTAGAATGTGCGCGCCTGTAAGGCGAGGGGAAACGGTGGAGCTACCTCAGATTCCCGGTCCGGTCGCGGTTTCACTTTCCCGGGCCACGACCGCGTTTCTGATCGAGTCGCTGGCGTGCCGCTGCGGTCGTGCGGCCATAGGGTGGGGATTGTGAGTGAAGCTCTCGCGCCGTTCTTCCAGGCCCCGGAGGCACGGGTTGATGGCGCCTTGAAGGTCACCGGGGCGGCCCCGTACGCGGCGGACTACACGCCGCCTGGCACCCTCTGGGCCAAGTTCCTCACCAGCCCCGTGCCGCACGCCCTGATTCGATCGATCGACACGACCGAGGCCAAAGCCGTGCCGGGCGTGCACGCCGTGCTGATGGGCGCCGACATCGGCCCGCGCCGGTTCGGGAAGATCCTGTACGACCAGCCGGTGCTGGCTTATGAGCGGGTGCGCTTTGTCGGCGAGCGAGTCGCGGCGGTCGCGGCGGAGACCGTCGAGGCTGCCGAAGCGGCGGTCGCGTTGATCTCCGTGCAGTACGACGAGTTGCCGGCGGTGTTCGACGGCGAGGCAGCGCTGCGCGACGATGCGCCCGTGCTCCATCCAGAGATCGCTTCGTATCACTATTCGCGCGGCCAACGCCCGCCGGTGCCGCACGCGAATCTGCAAGGGTACGGTCTGAGTCAGCGCGGCGCGGCGGATCTCGCGCCGCTGTTCGCGGGCGCCCACCGCGTCTTCGAGCACGTGTACCACCAGAGCCGGCAGCACCAGGGCTATCTCGAGCCCCACGCCTGCCTGGTGTGGCTCGACGAGCACGACGTGGTGCAGGTGTACGGAACCAACAAGGCCGCCTTCGCCCTGCGGGAGTCGCTCGCCGGGTGCACCGGCCTGCCGGCTCAGCAAATCGTCGTGAACTGCATGTTCATCGGGGGCGACTTCGGCGGCAAGGGCAGCTCCGTCGACGAGTTCGTCTGCTACTACCTGGCCAAGGCGACCGGCCGGCCGATCAAGTCGGTCATGAGCTATGCCGACGAGTTGACCAATGCGAACCCACGCCACGCGTCCACGTGCTACCTCAAGACCGCGGTCGACGCAAGCGGCCGGATGATCGCCCACGAGGCGCGCATCTACTTCCACGACGGCGCGTACGCCTCCGGCCGACCGCAGGCGGGCACCGCCCTGGTGGTGGGGAGCGCGCTCGACGGCTACGCCATTCCCAACCAGCGCACCGAGAGCTTCACCGTCTATACCAACACCGCCCCGGGCGGCCAGATGCGGTCGACGTCGAACTCCACGACCATGTTCGTCGGGGAGAGCCACGTGGACGAGATCGCCCGCGCGCTGGGCATGGACCCGTTGGAGTTCCGGGCGCTCAATGCGGCCGGCGGCAACGCGCGGCAGTCAGGCGCCGTGGGGGTGCTCGAAACGTTGCGGCGCGAGACTGACTGGGGCAAGCCCCTCGCGCCCAATCACGGGCGGGGCCTTTCAATGAAGTGGCAAGGGCCCGGCGCGGGTCGCGCAGCCACCCGGCTCCGCCTGCTGGACGATGGGGGCGTCGAGATTTTGCATGGCGCCCCGGAGCAAGGGGGCGGCTCCGCCACGATGATGCATCGAGTCGGCGCCGCCGCCCTCGGGGTTGCAGCGAGCCGGGTGCGCGTGCGCTACGGCGACACTGGCGAGGCGCCCCCCAATCCCGGCGCCGGCGGGAGCCGCCTGACGCACGTGCTCGGGCAGGCCACGGCGGACGGCGCCACGGCGATGAAGTCGCGCCTGGAAAAGCAGGCGGCTGACATCCTCGGCTGGCCGGCTGCGGAGACCACGCTGACGGACGATCGGTTTGTGCGCGCTGGCGAGGCGGCCCCGGCGGTCGCCTTCGACGACGTGGTGGAGCGGCTGCTACAGGCCGGCGGCGTCGAGGCCACGGGCGCCTACGACAGCTCCGAGCTGGGGCATGGCGACGGCGCGGAGGGTGGGTACGGGGCCTACATGGTCGAGGTGGAGGTTGACCCGGAAACCGGCCAGGTGCGACCGGTCGACGTGGTGCTGGTGGTGGAGACCGGAACGGTGATTAACCCGATCGGGCACCAGGGCCAGCTCGACGGGGGCTTCGTATTCGGGCTGGGCAACGCGCTCACTGAGGAGCTGATCCTCGACGACGGCAGAGTGGCCAACGTGACCCTCGGCGACTACAAGCTGCCGACCATGGCCGACGTGCCGCCCCTACGCACGGTGCTGCACGTGTCCGCCAACGGCTGGGGGCCATTCGGCGCCAAAGCGGTGGGCGAGCTCGCCAACAATCCGGTGGCGCCAGCCATCGCCAACGCCATCGCGGACGCGGTCGGCGCACGGATCCGCACCGCCCCCTTCACCGCCGAGCGCGTGCTCGCGGCGCTTCAAGACATCCAGGACCCCACGGCCGGCTAATGCCCGCCCGTTGCGCCGATCGCATGCCCGAAGCGCGGTGTGGCGACGTCGTTCTCACGCCCCCTCGCCCCGGAGGTCGCGAGCGTAATCCGGAGCGTTGAGCTCGGCTACGATCCAGCACGGGCGGGCGACAAAGGGCGATGCGGCGAACGCTGTCCAGCATCTCACCATTGCTGACGCGCGAAGGAGGCAGCGCGCCCTGCCCGATCACCATCAAGGTTGCGGCGGCGCGCTCGGCGGGGGTGGGCCGCAGCTCTCGATCCCATCGGCGCACGCTAGGGTGAGCTGATACTTGCCGAGCCGTGCCCGTGCCCTGGGGCCGTCGCCCACGAGCACCGTGTAACGGCCGGGATCGGGCAGCGCGCACTCCACTGCATCGCGCAGCGCCGGCCCGCACGCCAGCGTGCCGGACGGGGCGTACACCGCGGCAGTCGGGACCACGTCGCCCGAGAGCTTCGCCACCTGAAGGCGCAGGCGCTCACCGCCCTGCACGGTGATGGTGTAGCAGTTGGCCTGCAGAAAGCCGTCGATGGCGCCGGTCACACTCGCACCCGCCAGGCCAAGGGGCTGGCAGCCGGTGGGATTGTTCAGCCGCTGCAGATAGAGGTAGAAGTCCCCCGTCCGCTGCTGGGTGCTATCCGCGAGCGCCAGCGAATAGAGCCCGCTGGCAGCGCCGAGCTGGCACTCCAGCTCGCCCGACGTGACGGCGCTGCACACCGGTTGCGCGCGCGCATCGAGCACGCTGATGGTCGTCACCAGGGGGCCGCTCGTCTCGGTAGAGCGTATGAGCACGCGGTCGTTGGCACTGGCCGCGAAGGCGACGGGCACGATCTGCCCCGGGTTGTCGATACTGCACGCCATGGTCTCGCCGAAGCCGAGGCTGCCTGGGCACCACGGCGGGCTTACCGGTTCGGGGTCGCC
>JAXDLH010000273.1:0-2885 GCA_034666705.1 Chloroflexota bacterium
TTGGGAGCGCTTCGATGGCGTCAGTCGCGTCCACACCGACGAACCAGAACGCCGCGGCCGGGCGGCCGCACCAGCTCGTGCCCGTGCGCATCGAGATCGACCAGGAACTGCCGGACCTGTTCTACGGCGGCATGGCGTTCGTCAAGATCCACGTGCAAAGCTAAAGAGCCAGGCTGCGCATCCTCCGTGACCACCTTCGAGACCAAGCACCTCCCTACGCAGCCAGACGTGGCCGCACCGGACGGCTCGGCGGTGCGCATCCTCCTCGGCCTCGCGGCCGGCGGCATGGCCCACTTCGAGCTGGCGCCCGGCCAGACCTCGCGCGCCGTCACCCATCGAACCGTCGAGGAGGTCTGGTACGTCATGCGCGGCCATGGCGAGATGTGGCGCAAGCTCGCCGACCACGAGGAGATCGTGCCGGTCGAGCCCGGCGTCTGCCTCACGATCCCGCTCGGCACCCACTTCCAATTCAGGGCACTGGGCGCCGAGCCCCTCTCGGCGATCGGCGTGACGATGCCACCATGGACGGGCGAAGACGAGGCGGTATTCATCGATGGGGTGTGGCCGGCGAGCGCTTGAGATAGTCAGGGCTGCGGCCGGGGGAGCGGCATGCAGATCCCCGATAGCGACTCGTATTCTCCTGCCATCGCTTGTATCGCGCGGACAAGATCGCCGATGGCGTGTCGGGGAATGCTCCGCTCGGCACACCAGAGGATGCCAGCGTGCACACACGGCCTTCCGCGCGCCATTGCCCGTCGGAGGGCCTGGAAATCGGCGCGGTGGTAGGTGACCAGCACACAGCCCGTAGCCGCCGCGTACTCGAGTTGTTCGCTGTCTGGTACACGCCGATTCGCTCGATCGACCTCGTACACGGAGACCGCATTGACTCCGCGGCGTCGCAGGCCATCCGCAACGCGGTAACTGAGATCCGCGTCGAGCAGGAAGCTAAGACTCTCGCGCCTGGTTGAGCGCGATGCAAGCCTCGATCCCTCGGATCGCTCCGCGAGACGTGAATAGCGGATATCCTCCACGATGGCGCCGGGTCGGACGGCTCTCGCCACTCCCTGCTGGAGGCTGTCGTTGAACGCCCCGCCGTCGCCCGTCGAGCGTAGGGAGCTGCCGCCGGCGACTGGCCCGCTGCGGCTCGTCAGCTCGCTCCGCTATCGCGACTGGCGATATCTGTGGTCAGGGCTGATGGTTGCGCAGACCGGCGAGTGGATGGACAGCCTCGCGCTCAACTGGATCGTGCTGGTTCTGACCGACTCACCGCTCGCGCTGGGCACCCTGAACCTGATGCGTGGGCTTCCGACACTCGCGTTGGCGATGGCCGGCGGCGTGATCGCCGATCGGTTTGACCGTCGCTTGCTGATGGTCGGCACCCAGGTGAGCAGCATGCTATGCACGGCTGTGCTCGCGCTGCTCGCTAGCGCCGAGCTGCTGGAGATCTGGCACATCTATATAGGGCTGCTCGTTCGCGGCGTCATCAACGCCGTGAATTCGCCAGCCCGGGCAAGCATCGTCGGCGACCTCGTGCCTCGCAGCGACATCGGCAATGCGGTCGCGCTGCAGTCGAACGTGTTCAACGTCACCCGCATGGTCGGGCCGGCGATCGCGGGGCTCCTGATCGCTGTGTCTGGAGCGGCGATCGTGCTCTGGCTGAATGCGGCCTCCGCGGGCATTTGCGCCATCGCCATCCTTGGCATGACCCGAGGAGCCGGCAAGATGGCCAAGCCAGTCACGTCGGCGTGGAGTGCGATGGTGGAGGGAGTCGACTACTTACGCCGCGAGCCCGTGGTGTTCATGCTTCTGCTGCTGGGCATCATCCCATTCATCCTGGGCCAGCCGTATCAAAGCATGCTCCCCGTCTTCGCCAAAGATGTGCTCGTCGTCGGCCCGGAGGGCTTGGGGCTGCTGACGACCGCCGCAGCCGCGGGCTCGATGACCGGCGCGTTCACCATCAGCAGCCTCGGGAACTTCCGCCGCAAAGGGCTCGTCATGATGATTGGGCTCCTGAGCTTCGGCACGCTGCTCGTCGTGTTCTCACACACGCCGTGGCCGCTGGTCGCCGCGGTGGTCCTGTTCTTCATCGGCATATCCACCCAGGTGTACCAGACCACCAATAGCACGTTGATCCAGCTCATCGTGCCCTCCGCGTACCGCGGGCGCGTGTTCGGTATTCACCAGATGGACCGCGGCTTCATCCCGGTGGGGAGCTTCGTGGCCGGGGCTATCGCCGAAGGGGCCGGCGCGCCCTTTGCGGTGGCGATCATGGGCGGCTCGCTCACCCTGGCGAGTGTTGCGGTGCTGCTCTTCGTACCGCGCATGCGACGCCTCGAGTAGCGAAGCGTCGAGCTTAGCCGGCCGCGCCCGCCCGTATACTTCGGTTGCGATGGCCCGATCGAGGCGGGCGGCGAAAGGGCGTGCGGGCCGTGGCACGGGTGACGCTGCGTGGCGTGAGCAAGCGCTTCGGGAACGTCGCCGCGGTGCGTGAGCTGTCGCTCGACGTGCAGGACCGCGAGTTCCTGGTGCTGCTCGGTCCCTCTGGCTGCGGGAAGAGCACCGCGTTGCGGCTCATCGCGGGCCTCGAAACCCCCTCCGCGGGCGAGATCTTCATTGGCGACCGCCCGGTCCAGGGGCTCTCCCCCAAGGATCGCGACGTCGCGATGGTCTTCCAGAATTACGCCCTGTACCCGCATATGACCGTCCGGGACAACATGGGCTTTTCACTGAAGCTTAAAAGAGCTCCGACGGCGGAAATAGAGAAACGCGTTCGTGCAGCTTCTTCCGTGCTGGGACTGGACGCGCTTCTGGACAGGCTGCCGCGCCATCTCTCGGGCGGACAGCGTCAGCGCGTCGCGATGGGGCGGGCGATCGTTCGAGATCCA